>CAZUZB010000275.1:0-1533 GCA_964624695.1 uncultured Anaerolineales bacterium | reverse complement strand
GCGATTTCGCCACGGGCACGCACCTGTACGCTCACGAGATGGCCGACGTCCTGCCGGGCGTGGCCCTGGGCGGCGAGGTGATCCAGGAGCGCTTCCGCGACCTGCCGCTATTCCAGATGTGGGGCACGCCCTGGTGCGGCTTGCGACCCGAGGCGATCCCCGGCCGCCAGACCGAGATCCTGGCCCTGCTCTTGAGCGAGGAGACCCGCTTTTTCGGTCACATGGGCACACCGGCGGGGGTCGACGCGCCCCATAGCTGGCCGGCCTACTACTGGTTCATCGAGCACTGCGGCGGCCCCGCTCCGGCCCTGGAGGCCTCGGCCGCCTACCACCGTCTGATCGAGGCCATCCCCTCGGTGCGCGTCCACCCGCGCCAGTTCGGGCTGGACGTCCACGCCCGCGCGGTCCTGGGCCTAGACTGAATCGCCACGCCGAGCGGCCCCAGCAACGCCAACACCGCTGGGGCCGCATCCGCTCCCCGGTTGACGCTCACCCCTCCTCCCCCTAGAATCCTCGGGAAGGAGGTTACCCTATGCGTCAGATTCGTCTTGGTCAGACCGGCTTGATGGTGCCCGAGGTTGGCTTTGGGGGCATCCCCATCCAACGCCTCACCCACGACGAGGCCGTGCGGGTGGTGCAGCACTGCATCGACCGCGGCGCCACCTTTCTGGATACCGCGCACGGCTATAGCACCAGCGAGGAGCGCATCGGCGCCGCTCTGCAGGGGCGGCGTGAGGGCCTGGTGATCGCCACCAAGAGCCCCGCCCGCCAGGCCGAGCCGTTCCGCCAGCAGATGGAGCTGAGCTTTCAACGGCTCCAGGTGGGCTATATCGACCTGTTCCAGTTCCACAATGTCAGCGATGAGGCTTCCTACGAGCAGATCATGGCCCCCGGCGGCCCTTACGAGATCGCCTGCCGCGCCCGCGACGAGGGCCGCATCGGGCACCTGGGCATCACGTCCCACACGCTGGACCTGGCCCTCGAGTTCGCCCGTTGCGGGCGGTTCGAGACCCTCATGTTCCCGTTCAACTTTATTACCGACGAGGCCGCCCACGAGCTGATCCCCCTCTGCCGCCAACACGACGTGGGGTTCCTCGCCATGAAGCCCATGGGCGGCGGCCTGCTGAGCGACGCCACGCTGGCCTTCAAGTACCTGCAGCAGTGGCCCGATATCCTGATGCTGGTGGGCATCGAGCGCTGCCAGGAGATCGACGAGATCGTGAACGTGGTGGAAGGCGCCGCTGGCCTCGGCGACGCCGATCGGGCGCACATCGCGGCCATGCGCCAGGAGCTGGGGCACCAGTTCTGCCGCCGCTGCGGCTACTGCCAGCCCTGCCCCCAAGAGATCGACATCACCGTGGTGATGACGCTCAAGAGCTGGGCCCAACGGATGCCACCCGGGCAGCTCTTTGGCGAATGGGGGCGCGATCTGATCGCCAGGGCCGAGACCTGCATCGACTGTGGGGAATGCGAGGAGCGCTGCCCCTACCATCTGCCCATCCGCGAGATCATGCGCGAGATGATCCCCTGGTA
>CAZUZB010000274.1:0-1533 GCA_964624695.1 uncultured Anaerolineales bacterium | reverse complement strand
CTCCGTCCCTCGCCCCACCGGCGCAGGCGCGCTTTGCACTCGGCCGAAGGCAGCCAGCTGCCAGAGCTCCGCATGGTACGCAGTGCCTCCGCTGCCCGTGCCGGCTCAACTAGGTGGGTCGCCACCAGCGCGTCCAGCAAGTAGAGCGTCCCGTGCACCTCGACCCCGTCCGCCTCGGCGCAAGCTCGCAGTTCGGCGTCGCCTGTCAGCAGCATCAGGCCCAGACTCCGCGCCAAAACATAGGCCGATCTGTCCTTTTGGGAGGTCTGGCGCAGACGCCCCGCCAACGCCTGGAGCTCTAGCATCTGCCGTTCAGAAAGGCTCTCGACCCGTAGCCCCAACGTTTCCACCACCAGACGGGGCGGCTCGCAGAGCTCCTCAGCCACCAGATCGGTCGTCACCAGAACCATCCCCGCTGCGAAAAGCGAGTCCAGCAGGCCGCCGCATGCAAAGTCAAAGATGATATTGGCGTCAACCACACACCGAGAGGGCAACGTCACGACGGAACTCCTGTTCGCGGATGAACTGGCTCAACGGTATGTCCAGAAGCTCCGCCGCGCGTGCGGGCGTCACCGCGCCCTCTGCCATCGCGCGCAGCACGAGGCGCTTGAGGCGATCCGTCTGCACCGGCGGGTATGGATCCCCCGGCTCGGTGTTGTGCCATCCCTCTATGCCAAACCGCTTGTACAGCCGCGCTGCTTCGGCTTGGGGTATGATGTCTAGATCCTGGGCGCGATGGATCCACGCCTGCATGCTGATGCCCCAGTTGCGCTTGAGCAGATACAGCTCCTGCAAACCTAACGTCTGCCGCGATGGCCCCAACGCGGCCAAGGCCGCCTCGCGAGGAACCAGGAACGCGCCGGCAAAGCGATGAAAGATGCGGTCCTCCGCGCGCTTGCCCTGGCTGCCGTCGGCTTGCGGAACCATATCGCCCTCGAACTCCAGTATCAGGTGGCCGAGTTCGTGGGCAATGCTGAGGCGCTGTCGGTCGCCCGGGAGATCCCGGCCTCGCGTCACCAGAACCGGCGTGCCCCCGTTCGCCCAGAGGTGCAGCCCGTCGAATTTGCCGTCCGCATCAAAGATGCCCACCTTGATGCCGCGCTGCTCCAGGACGTGCACGAGGTTATCGATGGGATCCAGGCCTAGCTCCCAAGCCTCTCGTAGCTGTTCGGCTACCCGCTCGATGTCATCCATGGACGCGACGCGCCGATCGATGTCTGGCACAGCAAAGCTGGGCATGTCGGGGAATAGCGCCTCCACCTCGGCATAGCGGCAGAGCCACCCGTGTACCCGCGCCAACACGGCCTGCTTGTCCCTTTCGCCCAGGGTAGCCTTGGCACGGTAGCAAGGTTCACCCAATGATACGGTGACCGGCTGCAGCAAGTAGCTGGCGCTCACGCCCAGCGCTCGCGCTAGACGCAACAGCACAGCCGACGATGGCATGGCCAAGTTCCGCTCATAGTTGCTGATCGACATGGCGCTGACGTCGGCCGCCTTGGCTAGATCGCGCTGGCTCAGCCGGGCCATCGAACG
>CAZUZB010000273.1:0-1534 GCA_964624695.1 uncultured Anaerolineales bacterium | reverse complement strand
CCCATCTCGTCGCAGAGGCGCCGCACCTCGGCGTGGATCTCGGCCGGCGTGCCGTGGGGGATGGTGGATTGCGAGCCCAGCGCGCCCCAAAAGGCGATGTCACGGCCGAACTCGCGCTTGAGCTCGTACGGGTTCATGTCGCGGGCCTCGGGCTGCACGCTCTCGAGCGCGTCTAGCCCGGTTTCGATGATGTCAGGCAGGATGTCACGCACGCTGCCACAGCAATGGCTCAAGGCTTTTTTGCCGGCAGCGTGCACCAGGGCATACAACCGGTACAGTGCGGGTTTGATGTACTGCCGCCAGCGCTCTGGACCCAGGAGCACGCCTTGCTGGTAGCCCCAGTCATCGCTGAAACGGATGCCATCCAAGGGCAGCTCCAGCAGCTTTCCGAGGATGGCGGCGTGGTGCGCGGCGACGGCCTCGACCAGCTCGGAGTAGAACGCAGGATCGGCCGCGGCGTCGGCCAGGGCGTCCTCAAAGCCGCGCAGGCACCAGGTGCGCTCAAACAGGCCGAACCCCAGGCCCGCCACCCAGAAGCGGTCGGGCGCGGCGGCGATGGCCTGCCGCGCGGGCGCGTCCCAGCCGGAGGGAAAGAGCTCCTCCATGGTGGGGAAGCGATAGCCGTCCAGCGACGGCTCCGGCAGGGCGGGCGTCTCCAGGTGGGTGGGGCGCCGGTCGCAGCGCCACACTGTGCCGTACAGGTCGGTATAGTGGGTGGCGCTCTCTTCCCGGTGCCGATTGAGGCTGGGGATGGGCGCGCTGCAGATGGCTGGCTCTAGCAGCTCACGCCAGCGGGTATCGCCATAGTGGGCGTCCAGGCGCTCGCCGACATCGCCCTCCCAGCCTAGGGTGTAGGGGATCGGCTGCGTCTCGCGATGGGCGAGTTGGTCATAGACGCGGTCACGCCAGGTGGTCATGTGTCCTCCATCATGGCTTGCTAAGGGTCGCGACTAGTCGTCATTTCCTGGGTAGGCGGGCTCCAGCGGCGTGGCCATGGTGGGGCCGGGCATCATAGGGCGGCCACCGTCGAGGGGCAGCCGCTCATAGCGCCACGTCTCCATGGCGCGCATATAGGCATAGACGTGACGCTCCATCAGCTCGGCCTGGATGGGCCACGCCTCCGCCTGGCCGTAGAGATCGCGTTGCTCGTCGGGGTCGTTGACCAAGTCAAACATCTGGCCGCAGCGATCGGGCTTGAGCAGGCTCAGCCGCCAGCCCTCGGCGGTGATGATGCTGCGGGAACCTAGCACCTGGACGGTGATCTCTTGCCACGGGTCGGGGTCGGGCTCGCCGTGGAGGACTGGCAGCAAGGTGCGGCCCTCGTGCGGCGGGAGCAGGCCGGCGCCGCCCCACTGGCAGAGGGTGGGGAACAGGTCCAGCGAGGTGGTCAGTCGATCGCTGACGAGGCCGCGGGCGGTGTCGCCGCCCCAGACGATCAGCGGCACGCGGACGGACTTGTCATAATGCATGGCGCCCTTGGTGATGAGGCCGTGGTCGCCCATCATGTCGCCGTGGTCGGTGGTAAAGCAGATGA
>CAZUZB010000272.1:0-1559 GCA_964624695.1 uncultured Anaerolineales bacterium | reverse complement strand
CGCGCCGCGTACCAGGTGACGCCATAGTACCAGGCCATCTCCCAGTTGGCGGTGTCGGCGCGCTCGGTCATGGCGCGGGCCCACTGCCCATAGGCGGCCGGGCCGTCCTGGTAGACGGGGCGCTCCAGCCACTCTTGCTGGCGGGCATGGCGCACCGCGATGCCCAGCGCCTCGGCGATGGTTCGCTCCTCGGGCTGCGGCTCCCGCGCGCCGGGGAGGATCACCGACAGGATGGCGATCTCGCGCTCGCCCAGCCGGTCATAGGGCAGGGTGGCGGGCACCCCCTCGTACTGGGTGTGCAGCAGCCCGGCGTCATCATCATAGCCGGTGATGACGCCCCATTCGGGCGGCTCCTGGATATCCCAGCCCACGGGCAAGGTGCCGGCGTCCAGCGCCGCGCGGATCGCCGCTAGCGTCTGGGGTCGCCGCTCGCGGCGCTGCCTCTCGTCATAGGCAAAGTGGTGGGTGACGCCATAGCCGGCCTGGCGCACGGTCTCGGGCAGGATGCTCGGCCAATCGAACACGCTGGTGGCGGAGGGGCACAGATCCTCGTGGGCGATGATGCGAAAGGCCCAGCCGCTGGCGCCCATGAGGTGGGTCAGGTCCACCGGCTCGCCCCGGGCTTGCAGCGACGTGGCCAGCGCCGCCACGTAGCTGTGCACCATGGGCGGGGCCCCTTCGGTGGGGTCGCGGTACCAGGCGACGGACGGATACGGTTGCACGATCATCGGGGCCTCCTTGCGCTGACGCACGAGACAAGAGCAAAGGCTATGCCGCGATTGTAGAATGGCGCTGCCAGCATCGCAAGGGCCTGCGTTTGGCTGGCGCGCGCCGTCACCGACATTTGACAATCGCCGTCGTTCGTCGCATAATGCGATTGCTACGAATGGAGGCCATGGCGCACTGAGAAGGCCTGACGAAAACCGGTTCCTGATCGTCGATCCTCTTCCAAGAGTGCTCGTTACGAGGACCTGGGCTACGTAGGACCCTCATGCAGCGAAACCCTTGACGCGTCGCTGGCGCCCTCAGCAGTCACGCTGACCCGGTGGGTCTGAGTGCCCTGGCCGAGAACTGACCACAGGAAAATGAGGAAGAGAATCGATGGGTAAGAAACTGTACGTAGGCAATCTGTCCTATAACACGACCGAGGACGGCCTACGCCGTCACTTTGAGGCCATCGGCCCCGTGGCCGAAGCCGCCGTGATCACGGACCGCGAGACCGGCCGTGCCCGCGGGTTTGGCTTTGTGACCATGGAGAACGACGCCGACGCCGCCACGGCCATTTCCGAGCTGGACGGCAAGGACCTCGATGGCCGCAACCTCAAGGTTGCCGAGGCGAACCCGCCTCGCGAGCGCTCCGATCGCGGCTCCGATCGCGGTGGCGACCGCGGGCGTCGCTGGTAACCATCATCGTCGGCGGCGCGGGCGAGCGCTGAGGGTGGTCTTTGGCTGAGCCAGGGCCAAGCTCGCTATCCGATCGCCGCCAGGATCGTACAACTGCATAGCTAGACGAACCGCGCTCGATGTAACCCATCGAGCGCGGTTTTTTGCGTGGCATG
>CAZUZB010000271.1:0-1640 GCA_964624695.1 uncultured Anaerolineales bacterium | reverse complement strand
CCCGACCCAGCCCCCAGGCCATGGCCCAGGCGCTGAACCAGGCCATGAACCAGACGATCGAGGCGCGCTCTGGTCAGGCGATGGACGAGTTTCTCCATGCCATGGCGCAGCGGCGGCGGGTCTCCAGCCGCACCGACGCGCCGCAGCCCTAGTCGCTGCTCGCCCCACGCCAAGAGGGGCCGAGGGAGTTCCCTCGGCCCCTGCGTATGCGCGCTCAGCCGCGTGATGCTACTTGCTCATCAGTTGATAGACGAACTGGTATTGCTGCCCGGCGATGATGCTGGTCGCCGCGGCGCCCGGCGCATCGTTGGACCAGCCCATGGTGGGCGAGCTGATCCGCACCAGCCGCATCTCCCAGTGGTCCGGATCCAGCCCGGCCGGCAGGTCCACGTTCACGGCCACCGGCCAGGTGCCGGTGGGGTAGAGCGTCCACATGGCCTGGGCGTCGCCGAAAGAGTTGACGGCCGTGATCAGCTCGGGCTGCTGCGTGCCGCCCACCCAGCAGCGTGCCACCATGCCATTCCAGCCGCCATAGACGATGACGGAGACGTCGGTGCGGATATCCGGCTTGGCGGCATCCTCCTCGTCCTCAACTTGGATCTGCTTCCACCGGAAGTTGTCCACCTGCATGAGGCCCTGCGGAGCGATGAGCGGCAGCGGCGGCGCGGGGATCTCCCACTCGAGCATCAGCCGCACCTCTTGGCCGGCGAACTCGGTCATATCGACCACCGCGTTGAGCACGCCCGTGTCGCTTTCTGAGGGCGTGTACTCGTTGATGCTGTTGCCGATGCGCAGCTCGCCGCCCGGCGCCAGCAAGATCAGGTGGCGCGCCAGCTCCGCGCCGCCGCCCGCCTCTTGGATGACCACGTAAAAGTGCTGATCGGGGACATCCCAGGAGGCCTGCGGTTGCGCCTGCCCGCCGATGGAGAGCTCGCGGACCCACCTAGCGCGATAGTCAAACACCAGCAGCGGCAGGCCCGTCGGCACGGTCACATCCTGCGTCAGCCACAGGGTGCCCGAAACGGTCCCACCCCAGCGCACCCAAAGCGAGGCCTCGCCATCGGTGGGCTGCCACAGGATACCCTCGAGCTCATCCCAGGAGATATTCCAGGGGAACCGCGATACCCGGGGCAGGATCATCAAGCGCCTCGATCGGCCCGCCTCCCAGCCCGTCAGATCTCCCGTCTCAAAACTGGGGTTTGTGATGGTCCCGTCGCATTCGCCATCGGCCACGACCGGAAAGGCCGCCGCCAGGCACAGGACCACCAAGAGCCCCGCCATCACCCACGCCGCCAGAGCCCCTCTCGCACGCTTGCCCTTCATTGTCTCCTCCACTGCTGCTCAAGTCGTCAACGGATCCGCACAGTCGGAGCCTACTCGCGACTCTTCCAAGAGCAAGCAGCAGGCGGCCCCCAAGGGCATTGAAGCGTGAATAAGTTGTCAAAAATGCGTGGGACGGAGCGGGCGGCACGCAGCAAAAAAGGGCCGGCAGAGCGCCGGCCCTTGTCGTGCGCACCCCAAACGCTACTTGTGAACCAACTGATACACGATCTGGTACTGGTGCCCACCCACGATGCTCACCGCCGCCGCGCCGGGCTCTTCGTTGGCCCAGCCCATGGTGGGCGAGGTGACGCGGATGA
>CAZUZB010000270.1:0-1656 GCA_964624695.1 uncultured Anaerolineales bacterium | reverse complement strand
GCAGAGCAGACGCTTCGTAAGCGCCAGGTTTCGAGTTCAAGTCTCGAGGGTGGCTTGGCGTGACACCACAACACCTCCTGCTCCGGGGAATCCGGTGCCAGGAGGTGTTGTTGCGCCGGGCGACGGCAAGGGATCGCGGCGGCCGACTTGTCTCCATCGCCGAGCCGCTAGCGCCGACTGGGCACCCGATGTGGCAGGTAAGCATTCGGCGCAATTTCCCGGCGGGAGAGGCTTGCAGCCTGCGCCCCATCCGTCTATGCTGTGGTCGTCGCCGGGCTCCTCGCGCTGCGCGTCCGGCCTGATTCTCTGGCCCCTAGCTGTCTGGTTCTTCTGGGAGGATTGTGTGAGTTCCTTTGTCCACCTGCATGTGCATAGCGAGTTTTCCCTTTTGGATGGTCTGGCGAGCCCCAAGGCGCTGTGCAAACGAGCGGCCGAACTGGGCCAGAGCGCTCTGGCATTGACCGACCACGGTTGCATGTATGCCGCGGTGTCGTTCTGCCAGGCGGCCGCCGAGCAGGGGATCAAGCCGATTCTGGGGTGTGAGCTCTATCAGGCGCCCCGGAGCATGCAGCACCGCGAGCCGGGCGTGGATCGCGACGCCTATCACCTCCTGCTGCTGGCGATGAACCAGGGCGGCTATGAGAACCTGCTCAAGCTGGTGACCTTGGCTTCCACCGAGGGCATGTACTATCGGCCTCGTATCGATCGACAGACCCTGGCCGAGTATGCCGAGGGGCTGGTATGCACCAGCGCCTGCCTTTCCGGCGAGGTGCCCGCCAAGCTGCTGCAGGGCAATGTGGACGGCGCACGTGAGGCATTGGCTTTCTACCGGGATCTGTTTGGGCCGGACCGCTACTTTGTCGAGCTGCAGCAGCATGATGGCATTCCCGAGCTACGCGGCATCAACGAGCAGTTGGCCGCCTTGGCTCGCGAATTCGGCCTCAAGTGCATCGCCACCAACGACGTGCATTATGCGCGAAAAGAGGATGCGGCTGCCCAGGATCTGTTGCTGGCCATCCAGACCCAGACCACCCTCAGCGATCCGGACCGTATGCGCATGTCTGGCGACGACTATCACCTTCGCTCCTATGAAGAGATGGTGGCCGCTCTTCCCGAGTATCGCGAGGCCATCGAGAACACGGCCATGGTGGCCGACCTTTGCAACTATGCCATCGAGCAGGAGGGGTACCATCTGCCCGTTTTTGAGGTCCCCGAGGGGCATACCAGCGAGACGTTCTTGCGCGATCTCTGCGAGGAGGGCCTGCGGCGTTACTATGGCGAGATCACGCCGACCATCCGTGAGCGCCTGGAGCATGAGCTCTCGGTGATCCACTCGATGGGATTCGACGACTATTTCCTGATCAACTGGGATCTGGTCAAGTGGGCCAAGAACGAGGCCAAGATGCTGGTGGGTCCGGGGCGAGGGTCGGGCCCTGGCAGCCTGGTGTCCTATTCCCTGGGGATCACGAGCCTGGAGCCCCTGGGCCTGGACCTGATCTTTGAGCGGTTCCTGAACCCCGGCCGCGTCAACATGCCCGATATCGACCTGGATTATCCCGAGGACCGGCGCGGCGAGGTCATCGAATACCTCGTTCGGCGCTATGGCGAGGACAAGACGGCGCAGATCGCGACGTTCACCACGCTGGGGGCGCGGGC
>CAZUZB010000269.1:0-1657 GCA_964624695.1 uncultured Anaerolineales bacterium | reverse complement strand
CAGCGGCCAGAAGAAAGAGCCCCAGGTGCCGGAGAAGCGAAAGATGGCCAGGGCGATGGCGAGCTGAAACAGATTGTTGGCGATGGCGTACCAAAGAAGGTTGGCAAAGCCGCGCCTGGTGGCGTCGGATCGCAGGACAAACCGGTAGTTGGCCAGGCTGGCCCAGGTGGTGTCGGTCATGGTTTGGGCGCCTCCGCCCAACGGACGGCGTGCAGGTGGCGCTACAGACTGTGGGCCTGACGACTCATTCGCCAACCGGGAGCAGAACCATGGCGCCTCCAATCCACCGTGTGGGTCGGCGCCAAAGCTGACTCTTGTGCCAAAGGCACGGGGCTGGATGGTGTCATCACAGGCGTTTCCGCAGGGGATGCTCATATCCGTGCGGACAGCCACACACACCTCCTGGGAGCAGCCTCGTGGCCGAGGGTAGCACCCCAGCCGCTACTAGGCAAGCCACGCGCTGGCGAGCGCTACGCCCGTCCCGAGGCTGGCGGTTGGCGTCAGAGCTAGACACGCAAAGAGACCCATCCCCCTTGGGGGATCTGGGTCTCTCGCGACGGGATGCTGTCGGCGCGCCTGGCGGATCGAGGCTAGATCACTTCCAGGCCGTCGCGGTTGGGCAGCTTGGGGAAGGGCGCGTGGGGCTCGGCCTGATACCAGAACACCGTTGAGGCGATGTCGTCCTGCAGGGGCAGGTAACGATGGCCGGAGCGCCAGCCCAGCGCCTGGATGGTCACCCGTAGGTCCTGCTGGAAGCGCACCGGGTCCATGATGTGCCAGCGATACATGCCGAAACGCTGCTGCGAATCGTACAGGCCGTCGGGGCGGATCACCTGCGGCAATCCCAGGAACGGCGTGGTGAACTCGCAGTAGGCCTCGCCGCGGGGATACTCGAAATCGTACGAGCCCCCGAAATAGTCCTCGGTGCCGGTGCCGCAGATGGTGGGGAACTCGTCGTCGCCATCGATATAGAACTTGATCTCGCCCTCGCCCCACCAGCCGCAGTTGTTCGAGCCCCAGGCGATGTACGTCCCCACATAGTGGCCTTGGCCGCGCACGCCATCCAGCAGCGTGTGCACCTGCTGGTACGGCAGGGGGTTGGAGCGGCGGAACTGGGCGTGAAAGCGGGCGGCGTCATCGGGCACGTCGGTGAGGGTATAGTTGATCTGGTAGTAGATGGTCTGCTGCTCGTCATCCAGGTTCTCGATGGTGATGCGCGCGCCCTTTTGAAAGGGCATCTCCCAGTAGCAGTTGAACGCGCTGCCCGGGTTCACCGCCACCGGCAGGGAGCTGACCTGGGCGTAGCGGCCCCACCCCATGCAGAAAAGGTCGCCGGCGGGCACCTCCACCGATGGGGTCTCCTCGCCATCCCAATAGATCCGCACGATGCTATAGCGCCAGCGGCCGCTGAGGGTCATCCAGATGGACTGGATGGCGCCGGATCCCTCGATCTCGGCCAGGGTCAGCGTCTCGCCTGGGGCCATGCGCAGGCTGGGGGAGACCTTCCACCCCAGGCCCAGGTCGCGGGCGCAGCGTGCGCCGGTGCCCTCGGTGGCCATGGCGCCCTGGCCTTTGGCGCCGGTTCTGTTTTCGGGGCTTATCGAGCGCGTCTGCGCGTTGGAAAGCCGCGCGAGATTGCCCAGTCCGAGGTGTAGTC
>CAZUZB010000268.1:0-1659 GCA_964624695.1 uncultured Anaerolineales bacterium | reverse complement strand
CGTAGAAAAGGAGCCCGAGCAGGCAGCGGGGTTCCAGGGCACGATCCAGATGTATGCCGGCACGCACATTCCCCGCTCGGCCGATACCAACACGGACCCCAACGCGCCCAAGCGCGACGCTCTCGACACCCTCGCCGCGGAGTGGATGAGCGAGCATCCCGGCATCACCATCGAGTACATCCCCGTGCCGTCAGGAAATTACCACGATTGGATGAACACCCAGCTCATTGGGGGCGGGGGGCCTGACATCTTCGAGTGGTATCTGAGTCCGTTCCACGCCCTTGCCGACGAGGGCAAGGCAGTGGTGATAAATGACTATCTCAAGATGCCCAACAAGTATACGTCCGAAGACACGCCGTGGATGGACACCTTTCTAGATCTCGAGGACAGCCACAGCTTGAAGGGCAACTATGGCGCCGTGCCCATCGATCTGGTCTCGACCGGTATCTACACCAACCGCAACGCCCTCGAGGCCGCCGGCATCGACTTTGACGCCGAGCTCAACCGTGAGCTAGGCTCGCCCGATAGCTGGGCCGCCTTTATGGTGTGGATGGAAAAGCTCCAGGAAAGCGGTATCATCCCCTTTGCCATGGGCGGCAGCTCCATCGACTGGTTCTGGCGGACGCTGGCAGATCAGCTAGGCGAGCCCTGGATCGAGCAGATCGACATGCTCAACTACCACGAGGGCGTTCCCATCTACAAGCAGGAAGGCTTTATCAACCAGGAAGAACAGCAGCACGCCTGGTGGTGCTTGGATTGGAACATCTGGGAACTCCCCGAGACGCACGAGATGTACCGCATCTTCAGGGAGTGGTCGCAGTACTTTCAAGAGAACTGGACGGCCCGCGACAGCCAGAACGCTTACGAGCTCTTTGCCACGGGCCAGGCGGCCATGCTCTGGGATGGCACCTGGCAGCTCGGTGGCCTGCTTGACGACGACCGGCGTGATTTTGAGATGGTTTCGTTCTTTGTGCCCCCCATCACCCAAGAGACATCGCCTGTGGCCCAGGATCCCGCGGTCCTACCCATCGGCGTAGGCGGTCACGGTACCTCCTACGGGATGAACCACATGACCCTGAAGCGCAGCAACATTGACGAGTGCGTCGATTATCTGATGTTCATCACGACGCCAGAGAATGACGAGCTGATCGTCAATGAAGTGCCCTCCATGGTCCCGGCGGTGGTTGGCACCAGCGCCCTACCCGAGATCGACAACCTCTTTGCGGCCATGGAGCGCATGGTGCGTGGAGGCCACCCCGTCCGCAGCCTGGAGTACGTCTTTGGGTACGCCGAAAGCAAGTACAACGACCTGTGGCACCGCGAGAACGAGGTCTACTTCCTCGACATGCAGAGCCTTGACGAGACCATGACGAACCTAGAGCGCATTTGCTGGGATGCAGCTCCTGCAGACATCCGCTCCGCCGCCATCCAGTACTCTGATGATGGAGCGTGGGATCTCACCCAGTGGGAATGCCAGCCCGAAGTGTAGCATCGCCTCGAACGCGAAACGCCTCGGTATCAGGCGACCGGAATTCAAGCGGGGCCAGGCATAAAGCCTGGCCCCGCAGCTCATCCCGCAGATCCGTTACCCCAGCTCCACCACCTGCCCCAGGAACAGCAGCGTCCCCGTGCCCCGATGCCGGATAGCGAACAGGAACG
>CAZUZB010000267.1:0-1702 GCA_964624695.1 uncultured Anaerolineales bacterium | reverse complement strand
CAAGCCTCCAACGCTCTGCTAGCAGTGTAGCGGGGGCGGGGTGGCTCGTCAACGCAGGGGCGCTTTTCCACGGGGGAGGCTTGACCGCTTTGGCACTCTATGGTATGGTGACGCCCAATTGAATATGCAGATAGGGGTGCCCTTTCACCCGGATGTAAGGGCTTAAAGCGCGAAGCCGGTGCAAGTCCGGCACTGTCCCGCAACTGTAAGGCCAAGCGCGCAGGCACATTGGCCAAGTCAGGTCGACCGCCTCTATCGCGCTCTGCACGACCTCGCGGAAGGGGGTGGGAGCATGGCTTGAGCCTTGCCTTAGGGCGCGGCCAGCAGATGCCCCTTGCCGAGATGGCAAGGGGTTTTTTGCGTCCGTGCAGCGTCTACCGGTTCATCATGCCAATCTGCAAACTATCATGGGGTGTTCAAACATGAAACGCAACATCTTGAGGCTTGTCGCCATTCTGGTCATCACATTGGCCAGTGTCTGTGGCTGTGCTCCTGCGGCGACGCCGGTGCCGCCCACGGCAACAGCGCTGCCGCCGACAGAGACAGCGCTGCCGCCCACAGAGACGCCCGTGCCTCCTACGGAGACACCGGTGCCACCCACGGAGACACCGACCACCGTCTCTGTGAGCGTTACGGATAGCTTGGGACGCGAGGTCATCCTGACCGAATCGTCCGAGCGCATCGTGTCGCTTGCGCCTAGCCTGACCGAGATACTCTTTGCCGTCGGCGCCGGCGACCAGGTCGTGGGTGTCACCACGTTCTGCAACTATCCCGAAGAGGCTCAGGAGCGGGAGCAGGTGGGCGGGTTCTCAGCCTCGACCATCAGCGTCGAGGTGATCGTATCGCTGAGGCCGGATCTGGTGTTGGCTGCCGGAGGGATTCACGAGCCAATCATCGAGGCGTTGGAGAATCTAGAGTTCCCTGTGATCTCGCTGGACCCCGCCAATATGGACGAGGTCTACAGCGACATCGAGCTGGTGGGGCTCTTGACCGGTCATGCGGAAGAGGCCGCCCAGGTGGTGGCCGAGATGCAGCAGCGTATCGAGCAGGTGGAGGCGATCATCGCGCAGGTTCCCGAGGCAGAGCGCCCGACCGTGTTCTGGCAGATATGGGATGAGCCGCTGATGACCGCCGGCCCGGGGACTTTTGCTGGCCAGATCATCACGCTAGGGGGAGGGATCAACCTCTTTGCCGACCTCGCTGAGGATTGGCCGTCGGTTAGCGCCGAGGAGGTGTTGGCGCGCAACCCGGCGGTGATCATGGGGCCGGACTCGCACGGCGACAAGCTCACTCCCGAGATCGTGGGTGGGCGCCCGGGGTGGGATCAGGTGGATGCTGTGCGCAACGAGCGCATCTATCTGATCCAGGGCGACATTGTCTCCAGGGCGGGCCCTCGGCTGGCCGAGGTGATCGAGGACGTTGCGGCAGCCCTCTATCCGGGTTTGTTCGACTAGCCCAACTGGGGGGGGAGGCTCGTTGGGTTGCCTGCCAGGGAGCCTCCTTCCCGCCCTCTTTTTGGCGCGCGGCCCATTGATTTCGGTTACTCATGGTGCTCGTGGAGGGCGCCGTCGAGCCTGAGAAAGCGTGCAGCCGATTTGGCGAACAAGACATCTCTGGTGAGCAATCGAGCTTTTTTCATCGCGTTTCTGTTGCTGCTGGTGCTTCTCTTGGTGGCGGCGCTGCTGAGCCTGGGGGTGGGGGC
>CAZUZB010000266.1:0-1718 GCA_964624695.1 uncultured Anaerolineales bacterium | reverse complement strand
TGACCGCTGCCCGATCTGTAGCGCCAAGAAGGAGACCTACCGCGCCTTCTAGGTGAGGATACCCGTACAGGCGACGAGCGCGAACTGTGAAGGTAGTTCGCGCTCGTTACGTGTCTGGCGTCGGTCCAGCAGAACTCACCGGCGGGTGGCCCTGGCAGCCTCGAGGGAGAGCATGGCCAGAACCAAGACGATGCTGATGATCGAGAGCGTCTCCATAGCGTGTACTCCATTGCGCTGGGCTACCGTGTAGAACCCCAATCGCGGTGACGGGTTGCGGCCTTGCCCGCGCCGTGCTGATGTGTATGATAAGGTCATCGTGACGGGCGTCCGCCGCCAACGCCGAGCAACGCAAGAGAGACGAGCAGTGCAACGATCGCGAACCCGCTGGTCATGGCGTACCTCCCACACTGGTCCTAGCTGCTCTGTAGACGGCGAACGCTACGGCGCAGTTCCATGGGCCCGCAAACTGGCGGCCGCTTCCAGCCTGTTTTTGCTGCTCCTGCTCTCCTCTTCCTGCAGCGTGTTGGTGGAGAGCGAGGCGTTCCGCACCCTGACGGCCCCCACCGAGTCGCCTCTGGCGTCCACCTCCCATGCGTCTCCCAGCCCGTCCGATCCCTCGCAGGGCGCCACCCCAGCCGTTCCCGAGGGCGAGGCGGCCCCCGTGCCTGCCACCTGGCTGCGTGACCTGGCCTGGGAGCATCTGGTGCAAGCGGGCATCGCCGGTGGGGCTGGCGACCCAGTTTGGGATGATAGCTGCGGCCCAGCCAGTCATTGTTGGGGGGCGTGGCGGCTGGAGCTCCGTCGGCTGCAGGCCGATGCCGAGACGGACCGCTTTGGGGTGAGGGCGGTGAGCGTGGAAGGCATCGTCGTGGAGATGGTGGTGGCTTCCGATGCGGTGGTCAGCACCCAGGCGTTGAGCACGGCCACGCCTGAGCCTACCCGCCGACCGGGCCCCAGCGCAACGCCGGCGGCCGAGGGAGGGCTGTATGTGGTCACGCTGCACAGCTTGCCCCCGCAATCTCCCTATGACGACATGGTGCGCATCTGGAACGGCGCGCTGGGCCAGATGGGCGTTCGGGGCGCGGACGAGACCTTGGAGCAAGCTCTGGAGGCCCTGCGTGACACGGGTCGCTTGGTGGTGGTGGAAGCGTGGCTTGAGGACGCCGTGGCGGATTATGGCGATGCGCGCTTGGTGGTGGAACGCATTGTCGCGGAGGGTTCGCTACCAGAGCCGCGCGATGGCGATGGACTGGTGGAGGGCTGGGTGGGCACCGTTGTGCCTCTGCCCGCTGCGGCGACGTATGATGACTACTTTGACAGTTGGTGGCCCGGCGGCCAGTACGGCATCGCGGCCGATGACGCGGCGTTGGCCGAGGCGTTGGTGGGCCTGCGCGATTCGGGAGAGGCCGTGCGCATCTGGGGCGTGCTGCGAGGAAACGAATCCGACTATGGCCAAGTGCAAATTGTGGTGAGCCGCATCGAGCTGGCCGACCTTGATCGGGTGGGCGACTAGAACGGCGCCACCGAGGCCGCCCGTTCAGCCAGAGGGTTTAGTATGCACGGGGGGAGAGGCGATCGCCTCTCCCCCCGTCTGGCGCACGGCTAGTCCGCGCGGATGGCTACCTCCACGGCCAGGCCGTTGATGGTGGCCGTGGCGCGCTGGTCCCACGCCAGGCCGTCGTCCTCGGTCAGGAGGCAGGTGGCGAGGGTCTCGTCCA
>CAZUZB010000265.1:0-1737 GCA_964624695.1 uncultured Anaerolineales bacterium | reverse complement strand
TAGAGCTTGAGCGGGACGATGGTATAGCCGCGCTGATCGATGAACTGGCTCCAGCGCAGGATCTCGCGCCTGTGCAGCAGCAGCTTGCGGTCGCGGGTGGGGTCGTGGTCCTGGCGGCCGGCCTCCTGGTAGCCCGCGATGTGCCCGCCGATCATCCAGGCCTCGCCGTCGCGGATGGTGACGTACGCCTCGCGCAGAGAGACGCGGCCGGCGCGGATTGACTTTATCTCGGAGCCGACCAGCACCAGCCCCGCCTCGAGCGTATCCTCGATGGTATAGTCATGGTAGGCCTTGCGGTTGACGCTGATGGTGCGGTCGCCGTGGCGTTCTACGTCCTTGTTCTTTTTGGGCATTCGGCTCTATCGCCCCTCTAGCAGGTATTCGACGGCGCGGTCGCGCTGGGGATCGCGTCCCTCGGTCCAGTCCTCGCTGGTCAGCTCCACCATGATGTCGGGCTCGATGCCGGTGCCGTCGAGCTGGTCGCCGCCGGGCAGTTGCCAGCGCGAGATGGTGACGCGCAGCCCCGAGCCATCGGGCAGGGTGTGGGTGCTCTGCACCGAGCCCTTGCCATAGGTGGCCGTGCCGATGAGGAGGCCCCGTTCGTTGTCACGGATGGCGCCGGCCACAATCTCGGAGGCGCTGGCGCTGCCGCCATTGACCAACACCACCAGGGGCAGGTCGGTGGCCAGGCCACCGCGGCTGGCTAGGTGGTCCACAGGCTCGGTGGCATCGCGGCGGATCTCGTGCAACACGACGCTGTTATACGGCAGGAACTCGCTGGCCACCTGGACGCCCACGTGCAGGTAGCCGCCCGGGTTGCCGCGGAGATCCAGGATGATGCCACGCGGGTTCTCCTTGAGGAGCTCACGCAGCTCGTTGCGTAGCAAGCGGGGCACCTGGGCGTTGAAATCGGCCAGTTGCAGGTAGGCGATGTCGCCTTCGAGCATCTCGGAGGCGATCACGGGCGACTCGACCTTGTCACGGGTGACGGGCACGATGAACGGCTCATCCACGCCTGCGCGCTGGATCAGCAGCCGCACCACGGTTCCCTTGGGGCCGCGGATCATGGCCACGGCGTCATAGAGGCCCAGTCCTTCCAGCGAGATGCCGTCGACCTCCAAGAGGGCGTCGCCGGGCTGCAGCCCGGCCGCCTCGGCGGGGCTATTGGGCAAGGGGCGGCCGATGATGACCAAACCGCCCTCGAGCTTGACGGTGGCGCCGATGCCCTCAAAGGTGCCCTGGAGGTCCTCCTCCAGCACGGTGGCGGTGAGGGGCTCGACGTAGACGGTGTGCGGATCGCCCACCGCGGCCACCAGGCCGGCCGCCGCGCCACGGTAGAGTTGGGTGGTATCCAACTCGTCGGGATCCACATACTCGTCCTCGACGATATCCCAGATCTGGTCGAGCAGCTCGGTTGCTTCCTCGCGGGTCATGGCGGGGTCGACGGGCTCGGTGGAGGCCACGGTGCCAACAGAGAGGCCTGAGCCATTCAGGCCGGGGCGGCCCGCGGCGAACCACATGGCCGTGGCCCCCGAGGCAAACCCCAGCGCCAGGATCAGGGCGCCGCCGATGGCCAGGAGGACCAGCCGCGTCCAAAAGCGCTGGGATGGGTTGGCTGCTGAAGACATGGGTTACCCCTTGCTAGCGAGCCGCCGCCTGGTGGCGCGGCGGCCTCATGGTGCGTGGTTGGCTGGTGGCTATTATAGACCGGGTGAGGGCAGATCCGAAAAAGGGGGG
>CAZUZB010000264.1:0-1755 GCA_964624695.1 uncultured Anaerolineales bacterium | reverse complement strand
TGGGGCCGCCCGGCGGTGTGGGATTTCGTCGAGGGGCCGCTGACGCTGGGCATCGTGCCGGCGGCTTTCCGAGCCGCACGGATCGACATGCTCAAGCGTGGCGCCGACTTTGCGGCGGCGCTGGGCCTGACCGACCTCACCACCCACATGGGCTTTATCCCCGAGAATCCGGCCACCACCGAGTATCGCGAAGTGGTAGCTGCTGTGCGCGAGCTGGCGAGCTACTGCCGACAGCGCGACCTATACCTCAACTTTGAGACCGGCCAGGAGACGCCCACCACGCTCATGCGGATCATCGCCGATGTGGGCACGGGCAACCTGGGCATCAACCTTGACCCCGCCAACCTGCTGCTCTATGGCAAGGCCAACCCCGTGGATGCAGTGGACATCCTGGTGGACCCGGCCACACAGCGCACGTTGGTGCGGGGCGTTCACGTCAAAGACGGCGAGTATCCCACCGATCCGCAGCGCTTGGGCGAGGAAAAGCCAGTGGGCCAGGGGCGGGTGCATTTTGAGCGGTTGGTGCCCAAGCTACTGAGCTATGGCTATGACGGGGCCTGGATCATCGAGCGGGAGATCAGCGGCCCCCAGCAGAAAGAGGACATTCGCCTGGCGCGGGCCTTGATGGCATCGATCCTCGGCGGCGACGAGTAGGACGGTAGGGAGGTAGCGTGGCCGAAGGGTTCCGTTTCTACGACCTGCGCGCCGGGCGCGGCTCGCGCGACATCGATCTGCTCTTCCCGGGCTGGTCGCCGGGGGACGAGTGCGTGCTGGTGCTGAGCCCCCACGATGATGACGCCCTGCTGGGCGCCGGCTATGCCCTGGTGGCGGCCCAGGAGAGCGGGGGCGTAGCCCATGTGGCCATCTGCTGCGATGGCAGCGCCGGGTACAGCCGCATCGAGGACCGTGATACCATCGTGCAGACGCGCCAGCGGGAATCCCTGGCCGCCCATGCCGTCATCGGCATCCCGGCCGAGCGGGTCCACTATTTGGGGTACCCCGATTTCTCGCTGGTGGGCCATCTGGGGTGGAAGCTGGCCACGGGCCAACTGGGCACGCTTCAGCCGTTCGTCACCCTGTTGCGGCGGATCGGCGTCACCCGTCTGCTGATCCCCAATGGCTATCGCGAGCATCTGGACCACACGGCGGCCTACGATCTCGGCCGCTACGACGGCCCCCAGGCCGGCGACGCCGTCGGCGTGGATTGGGGCAATCCGTCAGCCGTCCGCAGCACGCTGCAATACGCTGTCTGGGCCGACCTCAGCCCGGAAGATGCTCTGATCCACGGCGCCCCCACCGAGATCCGCGCCAACCGCGCCTTGGTGGCGCCCTATGCGCTGGAGCAGCGGATCGCCGAGGCGCTGGCGGCGTGGGACTCGCAGCAGCAAATCATCGGCGGTCTCTTGGAGCAGCGCCGGGAGCGCGATTGCGGCACCGGGTTGATGGAGCTCTATGTGGCGTTGGATCCGCGCCCCAAGCTAGACTATGCCCCCTATGCGGCGTTGCTCAAGCGCCTTCCTGTGGAGGACTAGGACATGTGCAACGGCAGCCAGGTGCGGTAGGGCGCGCCCGCCGCACCTGCGCTGGCGAAATCGCACAGCACCAGGCGGGTTCCATCGGCTGCGCACGTCTCAAAGGCGACCCACGGCTCAACCACGGCCGGCGACACGCTTGTGCGTGTTAGGGTGAGCCCCTCCAGCGCGATCGGCGGCAGATCATCGGGATCCATGTCGTTCAGCCAGCGATCATAGGCCA
>CAZUZB010000263.1:0-1770 GCA_964624695.1 uncultured Anaerolineales bacterium | reverse complement strand
TTGACCTGACGGCTCGCCGCGTGATGGCGCAGGATGATCCTGTCAAGCTATCGCCGACCGAGTTCCACCTGCTCTCCTGCCTGGTGCGAAAGCGGGGACGGGTGGTGAGTCCGCAAGAGGCCATCGATGCGGCGTGGGGCAGAGGCAATCCGACGACGCACGGCAAGCTGCTTTCGCTGTATATCGGCTACCTGCGGCGCAAGATCGAGCGCGATCCCCAAGAGCCGCAGTACATCCACACACGATATGGAGCGGGATACTGGTTCGGCGGGCCGAGTGACCGTGAGCCTGCATAGGTGTCGGCGACTAGATAGGGGGAGGATGAGCATGAAGCGGTGGCGAGTGGGCATCATCGGCGTGGGTGCCATCGGGACATCGGGGCATCTGCCGGGGTACCAGAGCGCGGGGGCCGAGGTGGTGGCCGTGGCCGACGTGGCCGAGGGGCGCGCGGCCAAGGTGGCGGAGGAGCATGGCATCGCGGCCAGCTATGTGGACTATGGCGAGATGCTGGCGAATGAAAACCTGGATGTGGTCAGCGTGTGCACGCCCAACGCCCTACACGGCCAGATGACCGTAGACGCGCTCAAGGCGGGCGCCCATGTGCTCTGCGAAAAGCCGATGGCATTGACCCTGGCTGAGGCCAGGAACATGGTGGAGACGGCCAAGGCGGAGGGCAAGGGGCTCTCTATCGCGCATACGTTGCGGCATCGGCCCGAGAACGAGCGCATCAAGGAGATGGCGACTTCAGGCGCGTTGGGCGATATCTATCACGTCAAGGTGAGCTACCTCAGGCGCAGCGGCATTCCGGGCTATGGGAGCTGGTTCACCAATCGCGACCTGGCCGGCGGCGGCGCCATGATGGACATCGGCTGCCATATGCTGGACCTGGGGCTGTGGTTCATGGGGCACCCGCAGCCAACGTCGGTGCTGGCGGCTACCTATGCGCCACTGGGAACGCAGGCCAAGGGTCTGGGGGGCTGGGGGGCCGACCAGTTCACTCCTCCTGCACGGTTCGACGTGGACGATTTTGCCACCGCCTTTGTGCGCTTTGAGGGGGGGGGCACGCTGACCGTCGAGGCCTGCTGGGCGTGCCACGGCTCGGAAGGCAACAAGATCCAGGTCTTTGGGACGGAGGGAGGCATCGAGCTGAACCCTGCCGCCTTTGGCCCCGACGCTCCGCTGTGGTTCTTTGGCGAGGACGAGAGCGGGTTCACGCGTCGGCCGATAGCGGTGACGCAGCCGGATGCCATCACGGGCACGGGGCACGAGCTCCTGATCGCGGACTGGCTGCAATCCCTCGATGCGGGCGAGCCCCCGCGGGTACGTCCCGAGGAAGCGGCGGTGGTGGTGGAGATCATCGAGGGTATCTACAAGTCGGCTGAAGCAGGCTACGAAGCTCGGTTGGGCTAGCCCTCTGGGCAGGGTTCCCCGTACGCATCTATGGAAAGCGTGCGAGTTGCGAGGTGTTTGGCCTGCAATGGGAGAGCTACGCCTACGTGCGAGTAGCGTGGTTAGCGGCCCACTGGACTGAGTGTGGTGGGGAAGCGTTCCGCTTGGCGTGTTGATCGCTTTGGGCGCTTGACTTTTGCCAGGCCCTTTATTAGAATAGGCATGTGGGATTCGTGGTTATAGGTCCTATCTGTGTATCGGGGGAGACACAGAGCTGTGTGGGATAGGCTGTTTGCAGCTTTTCCATCCAGCCACATAGGATCTCAACCCAAGAAAAGGGGGGACAATGACGGACGAGAAGCTCTTGAACGTGAAGCAGGT
>CAZUZB010000262.1:0-1796 GCA_964624695.1 uncultured Anaerolineales bacterium | reverse complement strand
TCGCGATCATCCAGCAACAGTCGGTGCGCGAAGCGCCCATCATCGTCGGGATCGCTGAGATAGGCATACAGGCTGCGCCGTTGGTCGGGGCGGGGGGTGTTGACCAGTAGCAACCGGCCGCAGGCGAGGCGCCGGATGAAAAAGCGGCTGCCAGGGTTCACGATACCGGTGGGCTGGCCCTGCGACCAGGAGTAGCCGTCGTCGCTAGAGGTGGCGCGCCAGAGCACGCCGTCATTGGTCCGGATCAGCATGGTCAGCGAGCCGTCGAGGTGCTGCACTATCATGTTCTCTAGGGCCCAGCGCGGCGCCTCCACGGCCCCGTGCAGCGCCCAGGTTGCACCTTGATCGCGGGAGATGGCGACGCCCTGGAGTTGTCGATCAAAGGCGAACCAGTCGTCTGGTGCTTGGAGCGCGTAGGTCACGGGCAGCAGCCAGGCGCCGCTGGCCAGGACGGTAGGCTTGTTCAGGCGAAAGCAAAAGGGCACGTCCACGGGGATGGGTTGCGGGTCGCTCCAAGACGGGCGGGGAGAATCCGCATCAACGGTGTGCGTGGCCCATAGCTCCCACTGGCGGCGCTCGAGATTGGCCAGGTTGTAGAACAGCCACATCCGGCCGGTGGGATCTCGCCAGAGGGCCGGATCATAGGCGCGGGTGGCGCCGGGCGGATCGACGATGGGGACTGGCTCTGACCAGGTGGCGCCGTCGTCGGCGCTGCTGCAGAGCAGGATCAGGTTGGCCGGGTCGGGCTCTTTGGGGCCGCCGCTGAAAAAGGTACACCAGAGACGCCCGCTTTCGCTGCGCTCGATGCCGGGGATGCCTTGCCACTGGCGGGCCCCTTTGGTGGCGACGATCTGGGTCTTCATGCTGGTGCCTCCTGGTTAGCTCGCGATGGGCATCTGGTACACGCGGTAGCGACGCAGGGGCTTGACAGCCAGGTTCCGCAGGGCGTTGTTCATGCGGATGTTGTCCTCCAGCACATAGTTGACCTCCACCCGGAGCTCGGGATGGTAGAGGGCCTCATACAGCCGTCGGTAGAGGAGGGCGTCCACGGCCTTGCCCTGGTAGGCGGGAACCACTCCCAGGGCCCAGATGCGGTACTGGCGCAGCCGTGGCAGACCCCAAAGCAGCTTGGCCCAGCCGTGGGGAAACAGCCGTCCGTTCAGCCCGCGCAGCAACCGGTTTACGTCGGGCAAGGCGATGGCAAAGCCGATGGGGTTGCCGGAGGGATCCTCCGCGATGAGCACCGCCTGGGGGTGGATGATCTGTCGCAGATCTCGTGCTATGGCCTGGCTCTCGGCGTCGGTGACGGGGTAATAGCCCCAGTTGTCGCCAATGGCTTGGTTGGATAGCTCCATTAGCGTGGCGACCTCGTCGGCCAGGCGCGTCATATCCACCGAACGCACGTTGATCCCGTAGCGTTGCTGCACGCGGTCGGTGATGGTCAGGTAGCGGGGCGGGATGTCATAGCCCTCGGCCGCGTCAGCATAGTAGACCAGCAGATCCTTGACCTTGGCGAGGCCGAACCCGACCAGGAGATCGGCATAGTGAGGCGGATTGTAGGGCGCCATTAGCACCGGCGGCGGCGTGAACCCCTCCACCACCAAACCCCACTCTTGGGAGGTCAGGCTCCAGGGGCCGCGCATGGCCCGCATGCTGCGCTGGATGAGCCAACCGCGAGCGGCATCCAGAAGCAGCGTTGCCCCCGCGGTCCCCGCGGCGCACTCGAAGGAGCCGAACAGGCCGATGGGCTCGCCCCAGGCCTGCACGGCGATCTCATCCACAAAGGCCACGATGCG
>CAZUZB010000261.1:0-1799 GCA_964624695.1 uncultured Anaerolineales bacterium | reverse complement strand
GCCAAGCTGGGTGAGCCTGGACAGCGAGACGGACAGCATGGTAGACTTGGATCCGTCAGAGAGCATGCGAACCCGCTGTGACGAGGTAGGGAGGACGACGTTGGCCATCAGAGAGTTCTCGCGTAGCGAAAGGGCATCTGCCGTGGAGCCGGGCAACGTGATGCAGCCCAGCTTGGGCCAGAGCCTGGACATCACCATCGCCAGCGAGTTCGCGCCAGAGAACCGGGCCACGGTCTATGCAGGCGACTGCATGGACCTGTTGCGCAGCATGCCCGACGCCTGCGTGCAGCTCGTCGTGACCTCCCCCCCGTACAACATCGGCAAAGAGTACGAAGACGTTCTCGACATCGATACCTACAAAGCCCAGCAGCGCGAGGTGATCCGCGAGTGCGTACGCGTGCTCAAGCCCGAGGGAAGCATCTGCTGGGAGGTGGGTAACTATGTGCGTGGCGGCGAGATCATCCCGTTGGACATTTTGCTCTACGATTGCTTTCGCGAGGAGGGGCTAAAGCTACGGAACCGGATCATCTGGCATTTTGGGCATGGCCTGCACTGCAAGAACCGCTTCTCCGGACGCTACGAATCGATCATCTGGTTTACCAAATCGGATGATTATGTGTTCAACCTCGACCCCATTCGGGTCCCCCAGAAATACCCGGGCAAAAAGCATTTCAAAGGGCCGAACAAGGGCGAGTATTCCGGCAACCCCAAGGGCAAGAACCCCTCGGACGTGTGGGAGATTCCCAACGTCAAGGCGAACCACGTGGAAAAGACCGACCATCCGTGCCAGTTTCCTGTAGCGCTAATCCAGCGACTGGTGCTCTCGATGACCAACGAGGGCGATCTGGTGTTGGACCCGTTCCTGGGCGTCGGCACCACGGCGGTGGCGGCCGTGATGAACGGCCGGCGGGCGGTGGGCGCCGAGCTTGTGGAGCGGTACTATGAGCTCGCCGTGGATCGAATCCGCAAAGCGCTGGCCGGGGAGCTCAAGGTCAGGGCGGACAAGCCGGTGTACCGTCCATCGTCTGGCCTGAGTCTGGCGACCAACCCTTGGGCCGATGCGCAGCAGCCGGGCTTGCGGCTCCGAGAAGACGAGGATTGATCGGATATGAGAATAGCCAAGACGCACTCTCACCTCAACGGCGAAGAATGGCTGCTGGTACACGAGAGGGAGGCCTACGACGAGATCCGCGCGGTGATCGAGGCGATTGATGGAGAGGGCTGTCGCACCAAATCCAGCCGAGAGGCGCGTATGAAGGGCAAGACGCTCTACAGCCCAATCGACCTGAACAAGGCGTTTGATCGCCGCCTGCGCGAGCTCGGGTGGCAGCCGACCCGCTACAGCTACTATGTCGCGCACAACCACGAGCAGCTTGAGGCGATGGCGCAACTACACACCGATGAGCAGAAACGATACCTGGAAGAGCGGGGCGTGGAGGCCATCTTTTCCTATAATCAGACCGACCACGTCAAGAACCGGATCGCCATCGAAGTGCAGTTTGGCAAGTACGCCTTTGTAGCGTACGACCTCTTTGTGAAGCACCTGGCGTTCTACGCAGGACGGATCATCAATGTGGGCGTCGAGATCCTCCCGACCAAGGCCATGCAGAAGGAGATGTCCAGCGGGATCGCCTACTATGAGGGCGAGCTGCACAACATCCTACGGCATGGCCGGAGCAACCCGCCCGTTCCTCTGGTCATCATCGGCTTGGAGCCCTGATCCGCCTAGTTGCTCGGCCGGTTCACCCTACCCTCCCCGCCGCCGCACGATCTGGTACGAGAGCAGGGCCAGCTCGGCG
>CAZUZB010000260.1:0-1826 GCA_964624695.1 uncultured Anaerolineales bacterium | reverse complement strand
TTGACCTGACGGCTCGCCGCGTGATGGCGCAGGATGATCCTGTCAAGCTATCGCCAACCGAGTTCCACCTGCTCTCCTGCCTGGTGCGAAAACGGGGACGGGTGGTGAGTTCGCAAGAAGCCATCGATGCGGCGTGGGGCAGAGGCAATCCAACGACGCACGGCAAGTTGCTTTCGCTTTATATCGGCTACCTGCGGCGCAAGATCGAGCGCGATCCCAAGGAGCCGCAGTACATCCACACGCGGTACGGAGCGGGATACTGGTTCGGCGGGCCGAGTGACCGTGAGCCCGCATAGGTGTCGGCGACTAGATAGGAGGAGGATGAGCATGAAGCGGTGGCGAGTGGGCATCATCGGCGTGGGTGCCATCGGGACATCGGGGCATCTGCCGGGGTACCAGAGCGCGGGGGCCGAGGTGGTGGCCGTGGCCGACGTGGCCGAGGGGCGCGCGGCCAAGGTGGCGGAGGAGCATGGCATCGCGGCCAGCTATGTGGACTATGGCGAGATGCTGGCGAATGAAAACCTGGATGTGGTCAGCGTGTGCACGCCCAACGCCCTACACGGCCAGATGACCGTAGACGCGCTCAAGGCGGGCGCCCATGTGCTCTGCGAAAAGCCGATGGCATTGACCCTGGCTGAGGCCAGGAACATGGTGGAGACGGCCAAGGCGGAGGGCAAGGGGCTCTCTATCGCGCATACGTTGCGGCATCGGCCCGAAAACGAGCGCATCAGAGAGATGGCGGCTTCGGGCGCGTTGGGCGATATCTATCACGTCAAGGTGAGTTATCTCAGGCGCAGCGGCATTCCAGGCTATGGGAGCTGGTTCACCAATCGCGACCTGGCCGGTGGCGGCGCCATGATGGACATCGGCTGCCATATGCTGGATCTGGGGCTCTGGTTCATGGGGCACCCGCAGCCAACGTCGGTGCTCGCAGCGACCTATGCGCCGCTGGGAACCCAGGCCAAGGGTTTGGGAGGCTGGGGCGCTGACCAGTTCACTCCTCCTGCACGGTTCGACGTGGACGATTTTGCCACCGCCTTTGTGCGCTTTGAGGGGGGGGGCACGCTGACCGTCGAGGCCTGCTGGGCGTGCCACGGCTCGGAAGGCAACAAGATCCAGGTCTTTGGGACGGAGGGAGGCATCGAGCTGAACCCTGCCGCCTTTGGCCCCGACGCTCCGCTGTGGTTCTTTGGCGAGGACGAGAGCGGGTTCACGCGTCGGCCGATAGCGGTGACGCAGCCGGATGCCATCACGGGCACGGGGCACGAGCTCCTGATCGCGGATTGGCTGCGCGCTCTGGAGGCGGGCGAGCCCCCGCGGGTGCGTCCCGAGGAGGCGGCGGTGGTGGTGGAGGTGATCGAGGGTATCTACAAGTCGGCTGAAGCAGGCTACGAAGCTCGGCTGGGCTAGCCCTCTGGGCAGGGTTCGGCGTACGTATTTGCTGGAAAGCGTGCGAATTGCGCGGTGTTTGGCCTGCTATGGGCGAGCCATGTCTGCGTGCGAGTAGCGTGCTTAGCGGCCCACTGGACTGAATGCGGTGGGGAAGTGTTCCGCTTGGCGTGTTGATCGCTTTGGCTGCTTGACTTTTGCCAGGCCCTTTATTAAAATGAGTATGTGGGATTCGTGGTTATAGGTTCTATCTGTGTATCGGGGGAGACACAGAGCTGTGTGGGATGGGCTGCTTGCAGCTCTTTCATGCAGCCACATAGAACCCAACCCAGAAAAAGGGGGGACGATGACGGACGAAAAGCTCTTGAACGTGAAGCAGGTCGCCGAGTATCTGCAGCTCAAGGAATCCACGATCTATTCGTGGGCCCAAGACTCCA
>CAZUZB010000259.1:0-1838 GCA_964624695.1 uncultured Anaerolineales bacterium | reverse complement strand
CCATCCGCTACGAGTCCCATCAGCCGCCGCTCTATTACCTCTTGATGACGCCCGTGTACCTGGCGGCGCAGGCCGTGCGATGGCATCCCGCCTACGCTATCCGCGTTGTGTCGCTGCTCTTGGGCGGCGTCGCGCTGCTCTTGGGCTACCACGTGGCGCGCCGCATCTTTCCGCGTGATCCGCGCCTCGCCTTGGGCGCCACCGCCCTCGCCGCCGTCTTGCCCATGCACCTGACCATGGTGGCGGCGGTGAACAACGACGTGCTGGCCGAGCTGATGATCGCGGCGGTGGCCCTCCAGCTCGTGGCGCCGTCCGCCCAGCGCTGGACCTGGCGCCGCGCCGTGTTGCTGGGCCTCACCCTCGGCCTGGCCGCGCTCACCAAGCTACAGAGCTATGTCGCTTTCGCCCTGGTGGCAGCGGCCCTGGCTTGGGACGCATCCTCCCGTCGCCAGCGTGACGACGCCCTGCGCCCCATGCGCGCGCTGGCGCTGGGCGCCGTGATGCTTGGTATCGCCATCGTCGTCGTAGCGCCCTGGTTGCTGCGAAACGCCAGCCTCTATGGGTGGGGCGACTTGCTGGGCCTCCAGCGTCACGATCAAGTGGTCGTCGGGCAGCTAACCACAGGCGAGTTCCTTCGCGCCAACGGGATGAGAGCGCTGCTGGTCGGCTTTCTGCGGACCAGCTTCCAGAGCTTTTGGGGGCAGTTCGGCTGGATGGGCGTGGTGCTGCATCCACGGGTCTACCTGGTGGCCGCGCTCCTTTGCGGGCTGGTGGCCTTGGGCATAGTCGGCGCACTCTGGCGCATCTTCAGAGCGCGCGTACCGCTGGAGGCATCGCAGGTGCGCGGCCTGCTCCTGCTCGCCGTCTGGGGCCTGGTCACGTTGGCGGGCTACCTCTGGTGGAACGTGAGCTATGTGCAGCATCAAGGCCGTTATCTGTTCCCCGCCCTGGTGCCCCTGGGGGCAGCCTTTGCCATCGGCCTGCGGGAGCTCTTCACGGGCAGCCCCAAGCTTCCGCTCGGGGCGCTGGTGGCCACGTTGCTGATCCTGGTGGCTGAGGCGCTGCTGGGAGGCGACCTGCGGGCCTTTGCTACCGCGCTGGTGGTGGGGGCTGCCTGCCTGCTCCTGGTTGCCAACTGGTGTGAGCGCCGTGCGCCCGGCGCCATGATGGCCTGCACCTACCTGGGCATCGCGGCCTTTGGCCTCTACTGCCTCTATGGCTATGTGATCCCCCTCCTCTCCCCCTGACCCGTCACACTCGCGATAGAAACCCCTCAACGGATCCGCTGAACCCAGATACCGTCCTGAAACATTGGTGGTGTACCCTCCCTATGAGTCGTAGCATCACCCGTTCACCACACGCGCAGGGGGTAGGCGGTGCAGCAACTTCGGTTCTCCGTTGGCGTTTCACTTCTCATGGCTGTCTTTGTCATCGTCCTTTCGGGGTTCCTGGTAACCACACGCAGTGACTTTTTCTACATCCTGTTGGGATTCACCCTCGGCCTGGTCGCGGTCTATGCCATCGAGCGCTTCAAGGCGGCCGACACCAAACGCCAGAATCAGGCGATCCCCCGCCTCTTTGTGAGTCGTCCCGCGACACGCGACTCGTAGCGACAACCTGCAGGCCGTATCGTGCGCATCTGCCGCCTGGATTCCACCAAGCGTGCAAGCAGAAACGGGGCGGCCCCAAGGGGCCGCCCCGCTCCGCACCGCCCAATTGCGGTCTAGTACATGTCCTCGCCCATGCCGCCACCTGCGGGCGCGGGCCTTTCCTTCTCGGGGAGGTCCGTGATCAAGGCCTCGGTGGTCAGGATCATGGCCGCGATCGACGCAGCATTC
>CAZUZB010000258.1:0-1862 GCA_964624695.1 uncultured Anaerolineales bacterium | reverse complement strand
CGCAAGCCGGGTTCGCTAGCTGCTACTCATCGCCATCATCATAGAGCACAATGCCCACCGTGCCAGGCCCTACATGCGTGCCCAGCACTGGCGAAAGCTGCCCCATCCCCATGGCCACTGGCTCGTACGCTTTGGTGAGCCGCTCTGCCATCGCCATGGCATCCTTGGTCGCCGCTGCATGCATCACCCAGGACCGCACCTTGCGTCCGGGCTCGATCCCCTCGGTGGCCACCTCGTACACCCGCTCCAGGGCCTTTTTCCAGGTGCGGGCGCGCTCCACCGCGTCAATATACCCCGTCTTGTTATCCAGGAGCAAGAGCGGCTTGAGCTGCAGCATGGTGCCCAGCAGCTTGGCCGCGCCGCCGATCCGCCCTCCGCGGTGCAGATACTCGAGCGTATTGACCGCGAAAAAGACGCGGATTCGCTCGCGCACCCGTTCCGCCGCCGCCAGCATCGCCTGGGCGTCGCCGCCGGCCTCGCGCGCCGCCACTGCCGCCAAGACCTGCATCCCCAGCCCCATCGAGGTCGAGTTCGAGTCCATCACGTGCACCGGCACGTCCACTTGCTGGGCCGCCGCCGTGGCCGAGTCGTACGTTCCGCTCAGCCCGTCGGCGATGGTGAACACCACGATCTCTTCCGCGCCGTCGGCGATTACCCGCCGATACTCTGCCAAAAAATCCGCCGGCGTCGGCTGCGAGGTCGAGGGCGACACCTCGTCGCGCCCCAGCCGCTCATAGAACGCCTCTTTGGTGATGTCAACCCCGTCCGTGAACGTGTCCTCGCCCCAGATCAGGTAGAGTGGCACCATGCTGATCCCATTGCTGGCCGCTACGTCAGGCGAGAGGTCGCTGGTGCTGTCGGTGATGATGGCGATGCGATGCGTTGGCTTGGTCATCTACGCATTCCTCCTGTATGTTTGCAGCTATAACACGCGTGGCGTCCTCGGGTTACGCCAATCCCCTCCAAACCTTCACAAACTGGGGTTGCGCTTTGCCCGACTATATCTACACTGGACGCGATCGCATGCACACACCCACGGGGAACACCGCCGCCATGCTGATTCCGCACATCCGCACCTACCTCTCCCAGCTCTACCGTGGCTGGTTCGCTGCCCACGGCACCCACGCCCGCCTCACGCCCAAACGCATCGGCGTCATGCTCGCGCTCACCCTGCTGTTCCCGCTGATCGAGGCCGCCAACTGGCTGGGGTTCGCCCTGGATAGCCTGCTCTTTCCCCGTTGGCGCCAGGCCTCTCTGGAGGCGCCCCTCTTTATCATCGGCAACCCACGCAGTGGCACCACCTTGCTCCATCGCCTGCTCATGCGCGATGCCGACACGTTCTATGTCATGGAGACCTGGGAGACCCTGCTGGCCCCCTCGGTCACCCAGCGTGTGATCTTCCGCGCGCTGGCCCGCCTGGATCGTCTCGTGGGCCGCCCGCTGGGTCGCCTCATCGCCGCCATCGAGCGCGGCGTGCAGCGGCGCATCCCCATGCATGGCGTCGGCATCCGCCAGCCCGAGGAGGACGAGGGGCTGCTGGTTCACCTCTGGGCGGGCCTGATGCCCTGGGGTTTCTTTCCCGACCCCGAGCTGCCGCCCGCCGCCCGCTTTGACCAAGAGCTGCCGCGTGACCAGCAGGACCGCATCATGCGGTTCTACCGTGATTGCCTCCTGCGCCACGCCCACGCCCGCACCCACGGCCGCCATTACCTCGCCAAGAGCCCCGCCTTTTCCGGCAAGGTGGCCGCCCTGCTGCGCCACATCCCCGATGCCCGCTGCGTCGTCCTGGTCCGTAGCCCCCTGGAGCAGGTGCCCTCCGAGCTCAGCTTTCGCAGCTTTATCTGGCACCGCTTTGCCGATCC
>CAZUZB010000257.1:0-1881 GCA_964624695.1 uncultured Anaerolineales bacterium | reverse complement strand
GACGCGGTCGGGCTGGGGCCAGTATAGCGGCGAGGCGGGACCAGGGCAATTGAGGGGCAGGCCAACGTAAAGCCGCTACTCCCAGCGAAAAGTGAGAGCCGATACCACGGTGCCGACGACCAGGAGGCCGACCAGCACGGCGACCTCGGTCAGGTGAGCGCTCCACGGCTCGCCGAACCAGGCGCCGCGCAGCAGGGTGATGACATAGTTGAGGGGGACGAACTTGGCGATAGTGCGCACCGTTTCCGGCATGATCTCCAGGGGCACCGTGGCGCCAGAGAAGGCGATCATGGGAAAGAGGAGCACGTTGCCTACCACCGTGACCGCGCGGGCGTTGGGCAGCACGCTGGCCAGCACGTATCCCACGGCCAAAAAGGATGTGGCCGATAGGAGGATGGCGGCAAACATGGATGGCACGTTGCCCACAGAGCGCACGCCAAAGGCGAAATAGGCCAGCAGCATCACAAAGAGAATCCCAAGGAGGATCATGGCGAGATAGACCCCCACATCGCCGATGATATAGGTGAGCGGGCGCAGGGGCGTGGCCCGGAACCGGCGCAGCACGCCGGCCTCTCGCCGGTTGGCAGTCTCGATGGCGCCGGGCATCAGGCCGACCACGGCGATGACGATGGCCGCACAAGCCGGTAGGTACGCCTCCAGCGACCCGCGGCCGCCCAGTTCGGCCAGGGGTTGGTTGCCGGCGATGAGCCAGTTCATGATCAGGTACAAGGGGGCGAACAGCAAGGTGAAAAAGACCGCGACCGGCTCACGGAGGTACAGCTTGGTCTGCACCCGAATGAGCTTGCCTAGAGCGTGTAGCTGCTGCATCCTAGTCCCTCATCTCTTTGCCGGTCAGGGCCAGAAAGACATCCTCGAGGTTGGGCTGCTCCGTTCGCAGGTCACGGAAGGGGATCTCGCCGGCTTCTAGGGCGTTGATGACACCGCTGAGCAGGCCCTCCTTGGGGCCATAGACGATAACCCGTTCGCCGATGCGCTCCACGCGAACCACGGCGGGTAGGCGGCGCAGAGTGGCCTCGTCAAAGGAGCGCTCCGCCTGCAAGACGACCCGGTTCTCGGCGTTGAGCTGAGCGATCAGCCTCTCGGGTGTGTCGAGGGCGACGATCTTGCCGTGGTCCATGATGGCCACGCGATCGCAGAGCCGCTCGGCCTCCTCCATATAGTGGGTGGTGAGGAACACCGTCTTGCCCCGCTCGCGCACGTCGCGCACCAGCTCCCACATGGAGCGGCGCGATTGGGGATCCAGGCCCGTGGTGAGCTCATCGAGAAAGACCAGCTCGGGATCGTTGATCAAGGCCAAAGCGATAAAGACGCGCTGCCGCTGCCCGCCAGAGAGCTTGGCGAGGTAGGCGTTGGCGCGGTCGCCCAGCCCCATCCGGTCGAGAAGAGGGCGCCAATCCACCGAGCGGCGATAGAACGAGGCAAAGAGATCCAGCGCCTCGCCCACCTTGATGCGCGCGGGCAGGTCCGAGGTCTGGAACTGGATGCCGATGCGCTCGCGCAGGGCATAGCCGTCGGCCTGGGGATCGAGGCCGAGCACGCGAACGCTGCCGGCGTCAGGTTGGCGGAGGCCCTCGATGCACTCGATGGTGGTGGTCTTGCCAGCCCCGTTAGGGCCGACCATGCCAAAGATCTCGCCGGCACCGATATCAAAGGATACACCGTCCACGGCGGTCACGTCGGGGTACTGCTTGCGCAGCTCGCTAACCTGGACGACGAACGGATCAGAGCTAGTCATCTCTACCGACCTTGCAGGAATATACCAGGCAGCCGCCTGGCGTGAACCGCGACCCTCCCAGCGATGTCATCAGCAAAGCGTCCAGATCATAGCAAAAACATGCTCTCAACGCAAGGGCCCGTGTT
>CAZUZB010000256.1:0-1883 GCA_964624695.1 uncultured Anaerolineales bacterium | reverse complement strand
GCGATACCAGCCTTGCGCGACGACGAGATCCCAATCCTCGGTTCGGGGCACGATGACCACCAGCACCCGTTCGGGCCCGCCCATGACGCTATCACGGCGAGAGAGGTCATCCCAGTCCATCGAGCTCCCTTTGGCAGCCAACAAACAGCAACGCCCTCCCAGGAGGGAGGGCGTTAGTATACTTGTGTCTCGGCCCTAGTCCACAGCGAAGAAAGCGAAACGCATCCCCACATAGACAAAGTAGAGCAGCATCAGATAGATCGCGTGCGCCTTGTTGAGGCGCCCCTTGGTGATCCAAAGGATACCCCACAAGATCAAGCCGGTGCCGGTTTCCCAGGGCAGATCCCACTGAACCAGCGGCCCCGGCACCCAGTACCCCGATACCAGCGCGCCGCCACCGATGGCGACCAACGGATTGGTGATGTTGCTGCCGATGAGGGTGCCCAGCGAGATGCCATGCTCCTTGTTGCCGATGCCCGAGATGGCCGTGCTGAGCTCGGGGAGCGCCGAGGCGATGCCCAGCGTCATCACGCCGATGAGAGATCCGCTGACCCCGGTGGATTCGACAATGCCCTCGGTGACGCGCAGCACCAGATCGGCGCTGATGATAGTCACCACCATGGCAGCCGCGGCATAGAGACCCCAGACCAGCGCCTCACGCCCCGTCTTGGGAGCATCCTCCTTTTCGGCGGAGGCCTCGGCCGGCTCTTCCTTCTGGTAGTGCTTGCGCTCGTCGCGATAGAGGTAGTAGGTGTAGACGATGAACGTGCCAAAGAGGATCAGCCCATCCCATCGCGAATAGTAGCGATCCCATCCGAGGATGATACACATCACCGTGGTGCCGATCATCGGCAGCAGGCTCTTCCACAGGAAATAGCGACGGAAATAGAGCGTGCCGGCAAAAAAGACGACCATGCCGAGGATCAGGGTCTGCTGCACCACGTCGGAGCCGATATTGGCGCCCAGGACGATGGCCGAGGCGATCTTGGGATCCATGGTACCGCGCAGAATACCGGCCGAGGCGGTCAGGTGGGCCGTGATCTCGGGGATGCTGGTCGCCAAGGATACGACGGTCATCCCCATAAATGTAGTGGAGAGGTTGAAATAGGTGGCGAGGCCGATCAGGCGTTTGACGGCGTGATCGGCGGCAAGTATCAGGAATGCCATCCCCACCAGGCCGGCCACGATGTTGACGCCCAACGGCTGCGCGTGCAGAAACGTGAACATTGTTCCTCACCACTCTATATAGGACGCTCATTGGCACTCTAGAGCAACGCGCCCGAGCGTATGCTCCAGATTACCAAGAGACTAGTATAACGCCGGTTGACGCTGCCTCCAAACGGACTCCGCCGACGCTTGGCGCCGCGTGGCTCGGGACAGGCGACGCCACGTGGACACCTTCTCGGCGGTCTATATAATGGCAGCGTGTTCTAGCTATGCACGAGAGGAAACAGCCGTGGAGCAACTCGATCTCGTCCGCGCCATTCTGGATGCCGTGTCGCCCCTGGAGCGCCCTCGCGGAACCCGCCTGCCCCTCTACCTGTGGGGCCTGCGCGGTATGCCCACCTCCAGCAACACCATGGCGCGCGAGCTGCTGCGCGAAGCCGACGCCCGCGGCCTGGCCTTTTTGGCCGTATGGGATCACAAGGATCTGGCCAGTTCGGTGGCCGAGGCGCTACGGCTGGGGCACCTCCAGCAAGAGCTGGGGCTGAGCGTGGGCGTCGATGCCGTTCAGCCGTTGTATTCGTTCTGCGACGGCAGCCCAGAGACGGCTCACGTGGGCGACGCCGGCAACCCCTTTTTCGACTATTCGCACAGCCCGAATCGTCCCATCGGCTGCCCCTTTGCGCTGGAGCATCGCTACGATGAGATCGCGGGGCGCA
>CAZUZB010000255.1:0-1900 GCA_964624695.1 uncultured Anaerolineales bacterium | reverse complement strand
GGTACCGACAGGCCGACATGCCCCTGCCGGCCATGAACCCCAGCGAGAACCGCTACGGCCTGGACGACGACGCCTGGCGCCAGGTGGTGGCCTACTATTACGCCCTGGTCAGCCATGTGGACGACCAGGTGGGGCGCATCCTGCGCACCCTGGACGAGCTGGGGCTGCGCGAACGCACCCTGGTCATCTTTACCTCCGATCATGGCGAGCACCTGGGCGACCACGGCCAGGAGGGCAAGGGGCCTCCCGGGTACGATAGCTGCGCGCGGGTGCCGCTGTTGCTCTCGTGGCCGGGCGTCATCGCGCCACAGCGCCGCGCCGAGTTCGTCGAGGCGGTGGATCTGGCGCCCACCGTGCTGGATTACTGCGGCGTACAGGTGCCGCCCACCCTGCAGGGGCGCTCCTTTCGCCCCCTGCTCGAGGGCCGCCCCTACCGCGAGCGCACCTCGGCCTATATCGCCTACCATATCCCCTACGGCGCCTCGTGGCGGGCGGTGCGCACCCACGACTGGTTCTATGCCGTGGCCGCTGCCGGCGACGAGATGCTGTTCGACTTGCAACGCGACCCGCGCCAGCTCCACAACCTGGCCGCCGATGCCCCCTATGCCGATGCCCTCTCGACCATGCGCCGCGAGCTGATCGCCCGCTGGTTCGACGTCGAAACCCAGAGCCTGCGCCGGACGGCGGCCTACTAGATGGAGGCGGAGACGAACCCTCAAGCGAGGCCGCCCTCAGGGGGCGGCCTGGGTCGCGTGGCGGTGCGCGGCACGGCCGCTAGCATGGCCGCCTCGCTGGGGACGCTGGCCATCGGCGGGGTGCGCTCCATCGTGTTGGCGCGCCTGCTCGATCCCCGCGACTTTGGGTTGGTAGCCATGGGCCTGGTCTACTATGCCTTGGTGGTTCAGTTGCGCTCCTTTGGCATGGGCGCCATCTTTATCGGGCAGCGCCAGCGGACGACAGCCTGGTCGGGGACCTGGGCTGCCGCCCAGGTGGCCATGGCGGTGGCGGGCGGGCTGTTGCTGGCGGCGGCCACGCCCGCGCTGGTGGCAGCCTATCCCCCGGGAGAGATCCGCGCCAGCATCTTGCTGGTTTTCGCGGCGGTCTCGGTGGCCAACGGGTTGACGGCCATCCAAGAACACTCCCTGCGGGCCGAGCTGCGCTTTGGCGCCCTGGCCTGGATGGACCTGATCTGCAGCCTCAGCATGGGCGTCGTATCCATCGGCCTGGCCTGGGCCGGCTTTGGCTGGTGGGCGCTGGTGGCCGAGCACGCCACCGGCGTCTTGATGCGCTGCGCCCTGGGCTGGACGGTCTACCGGGCCTGGCGCGGCCGCCTCATGTGGGATCGCCAGGCGCTCCAGAGCCTTTGGCGCCTGGGCCGCGAGAACTGGCTGAGCACCAACCTGCAGCATCTGCTGGACCAGTTCGACGACTTTTGGGTGGGCACGGCGCTGGGGACCGCCGCCCTCGGCGTGTATAGCAAGGCCTACGAGCTGGCGGGCTATCCGCGGCGCATCGTGGGGACGCCGGTACAGCGGGTAATCGGCGCGCTCTTTGGCGTAGCGTTGGACGACCGGCTGCGGCTCTCTCGGCTCTTTTACCGGGCCAGTAGCACGCTGCTGCGGACGAGCTGCCTGCTGGGCGGCTTGATGGCCCTGGCCCTGCCCGAGTTCATCACCTATGTCATCGGAAACAAGTGGGCGCCCATCCTCTGGCCCTTTCGCCTGATGATCGTCTATGTGGCGCTGGATGCCGTACTGATGCTCGTGGGCACACTGCTGCAGGTGGTGGGCCGCCCCAGCGCCCTGCGCCAGGCGCGCCTGGTGCAGTTGGTCACCTTTGTGCCCGGCGTCATCGTCGGGGCGGCTGTGTGGGGCGTCTCGGGCGTGGCCGTGGCCGCCGA
>CAZUZB010000254.1:0-1916 GCA_964624695.1 uncultured Anaerolineales bacterium | reverse complement strand
GGATGGCGTTGACCAGGCCATAGTCGGGGTTCAGTAGCCAGCCCCAGAGCACGGCACTGGCCACCGCCGGTACGATGGTCGGCATGTAAAAGCAGGTTCGGAACCAGGCGATGCCTTTGACCTTCTGGTTCAGCAACATCGCCAGCGAAAAGCTGCCCAAGAGCCCCAGGGGCACAGCCGTAACGGCATAGGTCACCGTGACCTTGACCGCCTGCCAAAAGTAGCGCTCTTGGGTGAACATATTGACATAATTCCGAAAGCCGATCCACTCAGGCGCTTGAAGAAGGGGAAACTTTGTAAAGCTAAAGTACAAAGACGCCATCATCGGGCCGAGGGTGAACGCGATGAGCCCTAGCACCACCGGCCCAATGAACAGGTAGCCGGTCAAGGTCTCTCTCAGCCTACGGCGCCGCGTCCTGCGCCGCTCTGTCATCGCTACCACGAGATCGCCTCCTCGCCAGATGCCTCCAGGTCGCATTCAAACAAGCTTCCGGGGCCATGTCATGGTCAACAGGCCCCGGAACGACTGCCCTTGGCGCCACATCAGACGCCGGTCAGCTCAGCTTCGAGGCTTTCTCAGCCTAGGTGCTGATCCAGGCAGGCCTGGATGGCCGCATCGCAGTCGGTGAACGCCTGTTCCACCGTCTGCTGATCACGCAGCACTGCCTCGACGGCGGCTTGGTACGACTGCATCACGACGCCGGTGTAGAACCCGCCGCAATCCACAGGATAGTCACGATAGGGAAGCACCGCATCGTCGGCCCCATTGACGAACGCCATAAAGTTGGCTGGGGGCGGTTCTAGTCCTTCGTACCAGGAGGGGTCCTCAGCTACCGAGCGGAGCAGCGGAACCGCCAGCTCTTTTTGCGACAGGAGCTTTTGGATCGGCGGGGTGATGAGGCCCTTGACGAACTCGTAAGCCGCCTCGCGCATCTTGCTCTCGGCATTGACGCTCATGCCCCAGGTGCCCATACCGGTACGATGTCTGCCATCGACCATCTTGGGGAGCACCTGGATATCCCAATCGAACTTGTCCTCGATGGCTGTCTTGAGGTATGGCCGAACACCCTGAATATGCGTCCACACGGCCGAACGTCCCAGCGTAAACGAGTCTCCGCCCACGTCCAAGCCGACGGGCTGAGCAATGTTGTGCTCCGTCCATAGCTCTGTGTACGCCTTCATGCCTGCCAGCGCCTCGGGCGTGCTCCAGGTGGATTTGGTGCCGTCCTCGCTTACCGCTGAGCCACCATAGCCCACCACCCACGGATAGACCGTGGCCCACCAGCTCCACGTGCCGTTGGAGATGGCCCAGTACATGGGATTGCCCTGGCCGTCCTCATCCAGCGCCGTGATCTTCTTCGCCTGCGTGATAAAGTCGTCCCATGTCCAGCTATCCGAAGGAAGCTCGGCTCCCGCTTCCTCGAACAGTGTCTTGTTATAGTACATGGTCACAACGTCAAGGGCCGAAGGCAAAAAGTGTAGCTTGTCTTGGAAATAGCCCAAGCCGAGCATGGCTGGGAAGACATCGTCTAGGTCGACATCGGGATCGGCCTCGGCCCACGGCAGGAGGTCCATCGTCACGCCGTTCTGAGCCAAGCCCATCACCAACGAGTCGCCGTTCCACACCACGTCCGGCAGCGTGCCAGCCGCTGCACGGGTATACACCTGCTCGAAAAAGTCGCCGACGATATACTCGAACTTGACACTGACGTTAGGATGGCGCGCCGTCAACGCGGCGGATAGAAACTCATTCACTGGCTCCACGGGCGCGCCGGGGAGGACGAACACGCGCATCTCGCCCGAATAGCTGACGGCCTGAGCCTCGACCTCTTTTTCGACGACGACCGTCTCTTTGACGACTTTTTCGACGGTCTCGATCACCACCTGCGGCTTGCAGGCCGCCACGACGGCCGCGG
>CAZUZB010000253.1:0-1943 GCA_964624695.1 uncultured Anaerolineales bacterium | reverse complement strand
CGCAGCGTCTCGGGGACCCGCAGCCAGGTGTGGCCCGAGGCCAGCGCCAGGGCCATGTCGCGGGTGCCCACGCCGGTGCCCAGCGCGCCGATGGCGCCATAGGCCGTGGCGTGGGAATCGGTGCCCAGCGCGATCTCGCCCGGCTGCACCAGCCCCTCCTCCACCATGATCTGGTGGCAGATGCCCGCGCCCACGTCATAGAAGCGGCTGATCCCCTGCGCGCGCACCCAACGGCGCACCCGCACCTGGGCGTTGGCGGTGGCCACGCTGCTGGCCGGGGCCACGTGGTCCACGATCACCGCCACCCGCTCGGGATCCTGGATCTGGGTCACGCCCAGGTCGTTCTCCAGGGCATCGATCACCTCGGGCGTCAGCGAGTCGTGGGTCATGCAACGATGCACCGGCACGATCACCAGGTCGCCGGCCCGGGCGGGCTGCCCCGCCGCGTGCGAGATGATCTGCTCGACCAGGGTCATCGGCTCAGGAGACATGGTGGGCACCTCGCTCGGTCCACGATTGGAGCACGCTATCCACGTCGTCCAGCGTCAGCGGCCGCTCATCGGCCAGCGCCTTGATGTGCGACGTCAGCTCCTTGATCTCGTCGTCGGGGATCTGCAGGTCGAGCTGCTGGGCGCGCATCTTGATGGCGTTCCAGCCCGTCAGCTTGTGCGCGATCGAGATATAGCGCGTCAACCCAAAGTCGCGCGGATTCAGGATCTCGTACGTCTCCGGGTTGTTCAGCACCGCCTTGGCGTGGATGCCCGCCTTGTGCGAGAACGCCGTGATGCCGGTGATATAGTTGTTGAACGGGATGTCCACGCCCACCATCTCGGCGACCACGTGGTCCAGCTCGCGCAGCATCGGCAGGTTGTACTTGCGCACGGCTTCGCGGTCGGTGGCATAGCAGCGGGCCACGAACCCGCCCAGCGGGGCGATGCCGTTGCGCTCGCCGATGCCCAGCACGCTGGTATCCACGTGGGTGGCGCCGCCCTCCAGCGCCGCATAGGCGTTGGCGATGGCGCAGCCCGAGTCGTTGTGCCCGTGGAACTCCACATCGCACGAGACCCTCTGCCGCAGCTCGCGGACGATATCGTACACCTGGAACGGCGTGGCCACGCCCACCGTATCGGCGATGCCCACGCGGTTCACGCCCAGCGCGTCCACCTCGCCATAGATCCGAAAGATGTCCTCGCGCTCGCTCCGGAAAGAGTCCTCGGTGCTAAAGCGCGCCTCCACGCCCTGCGACAGCAGATAGCTGACCACGTCGCGGGCCATGTCGATGATGGCGGGGATGTCCTTGCCGTGGCTGAACGTGCGCAGTTGCGACGACGTGCCGATGACCACGTCCACGCCGTCCACGCCGGTGCCCACGGCCACCTTGGCATCCTCGATGGTGCAGCGGGTGTGGGTGAGGATCTTGGCCTTGAGGCCCAGCTTGGCCACGGCCGCGCAATCGGCCAGCGACTGCGGCGAGGCCATGGGCGAGGTCAGCTCGATATACTCGACGCCGAACGCGTCCAACAGCCGGGCGATGCGGAGCTTTTGCTCCGTAGAAAAGTTGGCCCCCACGAACTGCTCGCCCTCGCGCAGCGTAGAATCAATGATGGAAAAGCTCGATAACCCCATGATCCGCACCCTAACCTTTCGTTACTCTCCCCAGTCCTCTTCTTCCTCGGGCGCCAGCTCGAGGCGGAGGGGATCGGTTTCGACGACTTCGAGCTCGACGCCGCAATCGGGGCAATCGACGATCTCGCCTTTGATCACGTCGTCCAGATCGAACTCGGCGGCGCATTCGGGGCAGGTTGCCTGCATGGTAGGGTCCTCCTGTTGACTCGTGATGACTCCAAGGCACAAAAAAACGGCCAGCGGTTCTCCCGTTCGGAGTGCTGCCCGTTTGTGCGCCGTTGCCAGGGAAGAGCAAGCTATCCGAACGTGATGTCCGG
>CAZUZB010000252.1:0-1965 GCA_964624695.1 uncultured Anaerolineales bacterium | reverse complement strand
GCTCCTGCGCCCGCCACGTGCGGGCTGGCCATGGAGGTGCCGCTCATCATGCCGTAGGCGTCGGCCGCTCCGGCATAGGCTGCAAAGATATTGGTGCCTGGGGCGGCGATGTCGGGCTTGATATAGTCGTCAAGGACGTTGGGACCACGAGAGCTCCCCGCAGCCATGACATCGGCCCAGTCGGCGTTCACGATGCGCGATTGGCTGGCGTTGATCTGTGCCGTCGGATTGGCCTGGGCGAGGATCCAGTCGCGCACGGCCTCGCCGTCCGTCTGGTCAAGGGCTACCGAGGGGATCGGCGTCCCTGCCAGCCCGCCCATGGCGGGCGGAGGCCCGCCCACGTGGCTGTACACGACCACGGCCACGGCGCCAGCGTTGTACGCATTGGTGACCTTGGTGGCAAAGGTGCAGTCGCCGCGCTGGACGAGGGCGATGCTGCCAGAGAAGGCGTTGGCGGGAAAGGCGCTGCAGGCCTCGACGTTGCTGGCATCCACCGCGCCCGCATAGACGATGGGTGCGGCGATATCCGACGTGATGCTGGGGCCTTCGCCGGATACGGCGGCCAGCCCTTGGAGGGTGCCGGGCACGGTGCCGGGCCCGGTCACGTCCAGCGTATGGGCTAGCACGCGCGCGATGCTGGTGTTGGCCACGGTGGTCACCCAGGGCGCGTTGCCGGGCGATCCCACGGTGCCCGCATCGGGGCCGTCATTGCCGGCAGAGGTGGCCACAAAGATGCCGGCGTCGCGCGCGTTCAGGAACGCCTCCGAATCCGGGTCGCCCCAAGGGCTTTGCGGGCCGCCGCCGATGGAATAGTTGATCACGTCCACGCCATCGGCGATGGCGTCGTCGATGCCGGCCAGGATCGAGTCGATGGGGCACCCGCTGCCGGCGCAGACGTCGTAGGCGATGATGTTGGCGCGCGGCGCCATGCCCGAGATCTGGTCGAACGTGTAGCCGCCATAGGAGACGTCATAGACCAGGTTGCCAGCGGCCGTGCTGGCCGTGTGGCTGCCGTGGGAGTTGTCATCGATGGGGTCGTTGCCGGACGACGGGTACGAATAGACCCCGATCAGCTTGGCGTTGCAGGCCAAGCCGGCGTCGTACGACGGGTGCGACGGATCGCACCAGCCCGCGTAGACGCCATCGCCCAGCGGGTTGGTGTGGGTATAGCCGTCGGCCGCGACGGCGGCAAAGGACGGATTACCCATGTTGATGCCCGTATCCAGGATGCCAATCACCATTCCCTCTCCGCGGGTGCCGCTGAGGGAGCCGGTGTTGGTGCCATCCCAGATGCCGACCGCGTTGAGGAATTCAGGCGTGGTATCGGTCTGAATATAGCGGTCAAAGCTGCGGATCACACGGGCCACCCCGGGCATGGCCGCGACCTGCGCGGCCTCATCGGGCGAGAGCCAGAGGGCCATGCCGTTATAGGCCACATCGTAGACGTGGATCGGCTCGACGGAACGCCCTGCTTGCTGCGTGATCCTATCCAGGACCGTGCTCTGACGCGTGGCCAAATAGCTGCGATAGGCCTGGCTGGCCTCGCTCTCCACGTTGAGCTTGGCCTCGCCGGTGATGCTTGGCGAGGTGGGCTCGAGATCGAGCACGCCGCCCCGGTAGGTGGCCAGGGGCGCGTCGCTCAATTGGATGATATAGACGGCCGGCTCGGTCTCGCCCTTGACTTGGCCCTCGACCAGGTCAGAGCGGGAGACGGCGGGCATGGCGGTGATCTCGCCCGCCCCGACGGCCTGCAACTGGTCCGCGGTGGCGTTACGCCCGCTGGGGCCCGCGGCTTGGACGCGCGAGTTTGTGCTGGCTGGGTAGGCCACCAGCAGGCTACAGATCACCAGTGCGCTCAGGAGGCGCCAGACGTAGCGGCGTGGTAGCATGTCCTCAACTCCTCTTGATGGAACGCGGTATGGCTCGGGGGTGCCGTGCGGAGGCTGGTGGGCGTTGCTCCTTTCA
>CAZUZB010000251.1:0-1973 GCA_964624695.1 uncultured Anaerolineales bacterium | reverse complement strand
TTGGGGGGCGTTCTCCTGCGGGTGACCAGAGTCGATGATAGTGGCCTGAGATCGGGGAGGCAAGCAGTGATAGTGAGCAAGGACACTGCATTGGGGCCTACGCGTCGCTGCGGCACGATGGATGCGATGAAATGTCAATACGGCCGCACTGGGAAGGTCGAACATAACTGCCTCCCTTGCTGGTGAAAGCGTCTCGGAGGCATGGTAGCATTCGGGGAGGCGGGCTGTACATAGAGGATTGCGCTCATCCGAGAAGCGCGAGGGGGCGAAACCCAACAACACCTGCTAGAGCTGCGGGAATCTGACGTCCACTTTGGCGGGACTTGAGCCTGGGGCCGAGAGCCTCGTTGGGGCCGCTTGTTACATCGTCGCCGTTGAGCGGATCACGGCTCGTCTGCTACCGTGACCGTGGAGCAACGACAGCCATGGGCGGACGTGCAGCCTTCATAGGGTAGGTCTGGCACCTCGTCCAACCGGAACGTCATGCTCGCCAGACGGCGACAGGCCTCACATGTGTCTGAATCGTTACGGGGCTCTATCCTGACGGCCTTGACGAACCCCATCTGCCGATACTGTACCAGCGCGGCCTGTTGCGCAGCATAGTAGTGCAGCATGTGGGCCGCGGTCTCAGAGTCGATGTCCGAGCCCGTGTCAAAGCCCGTTGGAAGCCACGCACTGGGACTGTCGGCGCCCCACAGATGCATCATGCCGACGGCCAGGCGTAGAGGCTCCATCTTGCTCTGGCTGAGCCGAGCTAGGACCTTCGGCGTCCCACCGAATATGCTGGTGAGGATCAGCATGTCGCGGACAGGGCTGTACTGGTTCCAGTCAACACCGCTATCCCGTGGAATCAGCTGCTCGGCCTCGTACGAGGCCATGCGCTTGCTGGCCTCTCGGAGCTGGCCTCTCACGAGCAGGGCTAGCACCTCTTGCTCGGCGGCCAGCCTTCGCGCCTTCGCTGTCGCCAGATACTGACTGACGATCCGGTGTCCATCCGATGAGCACTGGAACACCGCCGTGCCTACGGCCGCCCCACGTACCGGGTTCCCAGGCGAGGACAGCATGCCTTCGTCCAGGAAACGCTTGATCGCCTGCTCCGGCGGCTCCCCAAGTAAGGCTCTCCAATGCTCCGGCGCCATGACGTCAGCGGGCGCCCTGGGGCTGGCGAATCTGCTCAGGAGCACCAGATGTGCCTCGGACTTTTGCCAGTTGAACCCGCGCAGGAATCGCAGCATGTCGCCCTCACTTGTATCCGGTACCTGCCCGGCAACGGTCGTCAGCGAGGCCACAAAGATAGAGTCCGCCAATGTGGCGCCTCTGACGCTAGTCTAGCAGGCATGGGTTACAGAGGAGTTAATGCGGAAGCAGGGGCGGTGTCTGCCGGAGCCGGCAGGATGCACCGTGGGTCGAGCGGGTGGGGGAAGCCAAAACCCGCGCCTTGGGTGAGCGCGGGTCTCGCGATCTGTGCTATGTGGTGGCAATTGAGCACTTTGCGCTGCGGCGGCGCGAACCACAAGGGCTTGTGATCAAAGTGCCCAATTGCGCCACCGGCTGCAATATGAGCCGTGCGCGACTCGAACGCGCGACAACCTGCTTAAAAGCAAGGGGTGCTAAACAAAAGCAATAGATCGCGAAACCACAAGGGATGGTAGGGGGAGGCGGGCGAAGGCACAAGGGGTGGTGGTCGAAGCTGTGGTGGCGGAGGTGCAGGGCGGTGAGCAGCTTGCGCTGCGGCGAACGACCCGGGGAAGGCTCATGATAGATCGGTTGGGCGAACAAGCGAACACTTGCTCTGGGCGATTCTGTCTCGGCTAAGTGGAGAATCCCGACTCTCAACTGCCAATCTGACTGGGGTCGATCTCATTGTCGGTCTCCGCGCGGATCAGACCATAGGACTCGGATTGTGCCAAGCTCTCACTGACCAGCCCCCAGTGTATGTACCACTTGCTATGTTAGTCCGAGGGCGCCGACCG
>CAZUZB010000250.1:0-1977 GCA_964624695.1 uncultured Anaerolineales bacterium | reverse complement strand
CCCCATACCCCCCGCTTGGCGGGGGGTGTTGCTTTGTGGTACAATGGCCCCCGCTGTTCGAGATGGGGCGTCGCCAAGCGGTAAGGCAGCGGCCTTTGGAGCCGCCATTCGGAGGTTCGAATCCTTCCGCCCCAGCTAGCCGTCCAGAGAGCACTGCTGCCTTGGCGCGCTGGTACAAGGGCCACGTCGGGTCTCTCTCGCAAGCAAGGCGAGGACGCGGCTGGCCCCTTTTTTTGTTGGAGGCCCTGCATGATCGATCTCGCTGCCGTCATCCTCGCTGCTGGCCAGGGGACCCGGATGGTCTCGGACCATCCCAAGGTGCTCCACAAGGTGTCGGGGCGCCCCATGGTGTTCTGGTCCATCGACGTGGCCCGTCGCGCTGGGGCTGAGGGGGTGGTGCTGGTGGTGGGGGTGGGCGCCGATGCCGTCCGCCAGGCTGTGGGCGCGTCTGCCGCCTATGTCGTGCAGGAGGAGCAGCTCGGCACCGGACACGCCACCCTTCAGGCGCGGGAGCTACTGCTGGGCGCCAGCAGAGCCGTTCTGGTGCTCTACGGCGATATGCCCACCCTGCGCGCCGAGACGCTGGCCGCTCTGGTGGAGCGGCAGCGCGCCACCCAGGCTGCGGTAGCGATCCTCACGGTAGAGTCCGACGACTCCATGGGCTTTGGGCGCATCGTCCGCGATGAGCATGACCAGCCCGTCGCCATTGTGGAAGAGGCCGTCGCCACGCCCGAGATCCTGGCCCTCCGCGAGCTCAACTGTGGTATCTACTGCTTTGACGCCGACTTTCTCTGGGAGTATCTCCCTCGCGTCCAGCTCACCCCGCCCAAGAACGAATACTATCTCACGGACATGGTCGGCCTGGCCGTGGCGGCCGGCCTGCCCGTGGTGGCGCACACCATCGATGACGTCTCCGAGGTGCAGGGCATCAATACGCGATCTCACCTGGCCCGGGCCGAGGGCATTCTGCGCAGCCGGGTCAACGAGGCGCTCATGGCGGAGGGAGTCACGCTGGTGGATCCCAGCACCACCTATGTGGAAGCGCGAGTCCGCGTCGGGCGAGATACGGTGATTCACCCGAACACCCATCTCCAGGGCGAGACAGTGATCGGCGCGCGCTGCGAGATCGGCCCCAACACCATCATCCGCGACAGCGTCATCGGCGACGACTGTCGCGTGCTGGCGTCGGTCGTAGAGGGGGCACAGATGGACCTCGGCAGCGAGATTGGCCCATTCGGGCATTTGCGCCAGGGCGCCCATCTCGGTGAGGGTGTGCACATGGGCAACTTTGGCGAGGTCAAGAACGCCCACCTCGGCCCCGGCGCCAAGATGGGCCACTTTTCCTACGTGGGCGACGCCGAGATCGGCCCGGATGTGAATATCGGCGCCGGCACGGTGACCTGTAACTATGACGGTGAGCGCAAGCACCGCACCGAGATTGGGCGGGGCGCATTCATCGGGAGTGGCACCATGCTGGTGGCCCCTGTGTCGGTGGGGGTGAACGCCCGTATCGGCGCAGGATCCGTGGTGACCCACGATGTCCCCGATGGCACGCTGGCCTATGGCGTGCCCGCCCGCCCGCGTAGCGAGGAGAGCGATGATGAGCAATCCTGAGGGCGAACTGGCCCGCGTCGAGCGCCTGCCAGAGGCCTGGCGCGACCTGATTGAGGCTGCCAAAGAGGCTCGCGAGCGGGCCTATGCGCCCTACTCCCAGTTCCCTGTCGGGGCAGCGTTGCGGACGAAAAGCGGCCGCGTGTTCACGGGGGTCAATATCGAAAACGCCTCCTCTGGGCTGACCGTCTGCGCGGAGCGGGTGGCGCTGTGGAAGGCGATCTCTGAGGGCGAGCGGGCGTTCGATGCCCTGGCGGTGGTGACCGATGTGGGCGCTACGCCGTGTGGAGCCTGTCGCCAGGTGCTGGCCGAGTTTGTGGCTGACATACCCGTGCTGGTCGCCAACCTGATGGGCGATGTCTGGGT
>CAZUZB010000249.1:0-1982 GCA_964624695.1 uncultured Anaerolineales bacterium | reverse complement strand
CACAGCAAGATGGCCGGCTCTCGAGAGCCGGCCACCCCAGGATCCGGCGAACGTCGCGCCCGACGCGCCCTATTCCATCGCGTACAGGACGCGCACCTCGTCCGGCCACAGCACCTGCCGCGCCGCCACCGGGTTCCCCTCCAGGTCCGTCAGCCGTTGCCGCGGGCCCCGCAGCCGCACCGTCACCGTGCGGTCCTCTTGGGTCAGGTTCGCCAGCAGGATGGCGTCGCACCCCTCGTGGCGCACGTGCACCGGCACCACCAGCGGCTGACCCTCCACCACCGCCGAGCGCACCCGCTTGCCCAGCACCCCGCGAATGTCCCGCAGCAACGTGTCCAAGAACGCCGCCGGCACGTCCTGCCACACGTACGGGATGATGGTCAGCTCCTTGCTCGTCCACACCATCCCCGCCGGCCCCACCTTTTCGCAAGCGAACGTCACCAGGCCGCCGGCGCCCGCCGCCACCTCGCTGATGCCCAGCGCCTCGTTCAACGGGCTGTTCTCCAACAGCGCGGCGCCGTCCAGCACCAGGTGCCGCCCGTTCAGGCTCTCCAGGTCGAAATCCCACACGCTGCGACCCGTCACCGCCAGGGCCGAGCCGCCCCCATCGTCGCGCCAGCCGCCCTGCCGCACACAGATGCTATACAGCCCCGCCATGCTGAACAGCGGGAACGCCTGCCGATCGCGCACCCGCTGGGTGGGCTGCTTGTCGCCCCGCCCAGCCGATTTCGTCCGCAGGATCACGATCGGGTCCACCTGCCGGTCGGCGTGGGCCATGGCCTGCGCCCAGCCGTTGATGGTTTCCACGTCCCCCGCCAGATAGCTCTGGTGGATCACCCAATCCTGCACGCACGGGCAATAGGATACGGCGCTGCAGCCCGCCGCCAAGCCCAGAGCCACCTTTTTCAGCACCCACTCGCGCGGCACGCCGTCGAAATAGGTGGTCTCGGTCCAGGTCTCGGTATTCTGCGGGTACCAGCCCACATGGTAGCTGGCCGAGAGGTACTCGATCACCTGGCTCTCGGGCAGCACATACTCGCCCACCGTGAAATGCCCCTCGCCCGCCCGCAGCAGCGGCGGATCCTGCATAGCCGGCACCAGCTGATCCACGTCCAGCCCGTCGCGCTCCTCGCCGAACCAGCGGATCATCAGCCCCATCTTGACGCTGGGGTTGACCTCGCGGGCCGTATCGCACATGGCCTGCCACATCCCGGCCAGCCGCGCGCATTTCTGGTCCATCCACAGGTCATGCAGCGCCTGGTCGGCCAGCACCTCCTCGCGGGTCACCGGGCGCCCCACCGCCGCCGAGAGCTCGGCCATCGCCGCCTCGGCATAGTCGGCCGCCGTGCTGGTGTGTGGCCGCCCCGCGCCCTGGTCGCCGTCCAGCCGATACTCGTCATCGAACCAGATCTCGTCGAACACCTTGGCCAGCTCGCGCACCACCCGCTCGTTCTGGGCCCGCCAGGCCTCGTCGAGCTGCGCCGTGGCATAGATCGGGTTGCCGAACTCGTTCACGGCATACGACCAGCCGCGCGGCAGCAGGTTCACATTGTCGCCATCCTGCACGATCAGGTCGCCATCCCAATGCATCGCCGGGTCCGGCGGCGTGCCGTCCTCGTTATAGTACGTCCCCATGGCCGGATGCCCCACCGCGAACACCTCGGCCCAGCAGGTGATCCCGTCGGCCGCCAGCTTGTCGCGGTAGATGCGAAACTGCTCCGTCTCCGCCAGCAGCTTGCCCGTCACCGAGGCCAGAATGCCGATATGGGTGATGTTCTCCGCCTTGCAGGCCGCCACGATCTCGTCATAGCGCGCGTCCAGCGAACGCGGTCGCGTCGAATGCAACGTCTTGACCCTGGTCGAATATGCCGTACACCGAACCATGCCAACCTCCCTTGTACGCAGGCGTTCCGCTCGCCGATCCTAGCCTCCGCGCTGGCCCTGTCAAGCAGCTCAACCGCCCACCACGCGCGGCACCACAT
>CAZUZB010000248.1:0-1998 GCA_964624695.1 uncultured Anaerolineales bacterium | reverse complement strand
TGTCGCCCGCACGGGCAGCCGCCACCAGCGCCGCCACCTCCTCGCAGAGAGCGTCATGGGGCCGACAGCCGTTCACGCCGTTGCGAAAGACGAACACTTTGGGATGAGACGAGCGGGCATGCTCCTCATCCGAGAGTACCAGCTCCTCGAACAGTTTTTCGCCGGGGCGCAGGCCGGTGATCTCGATGGGGATGTCCACCTCGGGGCGCAGCCCGCTCAGCGTGATGAGATCGCGCGCCAGATCCAGGATGCGCACCGGCTGGCCCATGTCCAGCACAAAGACCTCGCCGCCCCGCCCCATCACCGAGGCCTGCAGTACCAGCTCGACCGCCTCTGGGATGGTCATAAAGTAGCGCTTGACCTCCGGATCGGTGACGGTCACCGGGCCACCCCGGGCGATCTGCTCGGCAAACCGGGGGACCACGCTGCCGCGCGAGCCGAGCACATTGCCGAACCGCACGGCCACGAACACACCCTGAGCACGCTGAGCCGCGTCACGCAGCAGCATCTCGGCGATCCGCTTGGTGACGCCCATCACGCTGGTGGGGTTGACCGCCTTGTCGGTGGAGATCAGCACCAGACGCTGCACCTGATGGGCTACCGCCAGATCGAGCACGTTTTGGGTGCCCAGAATGTTGTTGGTGACCGCGTCCTCAGGGTTCTGTTCCATCAAAGGGACATGCTTGTGAGCCGCCGCATGGAACACCAGCTCGGGCGCGTATCGGGAGAACAGGTGGACCAGCCGTTGGCGATCGCGAATATCTGCGATGACCGGCTCTAGCTCGATCTCGGGAAAACGCTCGTGCAACTCGTTCTGCATGGCATAGACCGAGTTCTCACCATGACCCAACAGCACTAGGCGCGAGGGGCCGCTGGCCGCGATCTGGCGGCAAAGCTCGCCGCCAATGGAACCGCCAGCGCCGGTCACCAGCACGCAGCGCCCAGCGATGCCGCAACGGACAGCCGCCAGATCGCTCTGGACGGGCTCGCGGCGCAACAGGTCAGCCAGCTCGACTTGGCGCAGACGATCCAACGTAACCCGGCCATCCAGCATGTCACGCATGCCGGGCAGGGTCAGAACCTCGACCCCGGCGCCCTGGCACAGCTTGACGGCGCGGCGCAGGACGGTGCCGGGGGCGCTGGGCATGGCAATGATCACGCGGCGCACCCGCAGTCGCGCCAGCAGCTCGGGCAACTTTTCGAGTGGGCCCAGCACCGGCACGCCACACAGAATCAGGCCCTGCTTGTCAGGGGCATCGTCCACCAAGCCGACAACGGTGTAGCCATAGGTGGGGTTCGCGTCGATCTGCTGCAACAGGTGAAAGGCGGCTTCGCCGGCGCCCACCACCAACGCCGGCTGCAGGGGAATCTCTGTGGGCTGTCCGGCGTCATCAGCCCCATGGTATGCGGAGCGGAGCGCGGAGCGCCGTCGCCGGTTGGCCAGGGCCAAGCCAAAGCGCGGGAGAGCCATCGCAGCAGCGGTAAGGAGGGCGTCCAAGAACGGAATCGTGCGTGGAACCGTGCTGATCCACCCGATGGGCATGAGAACCAGATACACCAGCAGGGCCTGCGCGGCGGCAGCCAGCCCAGCAGCCACGGCGATGGCGCGCGCCTCGCTCAGGCCAGAGTAGCGCCACATACGGCGGTAGATATCGAGCAGGTGAAAGATGGCCACCTTGATGAGCGCCGCCAGGAGGCCGTAACGCAGAGCGGCATCCATATAGGCGGGCGACAGGTCAAAGTCCAGCCGCAGCCCGAAAGCCAGCAGAATCACCAGCGGCTGGGTGACCAAGTCCCAGAGCATCAAGTGGCGGTTGCGGACGGGCGCCAGCAGAGATACCAACAGGCAAGTGGCCCGGTTGGCAAGTTTCCGCAGCGGCTGGCGACGGTCGGTCATCGGGCGATCACCTCACACAACGCTTGCTCAAGCTCCAGTTCTGATCCTATCACAATGCAGGCGGCAAGCATAACGCAGCTAGCGCGCCCGTTGATCGGGCG
>CAZUZB010000247.1:0-2002 GCA_964624695.1 uncultured Anaerolineales bacterium | reverse complement strand
CTTGTGGCGCGGGGCTTTTGCTTTCATGATGGCGCCCTCTGCGGCGCAACGCTCGTGCCTTGACAGCCTCTTGGCCTTGATGCATAGTCACCGCGGAGGAGATGCAGAGCGCTCGCTATGCCCAGCGCGCCGATCAATGGAGATGACCATGCTGCACAGCTTTGCCTACCCGACCAGGCTCAAAGTGGGATGTATTGGGGCGGGACGCCACGCCTTTCGCGATATCCTGCCCTGCCTGCGTTACCTGCCCATCGAACTGGTGGCCCTGGCCGATCACGACCGCGACCAAGGCATCGCTACCGCTTCGCTGTTCGGAGCCAAGCGTTTCTACCCCAACCACAAGGCGTTGCTGGCTCAAGAGACCACGCTAGACGCTGTTCTCATCGTTGTCGGGCCCAATGCCCAGGGAGAGCCTGCCTACCCAGAGTTGGCTGCCGACGCGCTCCGAGCGGGCTTCCACGTCTGGATCGAGAGCCCCTCTTGCGCCAATCGCGACGACGTCAAGACTCTGACCAACGCCTCCATGCGTGGCCGCAAGTTCATTCAGACCAACCTGAATGGCATGTTCATGCCCGCCTATCTCAAGGCGGCCGAGCTCATTGGCGACGCTTCCTTTGGCAAGCCATCGAGCTTTACTATGCGATATCCAGCTTTGTTGCCCCCGGCGGCCCTCTCCAAGCCGTGCAAGGATGTGGGGGCTCTCTTGAGCGTCGTGCGTCCCTATGCCACGCTGATGCGCCTATTTGGAGAGGCACGGGGACTGATGGTGGCGGCGAATCCGCTGACGGGCGACGCTTGCATCACCATCGCCTATGCCTCCGAGCTGGTAGGGACGCTACACCTGTGTGGCAACCAGGGGGCCGGCGGGGCGCGGGAAAGGCTCGAGGTGATCGGTCAGGGATCGCATGTGGTAGTAGAGAACGCTACCCGCGTCACCTACCATCGCACCAGCCGCGTCGAATCTGACCCGGACCGGCTGGACGCTACCGACTATTACGCGGCCGAGTCCGAGGCGCCCCTGGTCTGGGAGCCACAGCTTTCCCACGCCGCCGCGTACAACCAGCATCTAGTCATCCAGGGGCATCTGGGCAGCCTGGAGCACTTTTCTTCACAGCTCCTGAACAACGAGCCGCCGCGGCGCGGTAACGTGGTGGATATGCTGCATATCATGCTGGTCCTGCAAAAGATCCAGGAAGGCGAGCAGCGCACCTGGCTCAGTCTCTACTAGGCCCGCGACGGGCTGGAAGGAGCGTCGTGACGCAGCGCATCCCGATCGGCATCTGCACGAGCCCTGAGGCTGCCCCGTCGGTGGCGTTGGGATACGATCACATCGAGCTCTCGGCGGCGGCCGTCTTGGTAGGGCAGAACCCTGCTTTTGACGCCGTGGATCTGGCGGCCCTCTGGGAGCTCTGCCCGCCGGTGCGCGCGTTCAACTGCTTTGTCCCGGGCGATATCCGCACCGTTGGCCCTGACGTATCGCGAGAGCAGGTGTCGGTCTATATCGAGACCACCATCGCGCGCGCGGCGGCGGTGGGGGCGGAGCTGATCGTGTTCGGCAGTGGTGGCTCGCGCCGGGTTCCCGATGGCTATCCGCGCTCGCATGCCTGGGACCAACTCGTCTGGTTTCTGGGTAGGTGTGCGGACCATGCCGAGGAGCACGGGATCGTCATCGCCATCGAGCCGCTCAACGCCAGCGAGTGCAACATCCTGAACAGCTATCGCGAGGGCGTCGCGATGGCGCGCGAAGTCGCTCGTCCCGACGCCATCAAGGTGCTGGTCGATACCTGGCACATGGCCGTGGAAGAGGAGCCGTTGGCGGCCATTCTGGAGGCTCCCGAGTGGCTGGCGCATGTGCACCTCGCCGATAGCCCCGGCCGCGGGCATCCCGGCTCCGGCTCGTTCGCCTTTGATCGGCTGTTCTCCATTCTGCACGAGATCGGCTACGCTGGGCGCGCCTCGTTGGAATGCCGCTGGCCCGATGATGCCACGGCCGCCTCGGCAG
>CAZUZB010000246.1:0-2025 GCA_964624695.1 uncultured Anaerolineales bacterium | reverse complement strand
CTAGCGGCATGCCTGCCGCCACAAAGGAGTATGAGACCATGACGCGCATTCCGATCGGCTTGCAGCTCTATTCCGTGCGCGACGCCTGCAAAGAGGATCTCCCCGGCACCCTCAAGGCCGTGGCCGAGATGGGCTATGACGGCGTCGATTTCGCCGGCTACTATGGCTACTCGGCCAAAGAGCTCCGCGCCATGCTGGACGACCTGGGCCTAAAAGTCGCCGGCACCCACATCGGCATCGATACGCTCCTGGGCGACGCCCTGGAAAAGACCGTCGAGTTCGAGCAGACCCTGGGCAACAAATTCCTGATCGTGCCCGGCCTGGCCGAAGAGTACCGCAGCTCGTTCGACGCCTGGAAGCGCACCGCCGGCGTTTTCAACCAGATCGCCCAGCGCCTGGAGCCGTACGGCCTCTACACCGGCTATCACAACCATTTCATCGAGTTCGAGGAGATCGACGGCGAGACCGCCTGGGACGTCTTTGCCAAGAATACCGACCCGCGCGTCGTGCTGCAGATGGACTCGGGCAACTGCATGCATGGCGGCGGCGATCCCCTGGCGTTCATCGAGCGCTACCCGGGACGCTCGCTGACGGTGCACCTCAAAGAGTATGCCGCCGGCTATGACAAGGCGCTGATCGGCGAGGGCGACACCGACTGGGCCCGCCTGTTTGAGCTGTGCGAGACCATCGGCGATACCGAATGGTACATCGTCGAGCAAGAGTCCTACGCGCTGCCCCCTATGGAGTGCGTCAAGGCCTGCGTCGATAACCTCCGCCAGATGGGCAAGTAGGGGGGGGGGCCCACGGCCCCAGCCGGGAGGCCGCCCATCGCGGCGTCACGCGTGGCGCGACCGATGAGCGGCTCCCCGGCCATCTGTGTGGCCGGCGTGCTACCGGCTCGCCTGGCAGATCCCAACGCTACACCCACGACGAGGTGACCATGTCCAACGTCTTGATCGCCTTTGGGCTGACGCTCTTTGCCGGCGCCGCCACCGGCATCGGCAGCATCATCGCCTTCACAGCCAAGCGCACCGACCACCGCTTCCTCTCCATCGCCACCGGCTTTTCTGCCGGCGTCATGCTCTATGTCTCCTTTGTCGAGATCCTCATCAAGGGATCGGAGGCGCTCGCGCTGCGCTATGGCGAGTACTGGGGCAACTGGATCAACGCCGGCTCGTTCTTTGCGGGGATCCTGCTGATCGGCATCATCGACAACCTGATCCCCGCGCACGGGAACCCCCATGCCGTCCACTCGGAGGCCGAGAGCCGCGAGCTGCGAGGGGACGGTGCCGCACCCGACGAGCCCTGCCCAGACGAGGGCGACGCGCACAACCACGAGCTCGAGCGGATGGGCCTCTTTACCGCGCTGGCCATCGCTATCCACAACTTTCCCGAGGGCCTGGCCACCTTTCTGGCGGCGCTGCAGGATCCCGCCCTGGGCGTGGCCATCGCGGTGGCCGTGGCGCTGCACAACATCCCCGAGGGAGTCAGCGTCTCGGTGCCGATCTATTACGCCACCGGCGACCGCAAGCGGGCGTTCATCTACTCGGCGCTGAGCGGCCTCGCGGAGCCGGTCGGCGCTCTCATCGCCTACCTGGCGCTCCGGTTGGTGGTGGGGGGGGCTGACGGGGTGTTTCCGCCGCAGGTGATGGGCGTGCTCTTTGGTGCCGTGGCGGGGATCATGGTCTATATCAGCCTGGACGAGCTGCTGCCCACCAGCCGCGCCTATGGCCAAGGCCACGACAGCCTCTTGGGGGTGGTGGCGGGTATGGCGGTGATGGCCGTCAGCTTGCTGCTGATCTAGGGGCGGGCGCTGGCGACGCGCTAGCGCTGTCCCTGAGCCATGGCTTGGCGAATCGCCTCGGCGCGTTGGGCCAGGCCGCGCCGCTCGGTGACGGCCAGCATCAGCTCTAGCGGGGGCACCGGCACCTGGTACCCACGCCACGGTACGGTCACGGCCTGGGCCACGGCGGTGGGGCCGAAATCGGCGGGGTAGGGCTGATCCACCGTCGGCAGCACGTCGCC
>CAZUZB010000245.1:0-2075 GCA_964624695.1 uncultured Anaerolineales bacterium | reverse complement strand
ACCGAGTGGTCCGACGCGATGACATAGCCGCCGCCCTCGCGCATGGCGGGAATGACGCGGCGCATCTCGTCCCACATCTCTTCCGGGCGCTCGTACAGGACGGCGTTCAGCCCCCCGTGAAAGGCCAACCGGTCGCCATAGGCGGCCTTGAGCGCCAGGGGGTCCATCCCCGCCTTGACCTCCAGCGGGTTCAGCATGTCCACGCCCCAGTCGATGAACGCCGGCACCAGCGGGTTCACGTCGCCGCACGAGTGCAGGCGCACCTTCATCCCGCGAGCGTGGGCCCATTCGGCCGCTTTCTGGTGGGCCGGCATGACGATCCGCCGGTACATGCGCGGCGACATGAACTGGTTGCCCTTGTAGCCCAGGTCGTCGGGCCAGCGGATCTCGTCAAAGGTATAGCCCGCGTCCAGAACCCTTTGCCACAGGGCCAGGTCGAGATCCAGCATGGTGTGGATGATGTCGGCGATCCAGTCGGGGTCCTCCACCAGCGCCATGAGCACGCGCTCGGTGCCGACGACCCACGAGTGGGTGATATCGAACCCGAACCAAAAGCCGGCGCTGAGCCAGGCGCCCTCGGCGCGCCACCGGGCATAGTCGCGCTTGAGCGTATCCCAGGGGATGCGGTCGTCGCTGGGGGTCATGCGGGCCTTGGCCTCGGCCCAGCTATCGCGGTCGACGATGGTGAAATCGAGAAACTCGGGCACGCCGCCGGCATGCCGCCAGTTACGCATGGTGACGCCAAAGCTGGAGCGGGTGATGGTGTATTCGTCGGTCTCTTCCAGCACGGCGGCGGGATAGCGGGGGCTGTTGTCGACCCCCACGCCGACGACGCGATCCAGGCCGAAATACTGGGTGAAATCGGCGGTGGGCATGCCCTCGCGACGCCAACGCTCGATGGTCGACCCCCAGGGCGACTCGACGATGGGAACGCGGTCGGCCTCCTGGTGGGCGTACATGCGGCGCATCCGTTCGTGGCTGGTCATGGGCTCGGGCGTCATGCTGACTCCTCTCTGGCGCGATGGTCCGCGTCTGGGCGAGGCGGGATGCCGAACTCGCAGGGGACGCGCACCTGGCACAGGCCGCAGCCGATGGTCTTGACCCGGTAAAGGCTGTCGCGCAGCGGCACGATAGCCTCGCGCTGGTATTCCAAGCAACGGACCTTGTCGTGCCCCGCGGCGGTGATGGCCCCGGCGGGGCAGCGCTGGATGCACACGCCGCACGTGCCGCCGGCCAGCTCGGGGCAGAGCGCGTAAGGGTGCTCGATTCGGCGCGGCGTCACGGTCAGCGGTGCATCGGTGACCAGGCTGCCGCAGCGCATGGCGATGCCGCGGGCGGTGATGAATCCATCGCTCAGGCTAAAGCTGCCCATGCCGGCCACATAGATGGCGTGTCGCTCCGACCAGTTGGACTTGGGCCCGGCACCGGCGGTGGACCAGTCGATCACGAACCGGTCCGAGATGACGGGCGCCACCGCCAGGTAGCCGCGGGCGCGCAACCAGTCCTCGGCCTGGCGCCGCAGCGCGTCGTTGAGCTCTTCGCCGTGCTGGCGCTGCTGGCCCCACCAGAGGGAGGGCACGGCGTCCTCGCGGCGGTTGCTGGCGCGGATGGCCTCGGCGATGGGCAGCACCCAGCACCACACCCGCAGCGGCCGCCAGGGCGACACCCCCAGCACCTCCCGCGGCATCAGATGCTCTGACCCGATGATGGTCTGGTACTGGGCCCAGAGCGGGTCATCGCCGTCGGCGCAACCCCACAGCGGCGGGTCAAAGATCGGCCCGCTATCGTCCGGCAGGCGGTTGAGCGGGCTCTCTTGGACCCACCGGTTCAACGCGGCCTGGAGCTCGTCATCCAACGTCATGCTGCCTCCGCGCGGTTCATCGGGTTCGTTGGTCATCGCGTAGCTCTCACCACTGGCGAGAATCGGGCACTGGCAGCCAGAGCCCGCCCTGGGCGATGGACTGTTGGCTCACCAGGCCGGGCAGGGTCATGTCCATGGCGGCGTCGATATCCACTGCCGGGGGCGTGCCCTCGCGGACGGCGCGCACGAAATCGGCCACCACGTAATAGTCGCC
>CAZUZB010000244.1:0-2092 GCA_964624695.1 uncultured Anaerolineales bacterium | reverse complement strand
CATGCTGGGCGTGATGGCCGTGCGCTACCTGGGGATCATTCCCGGGTTCTAGCGGGCCGTCGTCCGCGCCTTTCCACCCAGCGACCTGCCAGATACGCCACGATCAGCAACGCCCCCAGCTCCAGCGGCCAGAGGTAGCGCGTCGGCAGGAACAGCCCCATCACCCGCTCCTGCGCCAGCACCTCGCCCACGTATCCGCCCATGGCCGTGGATTGATGCCAATACTCGTCCCAGCGGTGGCGCACCATCCGCAGCAACAGGGGGAACCCGCCCACCCGCCAGGACGTAGGCATCAGCGCCACCCAGGCGCCCCAGGCGGCCAGCAACGCCAGCCCATGCCGATACCAGCCCCGCCCCCATCCCTTGACCACCGCCACCGGCCACAGCGCCAGCCCCGTCAGCTTGAACGTGGCCGCCACGCCGCACAGCGGCGCGAACCAGCCCGTGCCGTACGCCGCCGCGCACAGCCCCAGGCCCAGCAGCAGCGGCCCATCGCCCGTGGCCCGCGAGAGATCGGCGCGAACGTGCGGGATGGCCAGGAACAGGGCTACCGCCACGGCCGCTGGCCACCCCAGCCGCAGCGCCAGCAACGCTAGCCCGGCCGCCGCGCAACCCACGGCCACTGCCCGGATCAGCCGCAAGGTCGCCGGGGACACCCGCGTGGCCTCGCTCATCGGCGCGGAGAAATCGTACGGCACCTGAGGGGCCACGGCGCCCCAGGCGTGGATCGCTGCCCCGTACACCCACGATACGCCCAGCGGCTGGGTCAGCGACCAGTAGGCATCGGGGTCCCACCCCGGGTCCGCGAACTCGCCCGTGGCCGCATGGCCCGGATGGCGGATCAGCCCCACATAGTACCAGCCCGACCAGGCGCGGTTGGTCTCGTCGCCGTGCTGGGGCTGGGCCAGCGCCATGGGCCAGAGGGCCGCCAGCGCCAGCAACAGCGTCACCGCCGCCGCGGCCCAGTGGCGCCGATGATCGCTACGCTGGGGATGGCCACCCACGCGCTGCCTCGGGCCTAGCTGGCAGTGAACAACGGCGTCACGCGGCGGCCCTCGTCTTCCAGCAGGGCCAGCTCCTCCTCGGTGGGCGGGCGCAGCTCCTCCGCCGCGTCGCAAGCCCACCAGAGCAGTTCCGCGTGGCTGGGAGAGACCGCGGCCGTCACCCCCTCCAGCGCCAGGGTCCAGCGCAGGCCCAGGGCGGCCTTCTCAGCCGTCATCATCGGCTCGTACCAGCATTTGGGGAAACGTTGCCCGCTGGTGGCTGTCTTGGGCCCGCGCGCCAGCGCCTTGAGCGCCAAGATGCCCATGCCGCGCACGCGAGCGGCCGCCAGCACCTGCGGGCCAAAGCCTCCGCCATACCAGCAAGCCCACTGCAGCGGGTAGAGGATAGTGTCCAGAGTGAGGCGGTCCATCAGCGCCAGCGCCGCCGCCTCATCGTGGGCCGAGAACCCCACATGGCGGATCAGCCCCGCGTCGCGGGCCTCTTCGAACGCCTCCATGGCCCCGCCCGCGCCAGCGATCTGCTCCACCTCGGCTATTGTGGTGACGGCGTGAAACTGATAGAGGTCGAAATGGTCGGTGCGGAGGCGCTCCAGCGAGCGTTGCAGCTCATCCCAGGCCGCCTGTCGGGTGCGTTGCGCCGTCTTGGACGCCAGAAAGACCTGATCGCGATAGGGCTCGAGGGCAGGCCCCAGCCGCTCCTCGGCATTACCATAGGATGGGGCCACGTCAAAGTAGTTGATGCCTCGCTCGATGGCCTGGGCCACCAGGGCGTCGGCCTCCTCTTGGGGCTCGTTCATCACCACGATGCCGCCAAAGCCCACCACCGAGAGCTCAACGCCCAGCTCTGCCAGGGGGCGTCGCGGCATCCCCTGGGGGCCGGCCGGCCCCTGCCCTGGCCGGCAACCGGCGGCGCCCAGGCCCACGGCCGCGGCCGCCGCCCCCACCCGCCGCAAAAACGCGCGTCGATCTAGCGACTGCTCGGCCATCTTGCCCCCTTTGCCGGTGGAGCGCTCCAAGCCACGCCAGCATTCTAGCGCCTCGCCCTCTGGGGCACAATATAAGGACGAACACAGGCCCGATCCCCGGCG
>CAZUZB010000243.1:0-2133 GCA_964624695.1 uncultured Anaerolineales bacterium | reverse complement strand
CGCAGCCGCCGCGCCCGCGACGCCATCTCGTTGCCGATGGGGTGCGCCGAGTAGCGCGCCTCGTGGAATATCCCCGTGAGCCCTTCCGCCTCGTGCATCGCCTCGGGCAGGCTGTGCACCAGCAGCTGCTGATACTCGTTCGGCGTGAGCTGGGTGGGGCGGGCCAGCCCGGCGCGCTTGGTCTGGCGTAGGGCGGCCAGGTAATAGTAGCGCGCCCGGTCTCGCGGCGGGAGCCGCTTGAGCGAGATGCGCCGGCGCGCCCGCAAGGCGGCGTTCTGCGCCTGACGCTGCTGGGTACGCGCCCGCCACTGGCGCATTGCCCGCTCGGCCTGCAACCACACGCCCCGGAAGGCGGCCCGGATCCTGCCCCCCAGCCGGGCCAGCCAGGCCCATAGCCTGGTGCGTCGCAGCCAGGCCAGCAGGTGGAGCCGATCCCCCACGAAATGCAGCAACGAATAGCCGGCGATGCCTAGCAGCGCCCACCAGAACAGCAGCGACCGGAAAATCTGCCACGCCAGCGTGGTCCCCCGCCCGGTGGCCCCCTCGGGCGCGAGCGGGGTGGGCTGCGGCGTCGGCAGGCTCGGCTGGGGCCCGGTTTGCCCCGTGAGCAGGTCCATCAGCCAGCGCAGGGCCACGGCGACGGCGAACACGATCAGCAGCGTGATCTGGGTCACGAACCAGGCCAGCCACCGCGCCGCGACGCTGACCGCCTGGAAGATCGGCACGGTATAGTCCGAGGGCAGCAGCACCGCCGCCAGCGCGATCAGCACCAGAAACAGGATGGCGAGAGCCATCCAGCGCTGGCCGATCCGCCCCTGGACGGCGATGCCTTGCAGCTCCCACTGGGCGCGCAGCACCGTGTAGCGCGCCTGGCTCAGCAGGAGCATCCCCACGGCGAAATAGACCAGCGCGTTGGCCCCCAAAGCTCCCAGCTTGGCGTTGGGCAGCGGTTGCAGCATGCTCATATCGAACTGCGCCATGCCGGTGAACATGAGCAGCAGCATGCCGCCCAGCAGATACACCGCCATGATCAGGAACACGCGGGCGGCCCGGTCCGTCTGCCCATGGCGGGGCATGGTGGCCCGCAAATAGTAGCCCGGATCGGTCACAGGGGGGATGTGCTCGAGGGGCGTGACCTCCAGCTCCCAGATGGCTCGGGCCAGCGTGAGGGCCGTGTACCAAAAGACCAGCACCAGCATGGCTATCATGCCAAAGCCGTAATCCAGGATCGTCAGGGCGCTGGCCGTCCAGAGCGCGGCGTCCTCGATCAGCCGATCCCAGCCCAGGTGGAGGTAGACGCCAAAACGGATGACCAGCAACAGCGTGACCCATTCGACCGCGCGAAAACGCAGCCGATCGCGCTGGCCGACATCGCGATGCGCCAAGATGCGGTAAGCCTGGATGCTTTCCAGGCTGGCCAAGAACACCAGCACCACAAAAAAGCGCGAGGGCCACTCGGGCACGACGCGGGTGAGCAGGGCGGAGAGCGCGATGGCGAGGCAGGTCAGCAGCACGGCAATCGCCAGGGGACGGACGATCTCTTGCAGGGCGATCTGCCCGGGCGTGCGCTCCGGCGGCTCTAAAGAGCGGATCGTCTCTGTTTGGGGCTGCCCGGCGGTCATCGGCAGCATGCTCCCTCCAGCCTATCGGCGGAACGCGACTGCGTCTGACGCCCTCATTGTAGCAGATGGGGGCTGCCGATGCGAGGAGTGGGCGCGTTATCCGTCAAAATCGTCAAACTCGCGCAGATCTCCCTTGACAGCCGCGCCCCCCTGTGCTACTATACTCACGCAGGGCTCGAGGGATTGGACTGATCTCCGGGTCTGACCCCGTAAGCGGGGAGTCTGGCAGGCGGTGAGCTGGAGGGCGCAAGCCTAGACAGGAAACCGTGAGCTGAGGTAAGGGTCGAGAGCTCGTGTGACGTGTGGCAACACACGTTGAGCCAAGGTCCGAGTGCAGTGAGCGCCAAGCCGGCTCGCTCGGCAGCGCAAGCCAGAGGAAACGTGTTTCGGTGGAGCGGATCGTGAAACGTCCGAACCGCTGAGGGGCAGATCATCAGGGGAGCAGAAAGGTCACTTGAGTCCTGCGTCTTTGTGAGGCCGTCACCGGGAAACCGCGGCGGCCTCACTTGGC
>CAZUZB010000242.1:0-2167 GCA_964624695.1 uncultured Anaerolineales bacterium | reverse complement strand
TGCACTAGTGCATCGCCTGCGGAGGGGGGATGCGCACAGTTTTCTGGCGGCGACGGGTCGTCGGGCGGGGGAGCTGACGAGCATGGCTCGCCTCCTGAGGGGGGCGACGCATCACGTCCTCCTACTGGCGGGTCGTCATCATCGGGTTCTTCATCCAGCAGCTCCTCGGGGACGGGCAGCACCGGCCGTTCGTCGGCCAGCGGATCGCCGGGGACGATGCGGGCGGGACGGCCCCTCTGCCATTCCAGGTTTTGCAGGTAACCCTGCTCGGTCGCCACCTTGACGCGGCGGCCGACACTGGTGCGGTCCAGTCCGAGCTCATCGGCCAGCATGCGGATCGAGATAGGCTGGGGGGTGTCGTATTTGTTCACGTTCTGCTCGTACAGGCGCGTCGCCACCTCGACCGTCTCCCGCATGATCGGGCTCACCGTCGCCTCGACGCCCTCGTTCACCAGCTCCGCCACCAAGTGGTGCACCGCGGCGTAGTCCTGCAGGATGGCCACGATGCGGCCCTGGGCGTCCCGCGGGCGGCTGCGCTGATGCAGCAGCGCGTGGGTCCTCACCAGGTTGAGCACGGCGCCAAAGTCGCGGCGCAGGCGCACCGCCCGCGCGTCCGACCTTCGCGCGATCTCCGGCGCAAAGGGGATCACCACCTCGCGGCCCCCACCCCGCTCCAGCCAGCGCTGGAGCGCGAGCCAGGGCGCCAGGTCGGGCTGGGTCGTCATGTCTCCGGCGGCCTCACAGGCCAGGGCCTCGAGGATTTCCGCCGTCTGGTCGGGCGTATCGGTCAGCGTCAGGGAGAACATGCGCGTCTCGTTCTCCCCGTCGAGGGACGGGGAGGTGGTCGTGGTGATCAGCCCGGTCGGCCCTTGCCGATCGATGTGCCGCGACATGTGGCCCATGGGGGTGGATTCGACCGTCGAGTAGCGAATGCGGCCCTCGGAGAGCAGGGACCGCACCAGGTAGGCCAGAGTCTCGGACGACGCCAGGGCGTGCGCCTCGTAGAGCACGATGAAGCGGTGAGCGACGGGCTGATCATCGTAGATCAACGCGCGCTCTGACATGCTCGTGAAATCCAGGTAGGACGATGGCGGAAAGACCTTGAGTACGATCACCACGCAGAAGCTCTTGCCCGCGCTGGAGGGGCCCTTGATGACGACGCTGATGGGCTTGGCGAGTAGGCGGCTAGTCAGCGCCAGGTACAGCAGCTTGGCCGCACAGCGTTCCTTCACTAAGCCCAGGGCGTCCAACAGAGTGTCGAACTCGCCCAAGATATCGTCGGCGTCGGCCAGGGGCAGGGCGGCTTGGAGGGCCTCCTGCGCCTGCTGCTGACGGCGCTGCTCCTCCAGACGGACATAGGGCTGCGCCTCGCCCATCAGGCGTGCCATGAGGGCGGGCACGTCCTCGTCCCGCACATGGGCCTCGGAGACGTCCTTGCAGCCCGCGGGCGCGGTGATGACCCGCGCCTCGGGCAGCGACTCGCCCACCTTGGCAACGAAGGTCTCCCCGCCCTGATCGGGCTCCTGCCAGAGATAGACGGTCAGCCCGTCCAGCTGCTCGGCCCACTCGGCCTGCCAGGTGGTGGCGCCGGGGACCCCCAGGGCGGGCAGGTCATGGTACCAGAGGGTCTGCGCGTCACTCTCGCCCTCCACCACGATGACGTAGCCCATCTCTTTCGTGCGCTCCAATCGCCACAGCCCGTACAGGTGGACCTTGCTGCCCCGTCGCCAGCGGAAGCGGCGGTCGCCGGACATGCCCAGGCGGTACCGCACAGCGACCTCCTCGTGATGGGCGTCGTAGTAGGGGATGACCAGAGTCGTGCGTCCATGGATGCGACGCTCACACAGGCCCAGCTCGCCTAGGAACGCGGCCGGCAGCCGCTTGGCCTCGGCATAGATGGCGAGCGAAAAATGTGTGTCACCCCCCTCCAAATCGCGTGCACTACTGCAATACCTCTCCGGGAGCCCGAGGTGCTTGGCCAGCTCGCGCAGGCCACCTCCAGTGCCGCAAGAGAAGCATTTGAAGCCACGCGCCGACACCTTGAAGCTGCCTGTATGCTTGTCCTCGTGGAAGGGGCACAGCGCCCAGTACCCGCCCTTGGCGTCGGGCCACTTATGGTCGGGGCAGTCCCCGCGCTCGAGCTTCGCGACGATGGCCGCTAGCAGGG
>CAZUZB010000241.1:0-2185 GCA_964624695.1 uncultured Anaerolineales bacterium | reverse complement strand
TAAACCTCGGGCACGCCTAGGGCGTGGGCCATGCGCAGAATCGCCAGGAGATGCTCCACCGACCCGTGGGAGCTGTAGAACGAGATGATCCCCAAGAGATGCAGGGCGGTGCCATCGCGAACGGCGCCCTCCATGGCCCAGCGCAGGGCGGCGTTCTGGTGGAGCGACCCGTCGGCGATGGCTCGCTCCACGCGCAGACGGTCGGAAGGGATGACGCGGCCAGCGCCTAGATGCAGATGCCCCACTTCGGAGTTGCCGACCGTCTTGCCCGGGCGGCCGGGGACGGTATCGGGCAGGCCCACCGCCTCGCCGGCGGCCTCCAGCCTGGTGTAGAGGGATTGCTGCGCCAAGGCATCCATGCAGGGCGTCTGCGCCTCGGCGATCAGGTTGCCGAGACGCTCATCGCGGGCGCCCCAGCCATCGAGAATCAGCAGGGCGACGCGGCGGCTGCCCAGGGCGTGCGGGCACTGGAGCAGCGGGCGGCCCTCCATGGCGGAGGGGATGGGCACGCCCAGTAGCTGCAGCACCGTGGGCGCCACGTCGATGAGGGTGCCGTCGGGATGCAGGCTGGCGCTTTCGAGCCCGTCTCCCACCAGGGCTAGCGGCACGGGGCTGTCGGTGTGGCCCGTATCGATGGTGCCATCTTCATAGAGCCACTTTTCCACCGTGCCATGGTCGGCCGTTACCAGGGCGGTCACGCCCCGTGCCTGTGCGGCAGCCAAGACACGCGCGAGCTGCCCATCCACCGTCTCGACGGCGTGCACGATGGCATCGCGGTCCTCGCTGTGGCCGATGACGTCGACGTTGGCCCAGTTGACCACAATGAGGTCGGCATCGCCGTCAAGCTCCTCGATAGCGGCATCGGCCACGTCGGCGGCGCGCATCCCGGGGGGCGGCAGATAACCCTCGAATTCGCGCGATGGGAGGAACCGCCGCCGCTCGCCTGGGAACGGCTCCTGACGCTTGCCGTTGAGAAAATAGGCCAAGTGGACGGCCTTTTCCGATTCCACGATCTTGACTTGGGTCAGGCCCGCGCGCGATACCGTCTCGCAGAGGGTGTCGGCGTAGGGGCCCTCGGGCGGGTAGGCTACTTTGACGTCCAGCTCGGGGTGGTACTCGATCAGGGTCACCCAGTGGGTGTCGATGGGCTCGGTGGCAAAGTGGGTGAAGGGCTTTTGGGTAAAGGCCTGCGTCAGCTCGATCTCGCGTTCGCCGCGCAGATCGTAAAAGATGACATAGTCGCCATCCCGGATGCGGCCGATGGGGGCGCCCTGGGCATCCACTCGCACCAGCGGCTCCATGGTCTCGTCGTCCTCGGGAGCGCCTTCTAGGGTGCCTCGGTAGGCGCGGCGGACGGCTTCGGCCAGGGGATAGTGGGTGTGGGGCATCCGGAGTGTCTCCTTGGTATGGTGGCATGTTTGTGGCAGTCTAGCATGCTCGGTGTGGTCCACAAAACCTGGCTCCGAGGTCCGGCCTGCTGTTGAGAGGGCTTGATGCTGGCATTGGCCGATGGCCGGGCGACGGCCTATAATCCGCGCGATAAGGAGGCGACCGTGGCTATCGGTTTGATGAGGTTTGTCTCGCAGATGCGCTTGGCGTTGCTGCAATGCGGGCGGGTCGGCTTGGCGCTGCAGGGCCAGGTGGCGACCCAGCACAAGGCGCGAGACTCGCGCTTTCAGCAGAGCACCGCCGTCTCGGTGGTGGATCATGTCTGCCAGGAGATTCTGTTGCTGGCGGCCGCACAGGTGGCGCCCGAGCTGGCAATCTACAGCGAAGAGATGGCTGCGTGTCCCGTGGAGCTGCGGGAGCTGTTCAGCGGCCATGGTGCCTATGAGCTGGTGGTGGATCCCGTGGATGGCACCGACGACTATTTGGCGGGGCGCCCCACCTACGGCCACATGCTAGGCCTGCTCAACCTGGCCACGGGGCGTTTCGATCTGGGGATGCTCTACTTTCCCGCCGAAGGAACGCTGATCTGGGGCCTGCGCGCGATGGGCGCCTTTGTGGAGCGTGGGCTGGGGGGCCAGCCTCGACGGTTGCAGCGGAGGGAGGCTCCACGCTCGGCTGCTGAGACCAAGCGGATGCGTGACAGCGATCGTTCGGCGTTGGCCCAACTGGGCCTGGACATCGCGCCCAGCAGCGGTGCTTCGGTGGCCTGGGTGGTGTGGCGGTTGCTGCAGGGCGA
>CAZUZB010000240.1:0-2189 GCA_964624695.1 uncultured Anaerolineales bacterium | reverse complement strand
TCCCACGCCAGGCCGTCGTCCTCGGTCAGGAGGCAGGTGGCGAGGGTCTCGTCCATGATGTGGGCCTGCCAGGGGGCCAGCGTGTCTTGAAGCTTCTGGTTCGGGAAGAACAAACCTGTTGTGATGCGCTGGTCGAGGTCATAGTCGGCTTCCTTGCGCAGGGTCTGAATCTGGCGCACCAGGTCGCGGGCCCAGCCCTCGGCCTGTAGCTCGGCGGTGATGGTGGTATCGATGGCGACGATGAGGCCCCTCTCCTCGGCCACGGCCCAGCCTTCACGCGGCTGCGGCTCTACCAGGATCTCTTCAGGGGCCAAGCTGATCTCGCCTCCGTCGACTTGCAGGACGACGGGTTCGCCCCGTTTGACGGCGGCGGCTACCACCTCGGGCTGGATCTCTGCCAGGGCGGCGCGCGCCTTGGGGAAATCGCGGCCCAGCCGCGGGCCCAGGGAGCGGCCATCCGCCACGATGCGGTAGGTCACCAGCTCGTCTTCGCGCTCGACAAAGGCCAGCTCTTTGACGTTGAGCTCATCGGCGACGATCGCTGCCAGCTCGCTGGAGCGCAGAGCGCGGCCGCCTGGCGTCCAGACCATGGCGCTGGCCAGCGGCTGACGTACCTTGATATTGGCGCTGTTGCGGGCGCTCAGTCCCAGTCCCGCCAGGCTGCGCGCCAGCGCCATCTGCTCCAGCAGGTCGGTATCGATGGCCTCTTGGTCGGGCTCGGGCCAATCGCAGTTGTGGATGCTCACCAGGGCATCGGGCCGCACTTTGCGGACCAGGTTCTGGTAGATGGCCTCGGTGATGAACGGGATGAACGGCGCCAGAAGCTTGGCATAGCGCACCAGCACGTGGTAGAGCGTCGCATAGGCCGTCTGCTTGTCGGCGTCGTGTTCGCTCTTCCAGAAGCGGCGGCGGCTGCGACGTACGTACCAGTTGGTCAGGTCATCCAGGAACGCCTCCAGCGCCAGCGTGGAGGCATAGGGGTCCGAGCCGGTCAGCGCGTGGGTGACGGTCTGCGCGACCTCGTTGACGCGGGCGACGATCCAACGGTCGAGTGGGCTGCTGCTCTGGGGCGTCGGCCCCTCGGGCGTTCCCGGGTCCTCCAGCGGCCACTCGGGCTGCCAGCCATCCAGGCTGGCATAGGTGGCCAGAAAGCTGTAGACGTTCCACAGCGGGATCACGAAACGGCGACGGGTCTCGTCGGCGCGGTGGTAGCCAAAGAGCAGGTTGTTCTCGGGTTTGTGGGCGCAGTAGAGCCAACGCATCACGTCCACGCCCATCTTGTCGGCGGCCTCGTTGAACTCGATCGAGTTGCCCCAGCTCTTGTGCATGGGGCGGCCGTCCTCGGCAAAAAGCGTGGCGTAGGAAAAGTTCTCGCGAAAGGCGGGGCTGTTGTCCAGCACGGTGCCCATGGCCAGCAGGCTATAGAACCAGTTGCGGAACTGCCCTGGGAACGACTCGCTGATCCAGTCGGCCGGGTACCACTTTTCCCAGTAAGGGCGATCGGTGCGGTATCGCAGCGTGGAAAAGCTGACAATGCCAGCATCCAGCCAGGGGTTGCCCACGTCGGGGATGCGGTGCATCCTGCCGCCGCACTCTTGGCATGCCAAAACGACGGCATCGACATGGGGGCGGTGGGGCGTGTGCCCTGCAAAGGCATCCCAGCCCTCCACCGCGCGGCGCTCCAACTCGCGTTCGTCGCCGATGACGGCCAACTCGCCGCAGTCGTCACAGATCCAGAATGGCAGCGCCAGGCCCCAGTAGCGCTTTTTGCTGATCATCCAGTCGTGCATGTTGCGCAGCCAGTCGAGCTCCCGCTCGAGCCCGAACGACGGGATCCAACGAATCTGCTCGGTGACGCGCATCATGTCATGGCGGAGCTCGTCCATGCTGATGAACCACTCGTCCACCAAGCGAAAGACCAGGTCGGTCTTGCAGCGCCAGCAGGTGGGGTAGCGGTGGGTATAGTCATCGACGCGATAGAGCAGCCCCTTTTCCTGCAGGTTCTGGAAGATGGCATGGGCCGCCTCGGCCGCCTCCAAGCCCGCCAGCCAGCCAAAGGCCTCCACGAACTGGCCCGAGTCATCCAGCGGCGAGATGATGGGCAGGCCATGTTCCTTGCCTAGCTGAAAGTCTTCGGCGCCGCAGCCAGGGGCGATGTGAACGATGCCCGTGCCCTCTTCCTCGCCGAC
>CAZUZB010000239.1:0-2208 GCA_964624695.1 uncultured Anaerolineales bacterium | reverse complement strand
CAGCCTCAGCGCCTTTGTGGGGCAATCGTACACGCGGATTCGCGGGGTCTCGGTGCCGCACTGGCCTCTGCCGTTGCTGGAACGCATCCCCGTGGTGGGACCGATCCTGTTTCGGCACAACTTGGTCGTTTACGCCAGCCTGTTCTTGATGCTGTTTACCTGGTGGTGGCTTTATAGGACCAGAGCGGGCTTGCGGCTGCGCGCCACGGGCGAGCGACCCGTCTCGGCCTATGTGCGGGGCGTTCCCGTGCAGCGGGTGCGCGTGCTCTATACGGCGCTGGGCGGGGCGTTGGTGGGTTGCGCCGGCGCCATGTACTCGATGGCCATCCAGCTAGGCTGGGCCAAAGGGCACACCCGCGGGATGGGCTGGATCGCGCTGGCCATCGTCATCTTTGGCGGGTGGCATCCCGTCCGCATCGCTTTGGGCGCGTACCTCTTTGGCGCGCTCAAGGCGCTGGTCACCTATCTGCAGCGCACCGTCCCGGGCGCGCCTGTGACGCTGCTGAACATGGCGCCGTGGCTCCTGATGATCGCCACGCTGGCGCTGGTGGGCAGCGGTTGGCTGGAACGGCTATTGCTCTCGCTGCCCGCGCGGTGGCAGCGCCCCGCGCGACGGCTGCTACGTTCGGCGCCTCCCGCGGCGATGGGCACCCGCTTTGTGCGGGAGTGATCCCGCTCCTTAGCGCTTCACATGGCTCAGGCAGGCGCTGACCGGCCGACCAGGAATGAGCCTGGCTCCGTCCGTGTAGCCCTCTTCGCGGCCCGCCAGCTCTGCTATCAGGATCCCTCGCCAGTGCTCCAGCGTCCCTTGCATGTCGGCGCGGGTGGCCAGGTTGGTGGTCTCTTGCGGGTCGGACGCGAGATCAAAGAGTTGCTCCTGGCCGCTGCCGCTGAACCACACATACTTGATGCGAGCGTCGGTGACCCAGTGGACCGACTGGCCGATCAGGGTGTGTTCGCCGTGCAGGTAGGGGCGCCAGGGCGCCTTTTCGCCCCGCGCCAAGGGGACCAGGCTCTTGCCCTCGACAGTGCCGGGGATAGCAAGCCCCGCGCAATCGAGCAGCGTCGGCATGATGTCGCGCAACTCGGCCACCTCGCCACGCACCCCGTTCCCCTCAAAGGCAGCGTGCTGGGGGCCCGCCAGGATCAAGGGTACCCGCGCTGAGCCCTCGTACGGGTACGCCTTACGGAACATGTGATGGTCGCCCAGCATCTCGCCGTGATCGGCGGTAAAGCAGACATAGGTGTTCGACCCGACTCCATGCTCGTGGAGGGCTTCGAGCAGCCGGTTGATCTGGTGATCGATGTGGGTGATATGCCCATAGTAGCCCGCGCGAGCCATCTGGAGGCGCCGCGAGTCCATCTGCGCGTAAAAGGGATCGGCGCGATGCGGCGCCGTGCTATCCGCAAAGATCCGGTGCCAATCGCCGATGGGGGGATCGGGCATGGGCTGGTTGATATACATCTCATAGGCCCATGCCGGCGGATCGAACGGTGGGTGCGGCCGATGGTAGGAGACGAACAGGAAAAAGGGCAGGCGCGGATCGCGCCGCCGCAGGAAGCGGATCGCCTCGCTGGTGACCCAGTTGGTGGGGTGGAGGTACTCTTCCTTGTCCCACGGGCGAGCGACCATCGAGTTGCAGTTGACCCCATGCTCAAAATAGTCGGCATCGCGGCCCAGGCGCTCGCGTAGCCACGGCACATAGTCGTCGATCTCGTCCAGGCAAGGGTGTTGGCTACGCGCATAGTGTAGGAACCCGTCATGCAGCGTGACGTGCTGGAATCCCATCAGGGACCGCTCTGGGTAGACGTGCATCTTGCCCACGGCCTCGGTCTGGTAGCCGTGTCGGGTGAACTCGCCCGCCAGCGTCACGGGATAGTTCCAGGGCACGCCGTCCTGATAGCCGACCCTGCCGTGGGTGCGCTGCGTCTGGCCTGTGTGCAGGGCTGCGCGGGCGGGGATGCAGGTGGGCGTCGCCGAGTAGGCCCGCGAAAAGCGCACGCCCTGGCCGGCTAGTTGGTCGAGGTAGGGCGTCTGCACCACGGGGTGCCCGTCGGCGGAGAGGCAATCCCCGCGCCACTGATCGGCCATGATCAGGACGATGTTGGGTTGACCGGACATGGGGGCCTCCTCTTGGGGCTAGACCTTTTCCGTGTACTCCCAGAGCAGGCTCAAGTAGGTGCGATACTGCTCCAGCGATACGCCGG
>CAZUZB010000238.1:0-2212 GCA_964624695.1 uncultured Anaerolineales bacterium | reverse complement strand
CGTACCATAAGGGAACCGTACCGGCCCTCGCAACGTCTACACGATAGCATCCATCTGTCCCTCAAGAGAGGTCAACGCCCCATGAACAGCACCCGCACCCGCCTCTTGGCCGCATGCGTCGCTCTCGCCCTGCTGGCCGCGCCGCTGGCCGGCTGCCGCCCCGCAGGAGAGAACACGCCCGGCTGGTGGCCCGTCGGCAAGACGGCCACGCCCGAAGCCCCCGCCAACCTCGACGACGTGGCCTATGCCGCCGCCCGCGATTCCGCCCTCACCCGCATGCGCCAGGTCGAGCCTATCGCCCCGGCCAGCAACGTCTCCTGGCAGGTCGAGGACGCCACGCCCGAGGGGGCCCTGGGCACCAAGGTGCTGCGCTATACCGCCGACGATTGGTCCGTCACCGTAACCGCGCCCATCAGCGCGCCCCAATACCTGTTCCGCTCCCTTTACCGCATCACCGTCGCCAACGGCCCCGAGCAGTTCTCGTACGAGTGCCACGTCACCAACAACGGCCTGGTCTACGAGGCGCCCCTGGCCACCATGGACGCCCTCTTGCGCGTCCTCACCTACCTCCAGCAATCCTATCCCGACGACGCCCCCAGCGACGCGCTGGCCTGGATCGAGGAGCGCGCCACGCCCGACGACATCATCGGCGCCCTCAGCTACCGCTACCTGGCCGGCGATTGGACCGCCCTGGTGAGCTGGGCCGTCACCGCGCCCACCGAGACCGTCTACACCGTGGCCCTCTCGAACCCCATCAGCACCTATGCCTGGCGCGGCGAGGTCCACCCCGATGGCAGCCTGGTCGAGCTGCCCGCCCAGCCCGTCGGCGTGGCCGTGCTCTCGCAGATTCATGTCAATGAGGGCTTGAGCTACTCCCTGCGCTACCCCGCCGAGTGGTCGCTCCAGGCCGCCGACGGCGGGCCGCTGGAGCTCACCCGCGATGGCCACACCCTCTCCATCCGCATCCGCCGCGCCGACGCCGAGCCGATCCTCCTGAGCCGCGCCACGCCCACCGGCGATATCGAGACCAGCGGCATCGTCACCATCCTCGGCCGTGACCTGCCCCGCTCCGTCATCGTCCAGGGCAGCCGCGTCCAGGCCGTCATGTACAGCGTCGAGGCCCAGGGGCTGGTCATCTCGGTGGATCTGCTCCCGGCCGCCAACGCCACCCAGATCCCCGACGAGATCCAGGCCCAGGCCGACGCCATCGCCCAATCCGTCACCCTGGTCCAGCCAGCCGCCGCCGGCCCCATCGAGGGCTGGGTGGGCACCGTGGTTCGCCTGCCCGCCGGCAACCAGTACACCCACTACTTTCAGCGGCAGGATGGCCTCCGCTCCGGCATCACCAGCCTGGACGACGCCCTCCGGGCCCAGATCGACGACGCGGCCTGGACCGGCGCCTCCCTCATGATCACCGGCACGCTAGAGGTCGGCGCCATGGACTATGCCGGGCGGCAGGTGGCCGTCACCGAGCTGACCAAGCTCACCGAGGCCGCCTCCTATGCGCGCGACCTGACGCCCCACGCCACCGCCACGGCCTCGTCGCACCTGCCCGCCGACCGCTTTGGCCAATACGAGGGCGCCTCCGCCATCGATGGCGCGCCCGATACCGCCTGGACCGAGGCCGCCGACGGCCCCGGCATCGGCGAGAGCCTCACCATCACCTTCCCGGGGCCCATCACCGTCACCCGCGTCGGCGTCCTGCCCGGCTGGGATCATCCCAATGGCTACTGGGCGCTGAACAACCGCCTCCAGCGCGCCACGCTGCGGTTCTCTGGCGGAGAGGCCGTCACCATCGACCTGGCCGACGCCGCCCGCATGCAGTACGTGAACGTAGGGCCCTTCCGCACCACCAGCGTCGAGCTGGTGATCGAGGCCGTCTACGCTGGCACCACCTATGACGACACCTGCATCGGCGAGGTGGCCATCTGGGGCATCGTCACACCGTAGCGGCCAGCCGACTACAAAAAAAGGGCCAGGTACCCCCCAGAGGGGGCCTGGCCCTTTTGCTGGCGAGAGCGCCCTAGGTGGCCCGCTCCAGCGTCACCATCACGCCGCAGTAATCGCAGGGCAGCGCCGCCACCCCGCGGATCAGCCCGGCCGAATCCATGCCCCCGGCGCAATGGGGGCACTTGGAGGGCACCCGGTACGTCGCCGCCATGGGCCGGGGGGCGGCCACCCCGCCCTCGGCCTCGGCCGCCGCCGCCACCGC
>CAZUZB010000237.1:0-2257 GCA_964624695.1 uncultured Anaerolineales bacterium | reverse complement strand
GCGGCGGTGGCGGGATCCCAGCCCATGTAGGCGTAGAACGCCTGCTTGGCGGCGGCGAACTGCTCGCGGGTGGGCGCCTGGCCGGCCGCGGGCCCCTCGGCAAAGTGCTCGTACATGCGCGGCGGCAGGTCGTCGTCGGCCGGGCCGAACCCCTCGCGGGCGTTGAACGCGCGGGCCAGGTCATAGGCGCGCTCGGCCGCCTGCCACAGCTCCAGCACCGAGGTGTTCCAGCCCGTGGCCGCCTCGATGATCTCGGCCTTTTTCTGGGCGGGCCACGCCTGGAACATGCAAATGCCCGTGAGGTTATCCAGCACGCGCCACATCATGGCGCGGCGCACCATGCGGGCCTTTTCGGCGCTGAGGTCGTCCTTGGGCAGGGGGTGCAGCACGCCCAGCGGCTTGAGGTCGTGGATGCCGCCGTCGGTGGTATAGCCGCTATCGTGCACCGAGTGCATGTGGTCGGCGCCGGTGGGCGAGACGGCGATGCCCAGCCCGTGGCCGTACTTGACCCGGGGGTCGTGCATGGCCACCTCTTGGCCCTTGATCTGGACCGACCAGGCCAGCGAGCCCTGGCCGACCTGCTGGGCGGCGTAGCGGGAGCCGTGGGAGAGCAGGTCGCCGAACCCCTCGCGGCGGGCGATCTTGTGGATCAGGGCGATGAGCGCGTCACCGTTGCCAAAGGTGAGCTCCAGGCCGTCGGTGTCGGCGGTGGTGAGCACGCCGCGCTCGAACGACTCCATGGCCCAGGCGATGGTCACGCCCACGCCGATGGTATCCAGCCCGTAGCTGTTGCAGAGCTGGTTGGCGTGGCAGGTGATGCGGATGTCGTCGATGCCGCAGCAGGAGCCAAAGGCGCCGGTGGTCTCGTACTCGGGTCCGCCGTACTTGGGGTCGGCGGGGTAGGTCTCGTCCTCGATGGAGACCACCCATTTGCAGCGGATGGGGCAGCCGTAGCAGGTATCGCGCCGCTGGGTGACCTCGAGCTGGGATTCGGAGGTGATCTTTTCAAAACCCTCGAACACGCCCTGGGAAAAGTTGCGGGTGGGCAGGCCGCCGGCCTCGTTGTTCACGCGGATCATGCGCACCGTGCCCAGGGTGGCATAGGCCAGGGAGCCGGTCTCGCGAAAGTTGTCGCGGAACCACTTGCCCAGCTCTTTCAGGCGGTCGGCATCGTGGACGGGTGGGGTCTGGCTGCCGCGGACGGCCACGGCGCGCAGCTTTTTGCTGCCCATGACGGCGCCCAGGCCGGTGCGCCCGGCGGCGCGGGTGGCATCGTGGAGGATGTTGCTGATGCGGATCAGCCGCTCGCCGGCGGGTCCACACTGGGAGACGCGGATCCACTTGTCGCCCAGCTCCTCGCGGATGGCCTCTTGCACCTCCCAGACCTCGCGCCCCCAAAGGTGCTCGGCGGAACGCAGCTCCACCTGGTCGTCCTGGATCCAGAGGTAGACGGGCTTTTCTGAGGCACCCTCGAAGATGACCATGTCCCAGCCGGCGCGCTTGAGCTCGGCGCCGAAATAGCCGCCGGCCTCGGACCCCGAAAAGCCGCCGGTGAGGGGCGACTTGGCGCCGATCATGTGGCGGCCGCCGCCGGCGATGGCCTGGCCGGTGATGGGGCCGGTGGCATAGATGAGGCGGTTTTCTGGGCTGAGCGGGTCGATGCCGGCCGGCAGCTCGCGCAGCAGGGTGTGCGCGATGAACCCCCAGCCGCCCACATAACGCCGCAGAAAGCCTTCGCCCAGGCTCTCGACGGCGATGTCGCCGGTGGTCAGGTTGACGCGCAGCAGCTTGCCCCAGTGTCCGTAGCTCATGCTTGCCCCCTCCATGCGGATCCTGATCATCAAGAGGAGCGGGTGGCACCGTGCGGCGCCATGTCTCCTCTGGCAGTTGCGACCTCCTGCGAGTATACCGGGTGGGCGCGGGCGGGTCAACGAGGCGTTGACGCTGCCCGCCCGCGTTGCTATCATGGTGGTGTACCGAGCCACCCAACCGAAAGGAGCGTCATGGAGCCCCTGCGTATGCGTCAGGTTCATCTGGACTATCACACCTCGCCGGCCATCGGCGATGTGGGCGCCGATTGGGATGCGCAGCACTTTGTGGAGACCCTGCAGCGCGCCCACGTGAACTCGGTCACCTGTTTCGCGCGGTGCCACCATGGCATGGTCTATTATCAGCCCACCCGATTCCCCAAGCATCCCAGCCTGACGTTCAACCTGCTGGGGGAGCAGATCGTCGCCTGCCACCAGGCGGGCATTCG
>CAZUZB010000236.1:0-2258 GCA_964624695.1 uncultured Anaerolineales bacterium | reverse complement strand
CGTACTTGGGGCCGACCTCGCCGGTGTGATCGTGGCAGTCGATGAGGGGGATGCCCTCGATGTAGGCACGCAGGTCATCGTAACAGGCGGCGTGGCTGCGCATGGTGTTGGGGCTCCTTGGATTGTGATAGGCGTCCGTGGGCGAACACAAGGTTCGCCGCTACGACAGGGCTTGCGTCGCGCGCATGGCCGAGAGCTGGCGGACGTGGCTGCGTTCCTCGGCGGCGATCTGGTCCACCAGCGGCCGGTTGGCGGGCTTGACCAGGTCGCGAATCGTCAGGAAATAGAGCAGGGTCTGCTGCTCAAAGGCGATGGCCTGGGTGAGCATCTCGACGACGGTGGTGTCGGGATCGATGGTCTTGATGGGCTGATCGCCGCCGGCGAAAAAGGCGCGATCGACGGTGGCCTCGATGTAGGCGATGGTCTCGTCCCAGGTGGTGGGGTCGACCTCGGTGGTGACGACGGCGCCGATCAGGCCGCGAAAGGTCTCGCGGTGTTTGGCCTCTTGCTCGGCCAGGTAGGTGAACAGGTCGCGGGCGGGGCCGGCGCCGGCCTGGGCGGCGGCCTGCTGGTAAAAGGCCTCGCCGCGGGTCTCGGTCTGGACGGCCAGGTCGATCAGGTCGTCGCCGTTGAGGAGGATGGACATGATGGGTTCCTTTCGCAGGATTGGTGCGCCGGGTCCGGCGCGGCTATTGGTGCGGGAGCAAGGCGGCCAGGATGGCCAGGCAGCCGGGATTGTCGGGAGCGGGCGCGGGCACGGGCTGCGGCTCGGGCGCGACGACGTCGCTGGTCTCGTCGGTGTAGGCGCGCCAGGCGTCGACGCGGCCAGCGCCCTGGGCGTTGGCGGGCTGGGCCAGGTCGATGGCGGTGCGCATGAGGCGCGACTTGAGCTCCAGCGGCGTCAAGTCGGGCTCGGCTTGCAAGAGCAGGGCGCAGAGGCCGGCGGCATGGGGGGTGGCCATGCTGGTGCCCGAGGCGGCGGTGTACCAGTCGTCGATGGGGGTGCCCATGACGGTGGTGGCGGCGCGGGCGGCGATGATCTCTACGCCGGGGAGGACCACGTCGGGCTTGGTGCGGCCATCGGCGGTGGGCCCGCGGGACGAGAACGTGGCGATACGGTCCAGGTCGGAAGCGGCGCCCACGGTGAGGACGCCGGCGGCGCAGCCGGGCGAGCCGACGGTATAGGGCGTGGGGCCATCGTTGCCGGCGGCCACGCAGACCATGATACCGCGCTCGCTGGCGGCCTCGCAGGTCTCGCAGAGGGCGTCGGTGCCATCGCAGGGGCCGGGCCCTCCCAAGGAGAGGCTGATGACCTGGACGCCTTGATCCACGGCCCACTCGATGCCCATCATCACGTCGCTCATCATGCCCTGGCCGTCGGCGCGGAGCACCTTGGCGATATAGAGCTCGGCATCGGGGGCCACGCCGCGATAGTGGCCGTCGCTCATGGCGCCCGAGCCGGCCACCACGCCGGCGCAGTGGGTGCCGTGGCCGTGGCGGTCGTCGGGGCCGGTGCCGGTGAAATCGGCGGCATCCATGACGCGGCCGGCGAAATCGGGGTGGTCGAAATCGATGCCGGTATCGACCACGGCGATGCGGATGCCCTGGCCAGTGAGATGCTCCTGCCAGAGCATGGGCACGCGAATGTGGGGCAGCGAGGCATCCAGATAGGCCTGGACGGGAAGGTCGGGGTAGATCAGGCTGACCTCGGGATCGGCCTCCAGCGCGGCGATGCCCTCGACGGTGGCGTGCATGTGCACAAAGGGGCGCAGGTGGTAGCGATAGCCCTGGCGCACGCCGCGCATGGGGCCACCGTGGCGCATGACGCGTTGGCGGCTGCTATAGCGGACGATGAGGGGCAGCTCGGCGGAAGGATCCTCGATGGTATCCATGGAGCGCAAGAGACGGCGGCTGAGCTTGGGGCGATCGTCCGGCACGGGCTACCTCCCCAGGGCCTTGACGGGGCCGTCGGGCTCGATGCTCTTGACCCAGGAGCGGCGCGAGAGGGCCAGGGCCTCCTCGCCAGTGCAGCGCACGCTCATGGCGTTGGTCAGGCTGAACTGCCGGCGGACCTTGACGCCGATGCCGCGCATGGTTTCACCGCGGAGCTTGACGTCGCCATCGACGCGGACGATCAAGTCAAAGGTTTCGCGGGGGTTGTCCTTGCAGGCGGCGCGCAGGTTGGTAGGCATCTTGGGCATGCCGGCTCCTCCTCTCTCAACCGAGTCGATGGCACGATGATAGTCGGGGCGGCGGGG
>CAZUZB010000235.1:0-2260 GCA_964624695.1 uncultured Anaerolineales bacterium | reverse complement strand
CGCCATGGCAACGATGCAGGCGGTCGCCAAAACTACCCCGGGGCCCGGGATGCAGCTCATCGAGGCCCCCATCCCCACCCCGGGCCCCCACGACGTCCTCATCCAGGTCCGCGCCGCCTCCATCTGCGGCACCGACCTGCACATCTACCACTGGGACGCCTGGTCCCAGCGCCGCATCCAGCCCCCCCTCATCATCGGCCACGAGTTCGCCGGCATCGTCGTCCAGGTCGGCGAGGACGTGCGCCCCGACCAGGTTCAGGTGGGCGACCACGTCTCCGCCGAGAGCCACCTCACCTGCGGCACCTGCCGGCCCTGCCAGCTCGGCCGCCGCCACGTCTGCGAGCACACCCGCATCATCGGCGTGGACGCCGATGGCGCCTACGCCCAGTACGTGGCCATGCCCGCCGAGAACGTCTGGCGCAACCCGCCCGATATGCCCTGGGCCGTCGCCAGCCTCCAGGAGAACTTTGGCAACTCGGTCCACACCGTCGCCGCCTGCGACGTCCGCGCCAAGCGCGTGCTGCTCACCGGCTGCGGGCCCGCCGGCCTCATGGCCATCCCCGTCGCCCGCGCCTTTGGCGCCCAATGCATCATCGTCACCGACCTCTCGCCCTACCGTCTCGACTTGGCCCGCCAAGTCGGCGCCGATCTGGCCCTGAACCCCGCCCAAGACGACATCGCCGCCCGCGTGCGCGACCTGGTCGGCCCCGGCGGCGTGGACGTGCTCCTGGAAATGTCCGGCGCGCCCGCCGCCCTCACCCAGGGCCTGCAGCTCCTCGCCCCCGGCGGCGAGGCCGCCCTGCTGGGTCTGCCCCCCGCCCTGGTGGACGGGTTCGACCTGGCCAACCTGGTCATCATGCGCGGCATCCAGGTCCACGGCGTGGTCGGCCGCCGCGTGTGGGAGACCTGGCACCAGATGCGCAGCCTCATCTCTTCCGGCCGCGTGGATCTGGGGCCCATCATCACCCACGAGTTTCCCCTCTCCCGCTGGGAGGAGGGCCTCCGCGTCATGGGCTCGGGCCAGTCCGGCAAGATCGTGCTCTATCCCGACGCGTAAAAGGAGCCCACCATGACCGACCCGCAACTCGCCTGGATCGCCGCCGAGATGGCCGCCCTGCAAGACGCCGGCCTCCAGATCAACCTGCGCACCATCAGCTCCCCGCCCGACGCCTGGATGCAGGTGGACGGCCGCCGCGTGCTCAACCTGTGCACCAACAACTACCTGGGGCTGGCCTCGGATCCGCGCCTGGTGCAGGCCGCCAAGGACGCCCTGGACGCCTACGGCGCCGGCCCCACCGCCGTGCGCTCCATCGCCGGCACCTTGGCGCTCCACCAAGAGCTCGAGCGCGAGGTGGCCGCCTTCAAGGGCGTCGAGGACGCCCTCTACGTCCAGAGCGGCTTTGTGGCCAACCAGGCCGCCATCTCCCCCTTGGTGGGCAAAGAGGACGTGATCTACTCGGACCGGCTGAACCACGCCTCCATCATCGATGGCTGCCGCCTCTCGGGCGCCAAGATCCTGGTGTACGAGCACGGCGACCCCCAGAGCCTGGCATCGGTGGTCGCCGAGAGCCGCGCCGACTACCGCCGGGCCCTCATCATCACCGACGGCGTCTTTTCCATGGATGGCGACATCGCCCCGCTGGACGCCATCTACTCGGTGGCCCAGCGCCACGGCTGCATGACCATGGTGGACGACGCCCACGGCGAGGGCGTGCTGGGCCAGGGCGGCCGCGGCATCGTGGATCAGTTCGGCCTCCACGGCCGCATCGACGTCGAGATCGGCACCTTTTCCAAGGCGTTCGGCGTGGTGGGCGGCGTCATCGCCGGCCAGCGCCAGATCATCGATTACCTCCGCCAAAAGGCGCGGCCCTTTCTGTTCAGCAGCGCCGTCACCCCCGCCGATACCGCCGCCTGCCTGGCCGCCGTGCGCGTGCTGGCCGCCAGCACCGACCTGGTGGACCGCCTCTGGGCCAACACCCGCACCTTCAAGGCTGGCATGGCCGATCTCGGCTTTGACGTCGGCCGCAGCGTCACCCCCATCACGCCGGTCATGCTGGGCGACGTGGTGCTGGCCAAGCGGTTCAGCGCCCGCCTCTTTGAAGAGGGCGTCTTTGCCATGGCGCTGGGGTTCCCCACCGTGCCGCGCGGCCAGGCCCGCATCCGCTGCATGGTCTCGGCGGCCCTCAGCGACGACGACCTGGCCTATGGCATCGAGCGCTTTGCCCGCGTCGGCCGCGAGCTGGGGGTGATCGCGTAGGCG
>CAZUZB010000234.1:0-2267 GCA_964624695.1 uncultured Anaerolineales bacterium | reverse complement strand
CCAAGGCCAATGGACCGCCTGCTATGGCGCCCACGGCCAGGGGTTCGGCCAGGGCAGCATCTATGGCAGCGAGGGTTCGCTGCGGCCAGGCGGGGCGCGGTCCGGGCGCTCCCCGTCGCTGCAGCGCGATGACGATGAGGAGGTCACCGGCGAGGCGCTGCTCTCACTGGTGCCCGAACATCGGCTGGACGAAACCACCACCCGACTGTTCGGCGGAGACCGCCTGGCCGCCTACGACGTCCCCTTCCCCGTCGCCGATCGATCGCTGCTGGCCATCGAGATCCACGAGTTTGCCGAATGCGTGCTGCACGGCCGCCAGCCCGAGGTCGCTGGCGTGGAGGGCCGCCAAGCCCTGGCTCTCTGCTATGCCGCGCTGGAATCGGGCGTGGTGGATCGGCCCGTCTCCTTGGGCGAGGTGATCTCCGGATCAGCCGCCTCCTACGAGGCCGACATCAACGCCCACTGGGGCTTGTCAGAGGAATAGGAGACACCCATGCTCGCCTTGCCGACCATCGCGTTGGGGCGCACGGGGCTGACCGTGACCCGCCTGGGCATCGGCGGAGCCTACGGCCAGGGCGCAGACGACTATCGAGCGGCCCTGGATCTCGGCATCACCTACCTAGATACGGCCCGCGGCTACAAGGACGGCGTCGACGAGGAGCAGGTCGGCGAGGCGCTGCAAGGGCGCCGTGAGGGGATTGTGCTGGCTACCAAGAGCGTGCAACGCGATGCCGAGGGGGCGCGCCAGGATCTAGAGGCCAGCTTGCGGGCCCTGCGCACCGAATGGGTAGATATCTGGCAGTTGCACTATGTCAACACGACCGAGGACCGGGACAAGATCCTGGGGCCAGGCGGCGCCCTGGAGGCGGCCATCCGTGCCCGTGAGCAGGGTCTGATCCGCTTCATCGGTATCACCGGCCACAGTTGGGAAGCGCTGGCACCCGCCCTGGCGACCGGCGCGTTCGATACAGTCCTCTGCTGGTACAATGCCGGCTACCGCGAGCCCGAGGAGATCGTCTTTCCCATTGCGCGGCAGCAGCAAGTCGGCGTCGTGATCATGAACGCCGGGCGCAACGACAAGCTCTTTGCGCCAGAGGGTTCGCCCCCGCCGGAGGCGTTCTACCGGTATGTGCTGGGGCACCCTGATGTGCACGTGAGCATCATGGGCCTGCGCAATCTGGCCACCTTTGCCCAGGTGGCGCGCGCCCTGTCCGAACGTGACAGCCTCCTGCCCCACGAGCGCCGCGAGCTGGAATCCTGGGGCGCGCAGTTGCGCCAGCAGGGCCAGCTCGAGATGGGCAGCTAAACACAACCACGAGGTCAATCTTGAAGTACAGACGTCTCGGCCGCACAGAGTTACAGGTCTCGCTGCTGGGGATAGGCGCCGGCTACCTTGCCGTGCTCGACCGCCCCACCGGCGAGCATATCTACCGCCGAGCCTACGAGCTGGGCATCAACTACTTTGACGGGCGCTATGGCGATAGCAACTACAAGCTCGCGCCGCTGCTCCGCGACCACCGTGACCGCTGCATCGTCGCCACCAAGACCCGCGAGACCGGCGCCAGCGGCGTGGCCCGCCGCGTGGAGGAAGAACTGGTCGAGCTGGGCACCGACTATGTCGACCTCTTTTTTCTGCGGACCTACTCGCATCAGATGCTCGCCGAGCACCAGGCGCCGGGCGGCGCCTTTGACGGCGTGCTCAAAGCGCGTGAGCAGGGCAAGGTCCGCTTCATCGGCATGGCGGCCCACGGCGATCTGACCGTCCTCGAGGCCGGGATCCGCACCGGCTTGGTGGACGCGGTCATCTTTCCGTTCAACATCGTTCGGCGCGAGGCGCTGGACAGCCTCATCCCGCTGGCCCAAGAGTATGACGTCGGCCTGGTGGTGATGAAGCCCGTATCGGTGGGGATGCTGCCGGCGGAACAGGCCCTCCCCTGGCTGGCCAACCAGCCTATCCACACCATGGTGCCGGGCGTGAGCTCCCTCGACCAGCTCGAACTGGATGCTCGCGTGCTGGATCGCGCTTCCATGCCGCTGACCCCGGACGAAGAGGCCCAGATGGAGACGGTGCGTCAGCGTGTCGACCCCATCACCTGCCGCATCTGCGATGGCTTTTGCAGCCCCTGCCCCGAGGGAATCGACATCCCCTCGATGATCTACCACGACGTTTGGTACAACCTGTACCGCAACATGGGGCTTGAGGCATTCCTGGCGGCGCCGTGGCACCCGGGCGCCCGCAAGCTGTTCGAGCGGCACTTTCGTCGGCG
>CAZUZB010000233.1:0-2278 GCA_964624695.1 uncultured Anaerolineales bacterium | reverse complement strand
CCCAGGCCACCGAGCAGGCCGCGCCAGCCGACGCCGCTCCCACTGAGGTGCGCCAGGCCGAGAGCGAGGTCCCCCAGGAGACCGAGACAGCCCGCGAGGAGACCCAGGCCGAGGTGGGAGCCCCACCGCAGGTGGCACCCGACGAGCGTCAAGCTACCTCCGAAAGCGCCCCCGAGCCACGGGACTGGGTTAGCGAGGCCGAGCGGCTCGCCGCGCGGGCGCGTGAGCTGGTCGAGCAGAGCGCGGCCGGCTGGGGTATCCTGATCGCGCGGGCGATAGGCCAGGCGCGAGAGACGGCTGCCAACCTGGGCACGTCGGTGCGCGAGCTGCTGACCTCGCCGGTGCGAGCGCTGATCACCTCGTGGCGCGCGCTGACCAGCCCCATCCGCTCGGCGGTGCAACGCGCCACCGAGCGCGGTCGCCAGCTTCTCGATGAAGCGCGGCGGCTGGCCGGCCGCGTGGTGGCCGCCGTCACCGACATGCTAGGCCGGGCGTTGGGCCGGGCCCGCGAGCAGGGACAGGCACTCTTGCGACAAGCCTATGCTGGGGTGGTGGCCATGGTGCGTAGCGCGCGGCTGGCAGCGGTCGCCACGGTACGCGGCCTGGTGGTCTCGGTCATCAGCGCGATGCGGCTGGTTGGTCAACGCGTGCGCAGCCTTCTTGAAAGGGCATCCAGCACCCTGGTGAGCCAGATCGCCGCCCTGCGCGTATCGGCTCGTGCGCGGTTGGACGCGATGCTGGATGCCCTGGGCGACGTCCCCGCCGAGACCAGGGCCTGGCTGCGGGCGCATGCGCGCTCTTACGCCCGCCGAAAGATCTTGGCCGTGCGGCAGCGCGTGGGCAATCTACGGAACAACACCGTCGGGGCCATGCGAACGGCCCTCCAGACAGCGCGAGACACCGTACGCGAGCGCGCCGAGTCGGCCGCGGCCACGTTCCGCGAGGTCTTTGCGGGGCCGCTAGCCGCCGCCCGTGAACATGTGCCAGAGATTGTTGGCGAGGTCGAAGGCGGGCTTGGCGATATCGGCGCGCTGGCGGCCAACGCCCAGGACACGGCCATGGCGGAGACGGTGGCTACTGAAACTGTCTTTGCGATCACCGAGAGCGCCCTGCAAGCCGAGGCCGAGGCGGCGGGATCGAGCATGTAGTGCATCCATGCGGAAGCTGGGAGCTGCGCCTCCGCATGGATGTGGAACGGGCCGCCGCGGCTCCGCAGGTCGGTCAGCGCCGACGGCAGCTCCTCGATCCCGCCATCGGTCTCGTCCACCTCTTTCCTCACCGAGGCCAGCAGAGTCTTCTTTGGCAGGGGCTCTGGCTGGCGCCCAGCCACGCAACCGGCGATTCGGCCGTCGGCTGGGCGCGCATAGCCCGTTCTTGGCCAGCCACACCCGCCAACGCCACGCGCCATGGCCGAGCTAGAAGGCAAGGCGGAAATGGGTTCGTTCCGCAGAAAAGATGTTGGCGGGAGGCCGGGGCCCCGCAAAGGTACGCGAACGCCACAATCGGACGATGGACAACGGACGATAGGCCATGGAGGCATCCCCTTTGAAGAACGTTTGTTCTATTATAGCAGAGGGGGAGGGACGAGTCAAGGGGTGAGCCGAGAAGACGAGGCCGGGCTAGGGCGTATCCGGTCTGGGCACTTCCGCCCCTTGGTTGGGTGTCAAGTCAAGGAACCTCTCTGAAGCCTCTCGCAGAGCCTGGCCCATGGCTTTGATACACTGCTCCGCCTCCGCCCGATCCTGCTCCGACAGCTCGACAGCCCCAACGCGTCCGCTGGCCCCCCGATGCCACCAGGGTTCACCTGGGTCGTGTGCCGAGAGCCAAAGCGCGATGAGCCTGCCAGCAGCCACCGTGGGAAGCCCGTCGCGATGCCAGAAGGAATCCTCTAGGAAAGCCATGAACGGATCGGCGATAGGTTGGCCACTCCTGCGCCCACGGGGTGTCCCGGCCTCGATGAAACTCGGTCGACAGAAAGGCGAGCGTACCCAACACCATGGCGAGCAGTAGTGCCAACGCACGATGGCACCACCTGTCACCAAGACCGCGCGGCGGGTCCCTGTACGCGCATCGGCCGCTGGTATATGCGTGGCAGCCACGCCCGAGCCGCTGGAGATCGCGCGGGACGGCCTAACGGCCTCGATGATGGCGAGCGATCGGATGAGGACAAAGCCGAGCGGCCAAGCCAGAGCCCCTGACGTCATTTATGTCATGTGCGCAAAGGTCTCTCCTATCCTAGACAAAGGCCACATACGGATGATAGGGATGCTCTGATACC
>CAZUZB010000232.1:0-2310 GCA_964624695.1 uncultured Anaerolineales bacterium | reverse complement strand
TGAGCGAGGTGGCCGGCCAGGGACGTACCATCCTCTTTGTGAGCCATAACATGGGGGCGGTGGATGGCCTCTGCGCCCGCGGGATCTGGCTGGAGGCAGGCGGTCTTGCCTTCGATGGACCCGCCCGTGACGCCATCGAGCGCTACCTGGCTGGCCACGGCCAAGAGCCCGTCGAGCCCTTGAGAGATCGCAGCGACCGGTCCGGCTCCGGCGAGGCCAAGTTCGTGGGTATCGCGCTGGCGCACGATGGCGCCAGCGGACGGAATACCGAGCTCTTCACGGGACAAGCGTTCGAGATCCACGCCGAGATCGAGTCAAGCACCACCATGCGAGCCTTTGTGGCGCTGCGCGTGCGCGACCACGCCGGCCGGCCCGTGGCCGCATTCAACTCGCGCGAAGGCGGCTACCAGGCGCTCCTCACGCCAGGGCACAACCGGATCACGCTCAGGATACCCTTTCTCACGTTGCTCGAGGGCGATTACTGGATTGATGGTGGGCTGGTCAAGGTGGATAACGCCATGGCTTGCGACAGGATAGCGCGCATCCTCCATTTTCGCGTGCACCCCCAAGACTTCCTGGAGACGGGGGCCCCCTGGCGGGCGTACCACGGCCTTGTGCTGGTGCCCCACACATGGGTGACGCGTGAGGGCAAGAGCATCAACGTGGGACCAGCAAGTTACCCCACAGGCCCATCCCGCAAGGGCTGTTCGACATGAGTGCGTACTTGAGGCATGTCCTGGAGCGAGCCAACATCGGGCCATGCCGAACCATCCGCATCCTTCGCCCACAGCAGGAGTGGGCACAGAGACAGCTGGTGGATGAGCTAGCAACGCTCTATCCTGAGGCATCGATCGCTCTGACCGACCAGCCTGATTCGGATCCCTGCGATCTTCTGGTCCTCCCTTTCATGGACGAACTGAGTGAACTGGTCCGGGACGAGCGCCTCAGGGAACGAACCAAGATCCTTCCGGACCAGCTTGTCCTGATCTATGGGCTGCGATGGCGCCACATCGATCTGGTAAAGGGCGATGACTTTGAACTGGTCTTGCGACGCAATCGGCGCTCTTGCGGCCTGACCCATACCATACGCCGCCTACACACGACCCGTGTAGCGCTGCGCCTCTTGCGGGGGATCGCGCCTCGATGAGAATTCTCTTTATCACGTGGCTCAACCCTACCACCACCGACTATGCCTTGTTCCTCGCTCGGGCATGGCAGGAGCTCGGTCATGAGGTGCATTTGCTAGCGCCAGAGATCGAAAACACCGCTCACTACCGCAGCGGCGTGCCCTATCTGCTGGCGTGGAGCGATCCGCTCTTTCGACAGAGGGTGATGGACCGCCGCACCGAGGCTGTCGCGTGCAGCTTCCAGCCCGACCTAACGCTCGTGGGCGGCTCTCCTCTCATCAGCCCCTCCTGCATGGCCCGGCTCCGCGGTCTCACAAGCTCCCGCATCGGCTATGTCATCAGCTACAACCACCTGTTCAGCACCGCGGCTGTCAAAGCGATCCAGCAATCCGACTTCCTCTTGGTGCATGACACGTATCTCCTGCCCTTGCTGCGAGGCACGCGTTACGGCAGGCGCGAGCACGTCTTCTGGCGGCCCAGCATGGCAGACCCCCAGGAGCATCGCCCCCTCAGCTTGTCGGCATGGGATCGGCAGGCCTATGGCGCCGAGATCGCCTTTATCGGTGGCTGCGGCCAGAGCCGCATCGATACGCTGCAACCTCTGGCCCAACATGACCTGCGCATCTGGGGAGGCCGCCAGTGGGCCTCGGTGCCCGGCCTCAGCGCCTGCTTTCGCGACGAACCCGTGTACGGCCTCAAAAAGACCAAGATCTATAACGCCGCCCAGATCGTGATCAACATGGAAGACGGCGAAAAGCAGATCAACGCCTTTAGCGAGCGCGTCCCCGAGGTGCTGGCGTGTGGCGGGTTTGTACTCACCGAGTGGCGCCAGGATCTAGAGCGCACCTCGCTGATAGATGGCGAATCTGTCGCCATCTATCACGACCGAAATGATCTCTGCGAAAAGGTGCGCCACTATCTGGCGCACCCCGCCGAGCGACAGAGGATCAGCGAGGCGGGGCGACGGATCGTCTTGCGAGAGATGACCTATGCCGTCGGCGCCGCCAAGCTGGCCCAGCAGTTCGAGGCGGTCCTGGCAGCGCGATGCTGCTCGGCCCAACCACAAGGTTGATCGCGTCCGGCGCCAAAGAGGAGGTCGCCCGCCAATGTCGCGCTACACCATCGCCATCCACCCCGACGACTATACGCCCGCCTACGAGCCTCCCCTGGAGGACTCGGCCTC
>CAZUZB010000231.1:0-2366 GCA_964624695.1 uncultured Anaerolineales bacterium | reverse complement strand
GTTCGACCTGCCGACGATCGTTTGCACGCTGCCCACCGAGGGCCTGGCCAGCGAGATCCTCGGCGTGGGTGGGTTCTTGATCAAGCCCGTCTCGCATGGGGACGTGATTGACGCCATCCGCCGCCACAGCGAGCATCCACGGCGCCTGCTGGTGGCGGATGATGATCGGGACATGCTTCGGCTGCTGGTGCGCATCCTCGCTCACGAGTGGGAGACGTGCGAGATTCTCACCGCCACGTCGGGCAGGGAGGCGCTCGGCTTGGCCAAGCAGCGGCCCGAGGTGGTGCTGCTGGATCTTTCCATGCCTGGCGTGACGGGAATGGACGTGATCCAGCAGTTGCGCGCCGATCCAGAGACATCCAGCATCCCTATCATTGTCATCACGGCGCGTTCCATTGCGGAGGACGTGGCGGCCTCGCGCAAGGGCGAGGTATCGATCCTCAAAGCCAGCAGCCTCTCGGCAGGGGAGCTGGCGCGGCTCTCCCTGGCCATTGCCGGCTGCCTAGCCCCGCAGTATACCGCTAGGTCTCGTGGAAGAGCTCGGCAAGACAGCTTTGGAGCCGCGCGGGCCTGACCGGTTTGAGGATGTAGCTATCGGCTCCCAGTGAGCGCGCGAGCTCGGGTTCATCGAGCACAGAACAGATGGCGACGGGGATCTGTTGGGTGCGCGGGTCCGCTTTGAGCTGCTGCAGGATCTCCCACCCATCCACCCCGCGCATCATCACGTCGAGAACGATGGCATCGGGCATCAGATCGGCTAGTCGCTCCACCACCGCCTCGCTGTCGCTGAATCCCACCAGATGGTACCCAGCGGCCGAGAGGATGCGAGAGAACAACGCGACCATGTCCTGATTGTCCTCGACGAGGGCCACCACCCGCGTGCGTTCGGCTGCCACCGAGCGGATCGAGAGCGTCCAGCCATCGGCCCCGCCAGATACGTCGATCTCGGCGTTCTGGGCCTGCGCGAGAGCTGTCACCGCCTCGGGAAGATTCTCCATCCGCAGCTCCTCGCGTGGTGCGGTCAACTCTCCAGCCCGGAGCGTGCAGACGGCGTGATGCGGCGCCGAGCGGAGATCGACCGTCAGGGTGCTGCCAGGCGCCATCCTGCGGATGGCATAGGAAAGCATCGCCACGATGAGCTGTCGGTAGAGGGTGGGGTCGCCAACCACCGCGTGCGCCGCAGGGCGCACAGAGCGGATCGCGACGCCAAAGCGATCAGCCAGCGCCTCCAGCGAGGCAATCGCTCGCTCGATCTGGGGGCCTGCGTCGAACGCCTGCTTGGCCTCTGCCACGCGCGAGATCTCTTGCCACAATGCGCCGCCGGCAGGCTCTTCGGCGTTCCCGTCACCCGCCCCCCACTGCTCCCAGAGATCCGTGGCAATGGCCTCCAGGGCGCGACTCTGCTCACGCTGCAACTGGCGCACGCTCAGCCCCAGCTCGGACGCCACCTCTTCCCACTCTTTGCCGAGGATGTAGCGGTGATGGAGCACCAGGTACGGTCTCCACGCGGGGTCCGAATCGGCGGTGTCGACCTTGGGGTGCAGGCGCTCGATGGCATCGATCAGAGCCCGCCGCAGGTTCTGCACGGCACGAGAAGAGCTCGATCCGCCGGTTGGTCCGCACACGCGGCCGAGCAGGGGGTGCTGCGACAGGAAGGCATAGTCATAGAACCTGCCGAGGGCGCTACGAATCTCGTTTGGCAGGTTGGGGGGATATGGTCGTGAGGAATGCTCTGTCAGCCTGTCATCTCCCTGTCGCGAACACGTCATGAATCGGCCCACGGCCCCGCCGCCCACGCTATAATAGTAGGCAAGGATGGCTGGTTCCGCAAGGAGCAGGCCGGTCTTGGCTCGCCGTCACGCCGCTGCCAGCTCGCCGCAGCAACCACCGGAGTACGATTATGCCACGCGAATCTGGGGACGTCTCGTTACGCTATCAGTGCGAGGTGCTCGTCATCGGGTCGGGGGTGTCGGGCTATTGCGCCGCCATCCAGGCGGGGCGGCTCGGCTGCCGCACGATTCTGGTGGAAAAGGATGCCGTCTTGGGCGGGAACTCGGGTCCCGACCTCGGCGTGGGCATCACCGGAGCCGATCGCTACAATCATTTTGGCACCGAGACGGGCCTCATCCACGAGCTCCAGGAGGACGCCGCCTGGGCCATGGCGTTCACGCAACTGCAGCCCGGGGCGATGCCGTACAATATCTCGCGGCGCAATGAGGCCATCGTCCAGGAATATCTCGAGGCGGCGGGCGTCAAGGTCCTAAAGCGTCACTATGCCCGATACCCGCTCCTGGCGCCGGATGGGCGCATCGTGGGCATCATCGCAGAGGATCTCGCCGCCTTTCGAACGGTCCAGATCGATGTGG
>CAZUZB010000230.1:0-2387 GCA_964624695.1 uncultured Anaerolineales bacterium | reverse complement strand
GGTGCTCAGAGAGGGGCCCTGCCTGGCAGAGCCCCTCTCGCAGGCCGAACGCCGCCTAGCTCTTGGCGGCCGCCCAGGCCACGCCTCGCGTCACCAGCTCGCAAAAGCTGGGATGCCTCAAGGCGCGGGTGTCATGCCCCAGAGCGTTGCTGTACACGCGCCCTTGGCCCCACTCTTTGGTGTGGATGATGGGGTGCCCCTCGGCGCGCGCCAAGATGTGCCACTGCGTGAGGTCGCCCTCTACGATATAGAGCTCGTCCTCGATGGCGAAATCCTCGATCCCATCGGTGATCGGGTGCGGCTCCACGTCGCGGGCCGTGCCGATGTTGACGACAAACTCTTTGAACTCGTCATGCACGATGAACTTGCCGCCGATCATCTCCAGGTAGCGCGGCTGGTTCCAAAAGGTGGCCGTGGCGCCGTGGATGCCCACAAAGCCCACGCCGCCCGCCACCGCATCCAGCAGCGCCTGGGTCTGCTCGTCGGTGGGCTCCAGGAACGTGGAAAAGTTCACGATGGCATCATAGCCGCCCAACGCGTCGGGATTGAGGACGGCCAGGTCATCGGTCATGGTCACATCGAACGACCGAGACAGCAGCTCATACATGGCCGCGCGGGTCTCGGGGTTGTCGTGATAAGCGGGTCCGCCCACCAACAGTAGCACCTTGGTCATCTTGCTCCTTTTCATCTTGATCGTTGACAAGAGCTTCGGCCCGTCAGCCGAGTTCGGGCGGCAAAAAGGCCACCTTCATGGCCTGCTGAGCGGCGATCAGGCGCAACGCCTCGCCATAGTCACGCAGCGACATGGTATGGCTGATGGTCAGCCGCAGATCCAGGCTGCCGTTACGAACGCGCCGCACCGCATACTCGCCCGACAGCGGCGTGCGGTCAGGGGTGCCAAACAGCTTGAGGCCCATGTGGTGCCCCACGTACCACCCCTCAAAGCTGTACGGCTCGCGCTGCACCGCGAATAACGAGACGATCTCGCTGGTGTGGTCCATCAGATACTGCACCGCCGGCGCGTACCCGGCGCAGGCGATGCTCACCTCGATGGCGCCGGGCTGCCGCGCAAAGGGCAGGTCGCGCCCGTCATCGCCCTGCGGGTTGATGACGCGATCCACCACCCCGGTCGCAAGAGCGTAGGCGGCGCGCTCGGCGTCGACCTCGATCCCGATCACCTCCTCAGCCCCCTCGACCTGTAGCATCTGAGCGGCGATCAGCCCGGCCGGCCCGAGACCGCTGACGCCCGCACGGCGGCCCTCGATGGCATTGATCTCGCGTAGCTCCACCACGTTGGCAGCCACGCAACTGGCCATCTCCATGGGCGCCAGCTCCAAGGGGTCGCGATCCGAAGGCACGCGCAACAACCGGCTCTCCGGGCACACCATATACTGAGCATAACCACCCGGCGATGATGCGCCCTGGCCGCGCCCCCCCGGCTGGCACACCCAATCCCCCACGCGAAACGCGGTCACCCCCGCGCCGACCTCGACAACCTCCCCCACCCACTCGTGGCCCGGATACCCAACCGGCTGGGGAAAGGTCACCGGCTGGGTGGGATCCAGCATCGGCCGCCCGGCAAAGATATGCAGGTCGAACTGATTGCAGGTCACCACAGCCAAGTTACGGACCAGCACCTGCCCGGCTGCCGGGGCAGGCACCGGCACCTCGACGATCTCGGCCCGCTCTTGGGCCACGATCTGCATAGCGCACATGGTGGATGGTCTCGACACGCCTAGCCTCCTTGCGATGAATGCGTCGCCGTCGGTGAAACGGTGGATCGGCCCTGGCTACATCTTGATGGCGCCCGAGGTCAAACCCCGGATAAAGGCGCGGCTGCTCAACGCAAATAGCAGCAAGAGCGGCAGACCCGCGATGACGTATCCAGCATACTGCGCGCCCGGGTCGCGCCGGGTGATGAGCTGCCCCAGGCGCAAGACGCCCAGGATGGCCGGATAGCGGGTCGGATCCGAGAGCACCATGATGGGCCAGATGAACTCGCTGTAGACGCCATTGATCTGGAGCACGATCAGCGTGGTCAGGATCGGCGTGGCCAACGGCAACGCGATGGTGCGGAGCATCCGCCCCTCGCTGGCGCCGTCGAGTCGGCCGGCCTCGAACATCTCCTCGGCGATCGACGCAAAGAACGTGCGCAGAACAATGATCTGGAAGGCCTGGCTCCCCGCTGCCATGGGCAGCCAGATGCCCGGGTAGGTGTTGTTCAGATTCAGGTTGACCACCACCACAAAACGCGGGATCAGCGTCAGGATGCCCGGGATCATCATCAGGCCCAGAATGGCTATGAAAAAGAACTCGCGTCCGGGGAACGGATACCGCGCCAAGGCAAAAGCGGAAAAGATGCTGCAAATGATGCTGATTGTCACCGT
>CAZUZB010000229.1:0-2427 GCA_964624695.1 uncultured Anaerolineales bacterium | reverse complement strand
TGGGCCTGCTGGTCTATCCCGATCAGAACACCTGCTGGCACTATGACGACAAGATCGCCCAGGCCTATCTGCTCAAGACGGTGGGCATCCCCACCCCGCAGACGTGGGTCTGGTTCGATCGCACGGCCGCCTTGGACTGGGCAAGCGAGGCTCCCTACCCCCTGGTGCTCAAACTGGCATCGGGCGCCGGCTCCACCAACGTGCGGCTGGTGCATGACGCTCAAGAGAGCCGCGCCTGGATCGCGCATCTCTTTGCCCATCGTGTGCTGAGCCTCGATGATGGTCCCAGACCGGGCAGGAACCTGCTGCATCGCGCCGCCGACGCAGCCAGGCTGCTCGTGCGCGGCTCGATCCCCGCTCTCCGCGACAACGGGCGTGAGCCCCAAACTGGCTATGTGCTCTTTCAGCAGTTCCTGCCCGACAACGCATACGACACCCGGGTCAACATCATCGGCAACCGCGCCTGGGCCCGCCGCCGCCACAACCGCCCCGATGACTTTCGAGCCAGCGGCAGCAATTTGCTCGATCGCGACCCCAGCGGCATCGACCTTGGCTTTGTGCGGCTGGCGTTCCGCGTGGCCCAGGCCCTGTCCCTCCAGAGCTGTTCCATCGATGGCCTGTACGACGGCGACCGCCACACCCTCTGCGAGATCAGCTACACCACCCCCTGCTGGGGCCAGCATCGCTGCCCCGGTCATTGGGTCCTCGATGGCGAGCCGGAGACCGGCAGGCTGCATTGGGTAGAAGGGCATATGTGGGGCGAAGAGGCCCAGGTCGAGGACCTCCTGGCCGCACTGGAGCGACGCCATGGCGGCTAGGCCAAGCCCGTTGGTAGGAGTACGGGTCGGCATCGCCCTCGGGAGCCTGCGTCTGGGCGGCGCCGAGCGTCAAGCCCTCCATCTCGCGCGCCACCTGCATGCCATCGGCGCCGACGTCCGCGTCTTGGGCATGGGCGAGCCTGGACGGGTCTCTGATCTGTGCGATGCCGCCGGTATTCCTTGGCGTAGCCTGCCCGGCTTTTGCGAGGCCTGGCGGCAGAGGCGGCGTGGTCTGCGCCGCGTGGTGGATTGGGGACGAGCGGGAGTCGCCGCCTCCGAGAACGCCATCGCGCTGGTGCGCTATGCCTGGGAACTGCGCCAAGAACGGCCCGACATCATCCTAGCCTACACCATCCGCCCTAACGTGGCCTGCGCGCTGACGTGGCGCATCGCGGGGGCCAGGGCCTGCGTCTGGGGACAACGGGACGAGGGCCGCCTCTACTTTGGCGCGCGCACCGAGCGCTGGGCCATGCGTCGTGCGACCGCTTTCGTGGCCAATGCACAAGTCGGCGCCGATTACCTGATCAAGCGTTGCGGCGTCACCCCCCAGCAGGTGTGCGTGATCCATAATGGAGTCTGCCTCGATCCCCCCGTCGAGTCCGCCGCCGCCTGGCGCGAACGCTTGGGGATCCAGCCAGAACGGTTCGTCGCCTGCATGGTCGCCAACCTGCACGAGTCCAAGGACCATGCCACCCTGCTACGCGCCTGGCGCATCGTGTGCCAACGAACGACGGAGGGGGCGCTTCCCCCCGTGCTGCTGCTGGCCGGCGCTTTTCGCGGCACCGAGACGGCTCTCAAGGCGCTAGCATTCGATCTGGGGCTGGGAGAGACGGTGCGTTTTCTGGGGCCGGTACAAGACGTCGCCGGATTGCTTGGCGCGGCAGATCTGGGCGTGCTCAGCTCACAGCGAGAAGGCCTGCCTAACGCCGTGCTCGAATACATGGCCGCTGGCCTGCCGGTAGTCGCCACCGATATCTCCGGCGTGCGTGAGGCCCTGGGCAACGAGGCGGTGGAGCATCTGGCCCCAGCAGGAGACGCGGAGGCCCTGGCGGAGCGGGTGCTGGCCCTCATCGGCTCTCCCGTTCTGCGTGAGACTGTGGGCGCGGCAAACCGTCTCCGCGTCGAGCGAGCGTTCACGCTGGAGCGCATGTGCACAGAGATGACCGAGGTGATGGTCTCGCTGTTGACGAAAGACAGAAGGGCCGAGCGTGATGATGGCCGCTGAGACGAGGCCGCTGATCAGCGCCGTGGTGTGCACCTACAACCGTGCGGCGCTCTTGAAAGGCGTCATCACGTCCCTGATTGAGCAGACGCTGGACCGTTCCCAGTACGAGATCCTGGTCGTAGACAACAACTCCACCGACGAGACCCCGCAAGCGGTGCGCGAGGTTCAGGCAAGCTATCCGAGCGCAACCATCCGCTACCTGCTCGAGCCACATCAAGGCCTCGGGCACGCCCGCAACACCGGCGTGGAGCACGCTCGCGGCCGTTATGTCGCCTTCTTGGACGATGACGCCCAGGCCCCCGACGGCTACCTAGTGCGAGCGCTAGCGCTGTTCGAGGAGGTTCAGCCCACGCCCTGGGTGGTGGGCGGGCCCATCCACCCCTT
>CAZUZB010000228.1:0-2438 GCA_964624695.1 uncultured Anaerolineales bacterium | reverse complement strand
ATCCGCCGACGAGGGAGATGGTGGCACGCCTACGGAAAGAGATCGCAGGACACTAGCGCCTCGCAGGAGGGCACGTGAGCACAGTCCTGGTCGTCGACGACGAGGCGTCCGTTGTCGAGTTGGTGGGAGCCTATCTCGAGCGCGAGGGCTATCGGGTTCTCGCGGCGCGGGACGGCGAGACGGCGTTGCGGCTGGCCCAAAGCGAACGCCCCGATGTCGTCATCCTCGATATCATGCTGCCGGGGCTGGACGGCATCCAGGTCTTGGCGCGCTTGCGCCAAGAGTCCGATGTCTATGTCATTCTGCTCACAGCTCGCTCGGAGGAGGCAGACAAGCTCGTGGGCTTGGCCGTGGGCGCTGACGATTATGTCACCAAACCCTTCTCGCCGCGCGAGGTCGCGGCCCGGGTCAAGGCGGCGTTGCGTCGCCTCTATCCCGAACGAGGGACGCGCGCCCTTTCGTTCGACCATCTGCGCATCGACTCGGCCGCTCATCGCGTCTGGCTCGATGCTCGGGAGATCGAGCTAACCCCCACCGAGTTTGAGCTCTTGCAAGTGCTGGCAGAACACGCCGGCCAGGCCTTGACGCGCGAGCAGATGCTGGAGCGCCTTTGGGGCCACGACTTTTACGGCGAGGAGCGCGTCGTTGATGTGCACATCGGGCATCTCCGCCAAAAGCTCGCCCCTTACGACCTGATTCAGACGGTCCGTGGTGTGGGCTATCGCTTTGAGGATGAGAAATGACCCGTTTTTTCCAGAACCTTCAGAGCCATATCTCCTGGAAGCTATTCCTCTCCTACCTGCTGATCATCGTTCTAGGGAGCTTGGCGCTGTTCATCGGGGCCCAGCTCCACATGCCCGTGGCCTTTGCGCGACACATGGAGGCCATGGCGGCCGAGATCGGCGACGCCGCAGCCCTCACCGATGACCTCTTTGCCAACTTTCGCCAAGCGCTCACCGAATCCATGGTCATCGCGGTCCTGACGTCCACCGTGCTGGCCCTGATGATGAGCTACTATATCAGCCGCCGGGTCGGCGGTTTTGTCCAAGAGATGACCCACGCCAGCCGGCGCATCGCGGCCGGCCAATATGGTGAGCGCATCGAGGGCGTGCCCCCGCGTGACCAGCAGGACGAGCTGGATGAGCTGGCGGATAGCTTTAACCAATTGGCCGCCGCCCTGGAGCGCACCGAGGCGGTACGGCGCGAGCTCATCACCAATGTGACACACGAGCTGCGCACGCCACTCACAGCCATCCAGGGATATATGGAGGCTCTGATGGACGGCGTCTTGCCCCCTGATGCGACCACCTATGCCAAGGTCCATGGCGAGGCCAGCCGCCTCCGCCGCCTGGTGGGCGACCTGCAAGAGCTGAGCCGCCTGGAAGAGGGCGCTTACCATCTGGAGCTCACACACATGCGTTGTCAAGACCTGGTGCAGCAGGCGGTGGATCACTTGGCGCCACAATATGCCGAAAAAGGCATCGACCTGAGCCTGGAGATGGCTCCCACCCCGCTGATGGTTCGCGTCGACAAGGACAGGGTTCTCCAGATCCTATACAACCTGTTGGGCAACGCCCTGCAATACACGCCGGCCGGAGGCCAGGTCGCCGTGCAGATGCGCAGCGGAACCCAGCAGCGAGTGGACATCCAGGTGCGAGACACGGGCATCGGCATCGCGCCCGAGCACCTGCCTCACCTGTTTGAACGGTTCTACCGGGCCGACCCCTCCCGCTCCCGAGCGGGGGGCGGCACGGGCATCGGGCTCACCATCGCCCATCACCTGGCTCAGGCCCACGGTGGGACCATCACAGCCCACAGCGAGGGCCCCGGCCACGGCAGCACCTTTACCCTGCAACTGCCGCTCGCCTAGCCGGCGCTCGCCGCGCCGCGTCCCATTCTTCGTTCAGGCCCCTGCCCCGCGCTCGCGCTCATGCCGAACCTTGATCAAACCTTTATCGATCCTTGATGATCGTGTGTTATGCTCCGAGCGTGAGGTCATTCAGGCGATAGCGAGAGGAGCATACGATGATGTGGTTCATGCACGGACCCATGGGGCGGATGATGTCGGGGTGGGGTCCTCTGGGGCTCCTGGCAGGCCTGATCGGTTTCGTCTTCGTGGTCGGCACCCTGGTCGCGTTGGTCGTGCTGGCCATATGGCTTTGGCGTCGTTCCGAAGCGGTTGGCCGTGGTGAGCCTCGGGGCTATCCTTCGGCGAGCGACATCTTGTCAGCACGCTATGCGCGCGGCGAGATCTCCCGCCAGGAGTATCTGGAGGCGCGAGACGAGCTGCGGTGCCATACGCATAGCTAACGGCATAGGAGGACGCGATGATGTTTGGAATGGTGTTCATCTGGTTGCTCATCTTGGGCCTGGGGGGGATCGTCCTATCGCAGTTCTTCCCCCGAGCGCGGCAGACCCATAGGCGTGATAGCGAAGCG
>CAZUZB010000227.1:0-2492 GCA_964624695.1 uncultured Anaerolineales bacterium | reverse complement strand
CAGCTCAAGGAATCCACGATCTATTCGTGGGCCCAAGACTCCAAGATCCCGGCGATCAAGATCGGCAGGACCTGGCGGTTCCGCCGAGCCGACCTCGACTCGTGGCTCGAGCGACACCTGCGCGGCGAGGACGCGCAGATGGAAGTGAACTGACCCTGAGCTGCTATCGTAAACGTACGCGACAAGGGCCCTCGGGGGCCCTTGTTCGCGTTCCGGGGCGCGGGCGGTGCAAAGGAGGGCCTGGTGAGCGAGCGCCAAGATCTGACATGGTCACACGCAAAGGCGCGCGAGGCGCTGGATTCGATCATGGGGGCTGCCCTGGAGGCCGTGGATCCCGCGGCGGCCGTGCGAGGGCAGTTGCATCGCGAGGGCGACCAGCTATGCGTGGGCGATCAAAGCTATGACCTGGCTCGGTTCCAGCGCGTCGTCGTGGTGGGGGCGGGCAAGGCCGGCGCGCCGATGGCGCAGGCCGCAGAAGAGATCTTGGGAGAACGGCTGGACGAGGGCGTGGTGGTGGTCAAGGCTGGCCATGCTCTCCCGATGCAGCGGGTGAGGCTGATCGAGGCGGGACACCCGATCCCTGACGAGCGGGGGCTGGCGGGCTCCCAGCGGATCGAGAGCCTGGTTTCTGGCCTGGGCGAGGATGATCTAGTCCTGTGCCTGATCTCGGGTGGAGGCTCGGCGTTGCAGACCTATCCGGCAGAGGGGATCTTGCTGGCTGATCTGCAACGGACCACCGACGCGCTGCTGCGTGCCGGCGCGACCATCAATGAGGTGAACGCGGTACGCAAGCATCTGGAGCGGCTCAAGGGGGGCGGGTTGGCGCGGCTGGCCTATCCGGCCCGGGTGATTACCTTGATGCTCTCGGATGTGGTCGGCGACCCCTTGGATGTGATCGCCTCGGGGCCCACCGTGCCCGATCCCACGACCTATGCTGACGCCTGGGCGGTGTTGGGGCGTTTTGGCTTGGAGGAGACCGTGCCGGCCTCTGTCCGTGAGCGGCTACGCGCGGGCATGGCCGGCGACGCGCCGGAGACCCTCAAGCCGGGCGATGGCATCATGGAGCGCGTGCAGAACGTGGTGGTGGGCAGCAATCGGTTGGCGGCGGGCGCCGCCGCGCGCCACGCCGAGGGGCTTGGCCTGAACAGCCTGGTGCTCACGACCTACCTGCAGGGCGAGGCGCGTGAGGTGGGGCGGGTGCTGGGCGCTTTGGCCCACGAGTTGGTCTGGCGCGATGGGCCGGTGGCCAAGCCAGCGTGCTTGATCCTCGGCGGGGAGACGACGGTGACCGTGCGGGGCGAGGGCCGGGGCGGGCGCAACCAGGAGATGGCGCTGGCCGCCGCGCTGGCCGTGGAAGGACTGCCCAGGGTGATGATCGCATGCCTGGCCACCGATGGGACCGATGGCCCCACCGACGCCGCGGGCGGCGTGGTGGATGGCGAGACGATCGCCCGGGCCCGCGCGGCCGGGCTGGACCCGCTGGCCTATCTGGCGAACAATGACAGCTATCGGTTCCTGCAGGCGCTCGGTGCGCTGATCCAGACCGGGCCCACGCGGACCAATGTCAACGATCTGGCGTTCGTGATGGCCTGGTAACGGGCTGGCATAGCCTACTGCTGGAGAGCGAACTGCAACTGATCCTGCAGATCGAGCAGCTCCCATTCGGCATCGAGGTTCTCTTCCACGATGCGGTTGACGGTGCTGATGAGCGCGCCGCCGACCTGTTCCAGGCGTGGATCGAGGATGGCGGGCACGATGATCACCTGCCGTGGGAATTGGGCCACGGCGCTGGCGACATCATAGCCGAGCTCTTCGGCATAGTCCTCGTCGGCGGCGATAGAGAGCCGCGGGGGCAGCTTTTGCCCCGCTGCCTCCCAGTATCCTGAGAGGTACCGGATCAGGTCCAGGGCGGCTGCCTGCTCCTCGCAGGCGCTGGTGATATAGTAGCCATCGACCTCGCCCATGGCGGCAGAGAGCGCATCTTGGGGTGGCGGCAGCATGATCCAGTCGCTGGTCCAGGTGTAGGGGGTGTCCAGGCCGCCGCGGTTGCTGAAATAGCCCATCCAGAGGCCACACGCGCCCACCACAGCCGCCTCGTCAAAACCTCGACTGTAGAAACGCCGCACCTGCGCGATGTCCGGCACCACATCGTAGCGGTTGATCAGGTCTGCGTACCACTGCACCGCCTCGATCACCAGCGGGTCGTCGAGCGTCACCTGGGTGGGGTTGTTGATGTCATCGACGATGGTGCCGCCGTGCATATAGATGAAAACGAGCGGGTCATAGCCGTCAGGATCGGTGCAGAACCCAAAGAGCGGCTGATTGGTGGGGCTGGTGGCGCGATCCGGGTAGTTGAGCTGGTCGGCGAACATGACCAGGTCGACCAGGCGCCAATCGGACGGCGGGCGATCGACGCCCAGGGCTTCCATGGCGGTGGCGTTGGCATAAAAGGTGTAGACATCGAGCCCGGCAGGGATGCCCCACTGCTGCCC
>CAZUZB010000226.1:0-2538 GCA_964624695.1 uncultured Anaerolineales bacterium | reverse complement strand
CGCTGCCCACCGCGACCCCGTCAACCGCCAAGGAGGCCGAGCCTGAGGAGCCGGCAGAGCCGGCGCCGGCGCAAAAGGTCAAGATCACGGCTTGGGACCTGGTAGCAGAGGATGCCACCGGTGCCTCAGTGTTTGAGGGCATCAAGCAGCAATGGTTCGCCGAGGCCAACCCCGACATCGAGGTGGAGCACCTGCCCTTCCCCAGCGTCACCGTGGAGAACCGACGCGAGTACTGGGTCACCGCGCTGAGCACCGAGGGCGGCCCCTCGGTGGTGAACTTTGACAGCAACTCGTTCACCTATGATATGGCGTCCATGGGCTATATCCTGTTCCTGGACGACTATCTGCCTCTGTACTACCCGGAGTTTGATTCCCTGCTGCCCATCATGCAGGAGAGCAGCAAGTACGACGGCAAGGTGATCCAGATCCCCGGTGGCGTGGAGCTGAACGGCCTGGCCGTGCGCCGCGACTATCAGGAGGAGGCGGGCTACGATCCGGACTTTATCCCGCGTAGCTGGGACGAGTGGGTGCAGCTCTGCAAGGATCTCACCACCGATGACCATTGGGGCTTCCAGTGGCCCATGATCGGATGGGGGTACAGCATCTTTCTGGGGATGAACGGTGGCACGGTAGCGTTGCAGAAGGACGACAATACCATCACGCTCCACTATACCGACGACGCGGTGGTCGAGACGGCCGAGTGGTATCGAGATCTGGTCTACCGCCATCAAGTGACCGCCCCCGACACGTTCGCCGACTTTGGCACCAACCTGAACAACTTTCAGCAGGGTTTGGCGGCCACGTTCAACTTCATGCCTTCTTGGCTCAACTGGCTGTTTGGCACGGCGACCTTCCAGCCGGAGCAGCTCAACTTTATCCCCTGCCCGATGGGGCCCAGTGGCATGGCCGGAACCAGCCTGATCGACCCTTGGGTCGGCGTCGGCAGCATCAGCTATGCCGTGAATGCTCGCCAGGGCGCCCTGGAGCGGGATGCCTCGGCGCGCTATATCTGCTTTATGCGCAGCCAAGAGAACATGCGCAAGCAGGCCGAGTGGTGGCGCGAGAACGAGATGCAGGGCGTCTTCGCCTCGCCCTTTGCCGATATGCCCTGGAACGAGGTATCGGTGGGTGTGCCCGAGTGGTGGGGCCAACCGCTGATCGAGATGCTCGAGTTTGGCGGCATGTCGCCCGCGCCCGACTTTGCGGGCGGGGACTATCTGGACAAGGCGCTGGACGAGATCATGCGTGATCCGAACTCGGATATCGTGGGCGAGCTGCGCAAGGCCGAGGAGCGCTGCCAGGCCGAGTTCCTCGATGACTATATGGCCGGTTTGATGAGCGGGTGACGTCTGTGTCAGATCCAGTCTAGAGGGTGCCAACTGGGGCCTCTAGAGACAGTGGCGCGGGCGGGGGCAGACGGGGATGCGCCGCCCGCGCTTGCAGTGTAGAGAGAGGGAGGCCATGGCGGTCTACGAGAGCATGTCAACCAGAACCAAGCCGCGTTCGCGGACCTTGGAGCGGATATGGCGCACGATACCGGGCATCCTGTTCCTGGCTCCGGCGGTGGTTGCTTTTTTGCTTTTACGGTACTATCCTCTGATCCGTGGTTTGCTCATGAGTTTGTATCGCTGGGATGTTGCCACTCCACCTGGCACTTATGTGGGGGTTCAGAATTTCGTTCTGACCATTCGGTCAGAGGTATTTCGTATTCTTCTCGTTAATACATTCACTCTTTATGCTTTTGGCCTATTATGTGGCTTCTGGGTGCCCATCATCCAATCGTTACTTCTCAGCGAGCTTCGTTTGGGACACTATGTGTACCGGTTCTTGTACGTCCTGCCGGTGGCGGTGCCAGGCATTGCCTCGCTGATGGTCTGGAAGTACATCTGGCACCCGCAAGCCGGCTTGGCAAACGCGGTGATGCAAGGCCTGGGGCTGCCCACCCAACTCTGGCTGAGTGACCCACAACTGGTCAAGCTCACCCTGCGCCTGCCAGGCTTGCTGGGCGGCGGCATGGGCATACTGATCTACCTCGCTGCGATACAGAACATCTCGGTGGAAACCATCGAGGCCGCCATCATGGATGGAGCCAGCGCACCCCAGCGCGCCTGGTACATCGTTCTTCCCAGCATCCTGCCGATCGTAGGCATCCTCTTCGTACTATCGCTGACCGGTAGCCTGCTGACCTTTGACGACGTCTGGATCATGACCGCCGGCGGGCCGGGATACGCCTCCACGACGCTGGTCATGGGCGTCTATCAGCGGGCCTTTGTCCAGAACCAGTTCGGCATCGGCTCGGCCTGGGCGGTGGTCATTCTGGTCATGACTCTGATCCTCACCCTTGGCCGGCTGTATACCATGCGCGAAGAGCGGATGTAAAGGGGGAACCATGGATCGCACCGACGCCGGTCTTCCGCAAGGAGAGTCGATCACGGGGCTTCGCGGACCCTCAACGATTGAGCTTTCATGGCAAGACAAGACCTATCGCACTGTGTGCTACATTCTGAGCACACTCTGGGTCGCCTTCACCATGTTCCC
>CAZUZB010000225.1:0-2543 GCA_964624695.1 uncultured Anaerolineales bacterium | reverse complement strand
GGCGTGGATCGCGGGGGCCGTGTTGGTGGGCGTTGGGTTGCTCGCTCGGCGCAGGTGGAGCCCTGAGTCTGCCGTGGTGGTGCTGGGGCCAGGGGGGCCTGGGAGCCGGTGTGAGCTGATCGCCTCGCCACGGGGGTTGGAGCAGCTTCTAGCCGAGGTATGCGGTGACGAGGACCATGCGGCGGCCTGATGCTCGGCGGCGCGAGGTTGCCATGATGCAGGATGCCATCCCGTTGGTGGTAGGTGTCGCTGGCGGCACGGGAGCTGGCAAGACCACCATCTCCCAGGCGATTCTGGATGACGTGGGCCGCGATCGGATCGCCTACATCCAGCACGATGCCTACTACCGCGACCTGGGCCACCTACCCCTGGCGCAGCGTCGCGAGCAGAATATGGATCATCCCAACGCCCTGGAGACCGAGCTGCTGCTGGAGCATCTGGCGGATCTGCGCCGGGGCGAGGCGGTGCGGGTGCCCGTCTATGATTTTGCCAGCTATCGGCGCACCGAGCGGACCACCCTGGTGAGCCCTCGTCCTGTGATCCTGGTGGAGGGCATTCTGGTGCTGGCGACGCCCGAGCTCCGCGAGGAGCTGGACGTCAAGGTGTATGTGGACGCCGACGCGGATATTCGGCTGATCCGACGGCTGCAGCGGGACATTCTGGAGCGCGGTCGCGATCTCGACAAGGTCATCGCCCAGTATCTGGATACCGTGCGGCCCATGCACTTGCAGTTCGTGGAGCCATCCAAGCGGTATGCCGACGTGATCATCCCCGAGGGCGGGCGCAACCGAGTGGCGCTGGAGATGATCTGCGCTCGGCTACGCGCCACCTTGGGCGACGCATGAGCGTTATCCCTCCGCCAGGGCGACCGAGCCTGCCCGTGCGCGTTCTGTTCGTTGACCACGCCCCAGCGCTGGGCGGCGCCGAACACAGCCTCTTGTCGCTGCTAGAGTGCCTCGACCGCGATCTGGTGACGCCGTCGCTGGCGTGCGCGCCTGGGGCGCTGCTGGCGCGGGCTCAGGAGATGGGCGTCGCCTGCCAGGCCGTGGCGATGCCGCAGATGCGCGGACATCCGCTGGGGCTGGTGCGTCTGTGGCGTGGGGCGGTGGCGTTGGAGCGAATGGCGCGGCGCGAGGCGGCCGACGTGGTGTGCGCCAACACCGTCCGCGGATCGCTCTATGCGGCGATGGCCGCGGTGCTGGCGCGCCTTCCGCTGGTCTGGTACGTGCGCGATATTCTGGCCCCAGGGCTGTACGTGCGGACGCTAGAGCGCATTGCGTCGGCGGTGGTGGCGGTGTCTCAGGCGGCGGCGGAGCCGCTGGGCGGCGCGGCTACCGTGATCGCCAACGGCGTGCGGATCGACGCGTTCACGGCAAACGCCGAGGCCTCGGCGCAGATGCGGGCGCGCTGGGGGGTGCCCGTGGATGCCCCTGTGGTGGGCATGGTGGGGCGGTTGCGGCCGTGGAAGGGGCAGGACCATTTCCTGCGGGCCATGCGGCTGGTGGCGGATCAGCGGCCCGATGCGTGGTTCGTTCTGGTGGGGGGAGCCGTGTTCGCAGAGCGGGAGCCGTTTCTGCCACGACTGCGCGAGCTGGCTGCCGAGCTGCGTCTCCTGGATCGGGTGGTGTTTGCGGGGCAGATGGAGGATGTGGCGGCCGCCTATGCGGCCATGGACGTGGTGGTGCACTGCTCGGTGGAGCCGGAGCCGTTTGGGCGGGTGGTGATCGAGGCCATGGCGGCGTCGCGGCCGGTGGTGGCTTATGATTGGGGCGGCCCCCACGAGATCGTGGTCCCCGGCGAGACGGGGCTGCTGGTGCCCCCTGGCGACTCTACCGCCCTAGGGGAGGCGGCCCTGGCCCTGTTGCGGGATGCGGGGCGGCGCCGCGTCCTGGGGGCGGCGGGGCGGGCCCGGGCGGAGGCGTGCTATGACGCCCGCGCTACCGCGCGTCGGGTGCAGGCGGTGCTGGTTCAAGCCGCGCATGGCGGGGGCCGCTGACCATGAGGATCGCCGTCGATGGGCGCTATATGCAGGACCATTACCCCGGCGTGGGGCGGTACGCCTATAGCCTCGCCCAGGCGCTGGCGGTGGCCGCGCCGAGCGACCAACTGGTGGTGCTGTACGACCCGGGGGCGCCGAACACGCGCTTTGATCTGGCCCGTCTGGCGGACTGTGCCAACGTCACGCTGCTGAGCGCGCCCTATGACCCCATGGGGCTGCTGCAGCATCTGACAGTGAGCCGTTTGGTGCGACGGGAAGGCTGCTCTGTGTTCCTAGCCCCTCACTGGAGCGCTCCGTGGGGGTTGCCGTGCCCGCTGGTGGTCACCATCCATGACCTGACGCCATGGGTGTTGCGGGAGGGCGGCGGGCCGAGTTGGCGTCGCTGGCTCTACCGGTGTATGGTGAGGGGCGTTCTGCGTCGGGCGGCCGAGGTCATCGTCAGTTCGCGGGCCACGGAGCGAGATCTCGGGCGGCTGATCGAACGGACGCCGCCCACGACGGTGGCCCCTCTGGGCGTGGATGCGGCGTTTCATCCGCGGGATGC
>CAZUZB010000224.1:0-2553 GCA_964624695.1 uncultured Anaerolineales bacterium | reverse complement strand
TGGGCGGCCACCAGAGCGCGGCGGCGGACGTGGCGCTCTCGCTGGTTCCGGGCCTCTCCATCGCGCGCTGGCTCTTTTTCTTTGTAGGAGGGCTGGTAGCCGGGTACAGCCTGGCGCCGCTCAAGGCCTGGCTCGTCAAGCACCGGCGGGCGCTGGTGGTCATCGCCGTTCTCTCGTTGCCGCTGGCCGTCTGCGAGACCGAGTGGATCTATCGCGTCACCGACCTGGATTGGCGCCCGGGCATCTTTACCCTCACCGGCAGCCTCTATGCGGTCAGCAGCATCCTGGCTTTTCTGAGTTTCGAGGGCATGCCGGCGTCCTGCGCCAAGGCCTTGTCTATCCTGGGGGGAGCCACCTTTGGCATCTATTTGCTGCACACCACCGTGCTCGAGTTGGCGGCGCGTGCCATCCAGAAATACGGGCCGCAGATCCTGGCCTGGCCCGTTCTGTTCCAGCTCTTGTTGACGGCCGTGGCCGTGGGGCTTCCTCTGCTCGCCATGCGAGCACTGCAAAAGTCCCCGGCCAAGCCAGTGTATCGCTATCTGTTCGGGTGATTGGAGTGCCGCCTGAATCGGACGATGGAGGAGTATCTTGGTTGGGCACTGGGCCAAGCTGTATCAATACCGTGACCTGCTCTGGCTCTGGACGTTGCGCGAGGTCCAGATCCGCTACAAACAGTCGCTGTTGGGGATCGCCTGGGCGGTCTTGCAGCCCCTGGTGCTGGCCGTCGTCTTTACCTTTGTCTTTTCGCAACTGGTGCGGGTGGATACGGGAGAGATCCCGTACCCCGTCTTCTCCTACGTGGCGCTGGTGCCCTGGACCTTTCTCTCGACGTCGCTAAGCTTTGGCATCGCCAGCCTGGTCAACAACCTGAACCTCGTCACCAAGATCTATTTCCCACGCGAGATCCTGCCCCTGGCCAGCGTGGGCGCGGCCTTGGTCGATCTGGTCATCTCGGCGATCATCGTCGCTGGCATGTTGCTGGCCTATGGCATCCGCCCGAGTTGGGCCAGCCTATGGGTGATCCCGCTGCTGATGCTGCAGATCGCGCTGACGGTGGCCGTGGTGCTGATCGGATCAGCGCTGTTGGTGTTCTTTCGCGACGTGCGCTTTGTGGTCCCCCTGCTAACCCAGGTCTGGATGTATGCCACCCCGGTGATCTATCCTGCCTCTATCGTGCCCGAGCGCTTTCGCACGCTCTACTTTTGGAACCCCATGGCCGGCATCATCGAGGGCTACCGTAGCACGCTCTTGGAGGGCACCCCGCCGGACGTCACGCACCTCGCCCGCGGCGCCATCGCGACGCTGGTGCTCCTGATCGGCGGATGCCTGTTCTTCAAGTGGGCCGAGCCCGTCTTTGCGGATCTGATATGAACGATCTACCTATCGGCACCGTCGAGTTCTCCGGCGTCTCCAAGCGCTACCGCCTGGGCGGGTTGGGCACGCTGCGCGGCACCTTGGCCGCTCTCAGCAGCAAGGTGCGCGGCAACGGCTCACGCGAGCTGTGGGCCCTCGATGACGTCAGTTTCCGTATCGAGCCAGGCAGCATCCTGGGGCTGATCGGCCCGAACGGCGCCGGCAAAACCACGGCGCTCAAGTTGCTCTCCAACATCACCCAACCCACCATGGGGCGGGTATCGGTCAGCGGGCGAGTCTCTTCGCTGATCGAGCTGGGCGCCGGCTTTCACCCCGAGCTGACCGGCCGCGAGAATATCTATCTCAACGGCGCCATCCTGGGGCTCAGCCGCCGCGAGATCCGAGACAAGCTCGATCAGATCATCGCCTTTTCCGAGCTGGAGCGCTTTATCGACACGCCGGTCAAGCGCTATTCGTCGGGCATGTACGTGCGATTGGGGTTCGCCGTGGCCGCCCACGTGGCGCCCGATGTGCTGCTGGTGGATGAAGTCTTGGCGGTCGGCGACGCCAGCTTTCGTCAGCGGTGCATCGAACACATGCGCGCCCTCCGGCAACGAGGCGTGACCATCATCTTTGTCTCACACAACCTGCACCTGATACGCAGCATGTGCGATACGGCAATGTTGCTCGTAGGCGGACGCATCCAGGCGACCGGAACTGTTGACGCGACCCTTTCGGCCTACGAAAGCGCTCTGATTCAAGCCAGCGTACCGCATGCCCGGCCCATGCCTCCAGATTCGGCCGGGATATCCTCGCCGGCACAGCTCGTCGTGACCAGCGTGCAGGTTCTGCCATCGTCCTCAACCGACCAGGGCCGCTTGCTCAGCCACCAGGAGGCCACCGTCCGGGTGTGCTACCAAGCGCGCTCGCCGCAGCAGATCGGACGGATCGATGTGCGGACGCTGCGCGCTGACGACACCCTCTGCAGCGCCATCGATTCGCTCGGCCTCGACGGACACGATGACCGCTTTCGTGTGCTCTCTGGTGGTGGCATGATTGACCTGCACTATCGCCCTCTGCAGCTAACCACCGGGCGCTACTATGTGCTCGTCCAGATCACAGACCCGAGCGACTCTCTCGTCATCGCCGCAGGCCAGTCGCAGCCTTTTGACGTGAGCGAGCCCTACTGTGTGCCAG
>CAZUZB010000223.1:0-2555 GCA_964624695.1 uncultured Anaerolineales bacterium | reverse complement strand
CGCCGTCCACCGGCACACGCGCCTAGCAGCGCGTGAACAGCAGCGCATAGTCATCGTTGGTCCGGCCCAGGCCCAGCACCGCCTGGCCCGCGCAGGCCGTGCGCGTGCGCCCTCCGGTATCCAGGTTCCAGATCTCCACGTCATAGGCGCCCTCGCCCAGCGCCACGTGAAGCGCAGCCTCCCGCACCTCACCCTTGCGTCGCCCCGAGTTCACCCCCACGCGATAGTACTGATAGTTGCGCAGATAGGCCACGTGGATGGCGCCATCTGCTGATGAGAGATACTTGAGCTGATACCCCTCGGGTGGCACAAAGGGCTGCGGCAGCCGCCCTAGTGCCCCGGAGCCGATCTCCCGTGGATCCCACACCAAACGCGACGCTTCGCGTGCCAGATCGTCCGGCCGCCAAGCGAACGCATACCGCAGGCCGTGCGTCAGTGCGAAATAGCCCCAGCTCCACAGCTCCTCCATAGCGGGGCTGACGAACTTTTGGCAGTAGATATGGCGCTGGTCCTCGGGGCGATGCGGGCACCAGTAATCACCCGGCAGCCCACACTCGGGGCTGGCCTCCGCCTCGATGGCCGCCAGCGCCGCCACCTGCCGGCTGATATCCACCACGATCTCTGGCGGAGCCAGCTCCAGCGAAGCGAACCCGATCCGCTCCATCATCTCACGCGCCGGCGTGAACTCGTTCCAGCCGCGTGAGGTCCACATGCCAAAGCCCGGGCAGCCGTTGAGCGCCGCGAACCAGGCCATGTCACGGATCAAAAGATGCTCGGTGCCCATGCCTTGGCGGAAATCGCTAGGATCGAACTCGCCCATCATGGTTGGCATCTCGGCATGCTGATAGAGCAGCACCACGTCTGCCACGCCGCAATAGTCCAGTTGCATCGGCACGCCCGCCAGCGCCTGATAGAGATGGGGGCTGTAGAAATCCATGTCCACGTGGTCGATCCAGGTGAAAGGATCCTGCGCCGTGAAACCAAGGCCGGCAAAGGATACGCACACGGGGACGCCGGGCAGCTCCCGATGGATCTTGTCCACGATGCGGGCCGTCCAGGCCATCTCGGCGTCGTGCACCTCCCACAGAAAACAGCGCCCCTTGCCGAACTGATCATTGTCCCACTGCTGCTCGTTATACACCTCGGCGCACAGCAGCGCTGGGTGATCGCGCACGTCCCGCGCCATCTGTTCGATCAACTGGAACTGACATTGCAGGACGTCGGGATCGTCAAAATAGCGGTCATAGCCCACCCGGGGCGTCGCCGGATCCAGCAACGCGCGCTGCCCCGCCGGCATCTTGGCGATCTCGTCTAGCGTCCAATAATCCAGGGCGAACTTCTCTAGGGCTCCCTCTTTGAAATAGACAGTAGTGCGCGGCTCAGGGCAGATCACCAGGTGAAAGTAGACGCCCTCCTCCGCGGCCAGGTCCATATAGTGCTGCAGTTGGCGCCAGCGGGTTGGATTGAGCTTGCCACCCACGTCCAGCGGCTCCTCGCGGAGGCGGCGGGCGCTGAGGCAAAAGTACCGCACATAGTTCATCCCCTCGGCGCGCAGGTAGCGCAGCCACTGGCGCAGCTCGTCGTCGCTGCACTCCCAATACCAGAGCCAGCTCCGGCCATCGTCCTCATCGCGATGCAGCCGCTCCTCGGGCCGGATGATGCCACATCGTTCTGGATAGATGATCTCGGCGAACACGCCGCCGCTGGCCCAAAAGGTGCTCCCGTCTCGGCGCACGAACCGCCCATTCTGCCATAGGATCTCGCGCATCTGTCGCCGGCTCCCTTTCGTGGATTGGTCCATCCAGGCCATGATAAGCCCCCGACGGTGGGCGTCAATGCCACGTGCACCTCCGTCAAAGAGTCACGGGGCACCGCCTTCTTTGCCTGGGAGTGTGCATCCATGCAGGATCAGGGTAATATGCCCCCTGATACGAGCCGCCATGGCATCAGCGTGCCAATGGGGTGCTGCATCATCATCGGCTGAGCCGTGCGCAAGGACAGGGAGCGAGATCATGGCAATGAACAGAGACACGGCGACTCGGGCCCATACATCGTCGCCATCTCCGGCCGGCATCGTACTCTGTGTCGGCGCGGTCGTTGTGCGCGAGGCTACGATACTGTTCGTGAGGCAAACGTATGGCAGCCTGCAGGGGAAATGGAGCCTGCCGTGGGGGTTTGCCCAGGGCAGAGCCGACGATGGTTCGCCGGAACCGCCTGATGTTGCCGCGGTTCGGGAGACGTACGAAGAAGCCGGCATATGCGCCTCAGTCGAAGGGCTACTGGGTATCCAGAACCACGTCGGCCCTAATGGTGAGGCTCGACTGTATCTGCTCTTTCTCTGCCGTCACATCAGTGGCGAGCCGATGCCGGATCGGCACGAGACAGATCGGGCAGCTTACCTGTCGCTGGAAGAGATGAGCGTCTTTAGCGAACCGATCGATGCGTTTTGCCTATGGCACGCGCAGCGCGTCCTCCGCGGCACATTCCATCTGCTGCCTGGGGTATCAGAGCATCCCTATCATCCGTATGTGGCCTTTGTCTAGGATAGGAGAGAC
>CAZUZB010000222.1:0-2589 GCA_964624695.1 uncultured Anaerolineales bacterium | reverse complement strand
TGGCGCTGCGCGCTGCGGATTGGCAGGCGCTGGGGCTGCCGGCAGACGTTCTGGCCCAGATCGCCGCCCAGATGGTCAACGTGGAGCAGCCGTACAGCACGCTGGCGCTGGCGACGGTGGAGCGCTGCATCGCCATGGCGCTGCACGTGACCTTTTCGGTGATGGTGTGGCGCGCGTTCGAGCGACGCAACGTCGGGTGGCTGGTGCTGGCCATCGCCTATCACACCGTGGCCGACATGGTGGCCGTGTATGCCGGCCAGCTCTTGTCCTCGCGCTGGCTGATGGAGCTGGCGTTCCTGGCCACCGCCCTGCCCGGCATCCTTTGGCTGTGGAGCCAGCGGCACGGCCTGACGGGCACCACGGAATCTCGGCGCCGCCCCACGTGGCGCAGCCAGTGGCCGGCCGTGGCCGCCAGCTTGCGCAAGGAGCTGCTGCAGGTCGTCCGCACCAGGCATCTGTTGATCGCCATGGCGCTGTTTTTGTTCGTGGGGATCTCGTCGCCGCTGCTGGCGTATTTCACGCCGCTGATCTTATCCAGGATCGAGGAGATGAAACCGTTCGCCGACCTGATCCCCGAGCCCAGCGCGGCCGATGCCATGGTGCAGTACGTCAAGAACCTGACCCAGTTCCTGCTGCCGGGCGTGGTGTTGCTGGGCATGGGCGCGGTGGCGGCCGAAAAGGAGCGGGGCACGGCGGCCATGGCGCTGAGCAAGCCCGTGCCGAGATGGGGGTTCGTCCTGACCAAGATGGCAGCCCAGGCGTTGCTGCTGACGGCCGGCACGCTGGCGGCGGCCCTGTGCGCTTACCTGTACACGCTGGTGCTGTTCGAGCCGCTGCCGCTGGGGCCGTTCGCCTTGGTGAACCTGCTGCTATGGGCCTGGTTGTTGGTCTATGCGGCGGCGACGTTGCTGGGCAGCACGCTGGGCAAAAGCGCCGGCGGCGCAGCGGGCATCGCGGTGGGTCTGTGCGGCGCGCTGCTGCTGGCCAGCTATATCCCCAGGGCGGGACCGCTGGCGCCCGGCGGACTGGTGGCCTGGGCCAGCGCCATCGGGCCGGGCTTTGAGGGGGTCGCCCCCCTAATCGAGGGCGTGCCGTTCACCAACGCAGCCGCGTTGGGCATGGCGCTGGTGCTGGTGGTGTTGATGCTGGTGGGCGCCGTCGGCGCCCTGGAAGCCCAGGAGATCTAGCCTCCCGCTGGGGAGCATCGTCATCGGAGACGACCATGTCATCACCGCAACAAGACAAGCCCTCGGATCTGAGCGAAGGACTGCGTGTCACCGCCACGCGCGACCCGATGTTCTTTCGGTTCGCGCTGTACGGCTTTCTCAAGAACCTGCGCTTTTTCGATCCTTACCTGATCCTGTTTTTCAGGGATGCGGGCCTCTCGTTCCTACAGATCGGCGTCCTCTATGGCGTGCGAGACCTGGGCACCAGCATCCTGGAGCTGCCGGCCAGCATGGTGGCGGACACCTTTGGCCGCCGCAGCGCCATGGTCCTCTCGTTCGTGATCTATATCATCTCGTTTCTGGTGTTCTTTATCTGGCCGGGGTTTTGGCCCTTTGCCCTGGCGATGCTCTTTTTCGCCGTGGGCGAGGCGTTGCGCACCGGCACCCACAAGGCGCTAATCCTGGAGCACCTGCGCCTGAATGACATGCAGGACGCCAAGGTGTCTTACTATGGGCGCACCCGCGCCGCGTCGCAGCTCGGGTCAGCGCTGAACGCAGTGTTGGCCGCGGCGCTGGTGTTCATCAGCGGCGACTATCGCTATGTCTTTGCGGCGGCGGCGGTGCCCTATGTGCTGGACTTGATCAACCTGCTGGGGTATCCGCGAGCGCTGGACGGCGAGATCAACGCCCTGGCCCAGGGCGACCTGGGCGGGCGGCTCAAGGCGACCCTGCAAGAGTTCCTGGGGGTGTTCCGATCGCCGGCGGCGCTGCGGGCCATTTTGAACAGCTCTGGCTACGACGCTTTTTTCAAGGCGACCAAGGACTATATGCAGCCGGTGCTCGAGACCCTGGCCCTTGCGCTGCCCTTTTTCCTGGATTGGCAAGACACGCAGCGCACGGCGGTGCTGGTCGGCGCGGTGTATTGCGGGCTCTATCTGGTGAACAGCTATGCCTCGCGCAGCGCCGATAGGCTCTCGCACCGCCTGCACGGGCTGGAGGCAGCCATCAATGCCACCTTTGTGCTGGGCGCCATCCTGCTGTTGGTGGCGGGAGGCAGCGCCTGGCTCTCGCTGGCGGGGCTGTCGGTGATCGTGTTCGTAGCGCTCTATGCGCTGCACAACCTGCGCCGCCCGTTGATGGTCTCGTACATCAGCGACCGGATCTCGCACCAGGTGATGGCCTCGGGGCTCTCGGTGGAATCCCAGGTGACCACCCTGATGATGGCGGCCATCGCGCCGCTGCTGGGCTGGCTGGCGGACTCGCTGGGCGTGGGCGCGGCGCTGGCGCTGATGGGCCTGGCCATGATAGCCCTCTGGGGGGCGGTGCGCGCCCGTGGAGCCGAGCCAGAGACGACCGCCTCGCAGCCGGCCGCCTAGCGGCCATGTACCACCGCGACCTGCTGGCTCAAGCCTGCCAAAGCTAC
>CAZUZB010000221.1:0-2613 GCA_964624695.1 uncultured Anaerolineales bacterium | reverse complement strand
AGGGTGCCCACAAACTCGTGGCACATGATCAAGGGTGCCTTGGCGCGGGGATGCTTGCCCAGGTAGATCATCAGATCGGTGCCGCAGATTCCCCCCAGCACCACGCGCACCAGCGCCTCGCCGGGGCCGGGCTCTGGGCGAGCGATCTCCTCGGTGATCACGGACTCGGTTCCCATCCAACGGGCGGCGCGCATTGTGGCAGCCATGCATTCTCCTCTAGCCGGTGATGACATCTGTCTTGGGGAGAGTCTAGCACCCATGCGGTGCTTGGAGCAAGCCAATGGTTTGACACATCTCGACGCAGGGGTAGGATGAAGCCTGTGGCTGGGCTCGGATTCTGACGGCGCTAACAGAGGGTAACAACGATGGCGAACGCATGGTCCTCGCAGGCCTCTCCCCTTTCCCGCCCGCTCAAGACGGTCATACTGGCCGCGGGTCAGGGGGTCGATGCCCGCACCGGCGCTGATCGCGCGCTGGAGCAGTTGGGCGACCGCGCCGTGATCGACTATGTGATGGACCTGGCGCGGCAGTTCTGCCCTCCCGAGGAGATCTATGTGGTGGTGGGGCAGCAGCGCGGCGTCTTGCCAAAGCACCTCGGCCCAGACGTGAACTATGTGGTGCAGCGCGAACCCTTGGGCACGGGCCATGCCGTGCTCGTGATGCGGCGAATCCTCCAGCACTATGAGGGCGACCTGCTGATCCTGTATGGCGACACGCCGCTGTTCCGGCCGGCGTCGATTCGTGGGCTGGTGCTGCGGCATCAGCTCACGGGGGCGGATCTCACCCTGTTCACCGCGCAGACGTCGCAGGCGCTGCCGTATGGCCGCATTGTGCGAGGCGAGGATGGCCGCATCATCGATGTGGTGGAGGAGGCCGATGCCTCGGCCGATCAGCGGCGCATCAGCGAGCTGAATCTCGGCGCGTATGTGGCTCGCGCGCGCCCGCTGCTGCAGGCCCTCCAACGGGTGACCCAGAATGCCTACACGCGACAGTATCTCTTGACCGATGCCGTGGGCGAGATGGTGCTGGAGGGCGGGCGCGTCGAGGCCTATCGCAGTGGCGACCAGGACGAGATTCGCGGCATCAACACGGCCGAGGATCTGGAGGCGGCCGAGATCGTGCTCCAGCGGCGGCTGTTGCGCCCGGGCCGCATCGAGGAGGAGAGCGTCATCCAGTTCGGCACAGGCGGCTGGCGGGCGATCATCGGCGAGGCCTTTACCATGCAGAACGTGCGGCGGCTGGCCCAAGCGCTTGCGAATGCACTGATCCGCGAGGGCCGCGATGCTATGGGGGTGCTGATCGGTTACGACCATCGCTTTCTCTCCGACTCGGCGGCCGAGGCGGCGGCCGAGGTCTTTGCGGGCAACAATATCCCCGCGGCGCTCTTGATCGAGCCCGCGCCGACGCCGTTGATCACCTATGCCACCGCCGAGCATGGTGCGGCCTACGGCCTCGCCTTTACGGCCAGCCACAATCCGCCCGAGTGGAACGGCCTGAAGGTGTTCCAGGCCGACGGCGCCCTGCTGCTGGACGACCAGGTGCGGGCCATCGCGGGCGAGGCCAACGCCCTCTCGCGACGCTTGGTGGTGACTCTAGAGCTCCCTCTGGCCGAGGCGGCGGGGATCGTCACCCGCTGCGACTATACCAACCAATATGTGGATGCAGTCGAGGCGCAGGTTGAGATGGAGGCGATCCGTGAGGCGGGCCTGCGCGTGGCTGTGGACCCCATGTATGGGGTGGGCGAGGTCACGCTCGATATCGTCCTCACCGAGGCGCGCTGTCGGGTGGGCGTGATCCATGGTCGCCGCGACCCGCTCTTTGGCGGAAGGTCGCCCGCGCCCGATATGGAGGCGCTGGGCCTGCTGATGCACACGGTGCGCGAAGGCGGCTATCATCTGGGCATTGCCACCGATGGCGATGCCGACCGCATCGCGGTGGTGGACGAGGCGGGGCAGTATGTCTCGGTGAATGACCTGCTGTTGCTGCTCTACTGGTACCTGCACGAGATTCGCGGGATGAAGGGTGGCGTGGTGCGCAACCTCTCTACCACGCACATGCTGGACCGTCTGGCCAAGCAGTTTGGCGAGATATGCGTGGAGGTGCCCGTTGGCTTCAAGCATATCATCGTGGGCATGCAAGAGCATGGGGCGGTTCTCGGAGGCGAGAGTAGCGGTGGATTGACCATCCGTGGGCACATTCTGGGCAAGGACGGGATCCTGGCTGCCGCCTTGATCGCCGAGATGTTGGCCAAGACGGGGCGCCCCATCTCGGAGCTGCTGGACCGCGTGCGCACCCAAGTTGGTTCGCTGTATATGGAGGAGCTCAGCCTGCCGGCAACGCCCGAGATGCGGGTGCAGTTGCCACGTCGCTTGGGAGGCGCCGCCTTTGACGAGCTGGCTGGCTGCCGCGTCCTGGATATCTCGCGTATGGATGGCACCAAGCTCTTGCTGGAAGAGGATCAGTGGGTGCTGCTGCGGTTCTCGGGAACCGAGCCGTTGCTGCGCATCGTCGCCGAGAGCGAGTCGCCCGCCAAGGCGCAGGCGTTGATCGAGGCGCTTCGCGAGAGCTTGGGCTTCTAGCCGCGGCGCCCGTCAGCCCCGAACGGAGCAGAGC
>CAZUZB010000220.1:0-2670 GCA_964624695.1 uncultured Anaerolineales bacterium | reverse complement strand
CCCTCAGCCCACCAAACAGAATGGTCAGGTCACGGATGTCGAGAATGCTCTCTGCGATCGTTGCGCTCTCTGCCATCTAGATCTCCTCCGCGACCGCTGTCTCGGGAGAGGGTTTCTCACGAGGCCTTGGCCGAGGTGCCGCGAACCAGCCCCATTCCTTGGTTCCCAGAAGACCCTGCTGCCGCAGCAGCATGACCACGAGCAGCATCAGGGGATAGAGCACGAATCGCCAGTCCTCAAACCCCTGCGGGAGAAGGACGCGCAATCCCTCGATGAGCATGGCAAAGCCAGCCGACGCCACCAGGGTGCCAGTCATGCTGCCAAGGCCGCCGAAGACGATGATGATCAAAGGGTCAAAGCCCTTGACCACGTTGAACGTGCTGGGATGCAGAAAGCTCATCAGATGCGCATAGAGCCCACCCGCCAAGCCAGCAAAGAACGCCCCAAAGGCAAAGGCGGTCGCCTTGTACTGTGCGATGTCGATTCCCATGGCCTTGGCAGCGATCTCATCCTCACGCACCGAGACGATTGCGCGACCGGTCGTCGAGTGAACCAGGTTGCGCATCACCACAGCAACCACAGCGAGGACGCCAACGACCCAGCCCCAGGTGGTCCATTGCGGGATAGCCACCATGCCTCGCGCGCCCTTCATGACGGGGATCACCATGTCCGAGTTTTGAAGCGCCGTATAGATCATGATGGCAAAGCCGAGCGTGGCGATGCCGAAATAGTCCGACGTAAGCCGCAGCAGCGGAAGACCGACCAGGTAGGCCACCAGAGCCGCCATGGTCCCCCCATTGAGCAAAGCAAGCACAAAGAGCACGTTCTGCCCGGCCCGTTCTCCAATCACACCCAGGAGCGCAGTCAATCCTGCATCGAGGCCCCGCTGCAGCAGCATGGTCGCCAGGACGGCCGCTGCGACCGCCACCGCCAGGGCAAGCACCATCGGCACAAGAACCAGGATACCGCTCTCAGAGGGGCGCAGAAACTCATCAAGTGCCTCGCGAGCTCTGCGTTGCCACGATGCAAACCTCGCGACGCGCGTGATGAGCAAGAGCAAAAGGACGCCGCTCTGGGCAGCCATCATCCACGAAAGCGCCAGGTACTGCCCCCCGCTCCACTGCGAGACATAGTCCTTGGTGATCAGAGCCGACCCGTACGCCCCGATGGCATAGAATCCGATATGCCCCAACGAGAACTGCCCGTTAAAGCCATAGATGAGGTTCAAGCCCAGCGCCGACACGGCCATGACTCCCGCAAGCTGCACGACACGGTACCAGTAGGTGCTGATCTGCCCCGATTGTGCCAGGTACTGGACAGCCACAAACAATGCTATCGCTACCACACCGGTCGGCACCCAGGTCGGCAAACGACGTGCTTTACCCATGGTGCCCCCCTAGACCTTTTCCACCTGGACCTGGCCAAAGAGCCCAGACGGCTTGGCCAGGAAGACCAGGATGAGAACGAGGAACGCGAACAGGTCGCGGAGCCGTGATCCCGCTGGGACAAAGCTGACCACTCCAACGTCGATGACGCCCATCAGGATGGAGCCGATAAACGCCCCTGGGATGCTACCAATGCCCCCAAGCACTGCCGCAACAAAGGCCTTGAGGCCAGGCATCAGGCCCATGAATGTCCAGATCTGTGGAAAGGCGATGGCGTACAGGACGCCGCCAGCGGCCGCCAAGGCCGCGCCAACGGCAAAGGTCAACGAGATGATCGCATCTACGTTGATCCCCATGAGGCGGGCGGCATCCTTGTCTTGCTGAACGGCTCGCATGGCTTTGCCAAGCTTGGTGGCGCTAACGATATACTGCAGCGCCAGCACCAGAAACACGGTCAGCGCCACGATGATCACGGTGATGTTGGTGATCGTCACGCCAGCCACATTCCATACCTGCACCTCAAACGGCCGCTGGTATGTGATAAAGTCGGCGCTGAACACGAACCGCAGTGCGGTAAAGTACTCGAGAAAGAACGATACGCCGATGGCCGTGATCAGCGCCGCAATGCGCGGTGCATTCCGCAGAGGCTTGTAGGCCACGCGCTCGATCACGATGTTCAGCAAAGTGCACACCACCATGGCGAGCAGAATCGCGGGGACGAACCCCCACCCATATCGGGTAATCGCAAAGTAGCTCGTAAAGGCCCCGACCATAAAGACGTCACCGTGAGCAAAGTTGATGAGGCCAACGATGCCATACACGAGAGTATACCCAAGGGCGATCAGGGCATACACAAATCCGAGACGGAGCCCGTCTACCAGCGACTGGGCAAAGAAGACCGGCCCATTCTCTGTTATCAGATACACCACTAATCCCACGACCCCGGCAGCAAGAGCCGCATAGAGAGCCCATGCCAGGCCACGCAGGACGATCCGCATTGCCGAGCTTTTCATCAAGCCTCCTACAAGTCGAGGCCGTGCTGCATGGGACCACGACGGGTGGAACCCACTATCATCAGCGGGGGAGGGCTTTTCGGCCCTCCCCCTGAGATTCGGAACCGACTAGGGAGCAACGAACTTGTAAAAGACCTTCTGCCCGTTCTCGATCTTGACGATAGCGGCTGACTTGACCGGGTTGTGCTGGGCATCAAAGGTGATTTCACCAGACACCCCGTCGTACCGCACTGCCGCCATGGCGTCCTTGACCACAGCCGGATCATCCACGC
>CAZUZB010000219.1:0-2675 GCA_964624695.1 uncultured Anaerolineales bacterium | reverse complement strand
GCTTGCGCGCCGAGCGCCACGCCGACGGCCGCGCCCAAAGGGGAGGAGCCGGTAGCCACCACCGAGCCGGCCAAAGAGGTCGCCGAGACCTATACGATTCTGCACTGGGCGCAATCGGCCGAGCCCACGGACCCCAATGCCGAGCTAGAGCCGGGCGAGGTCCGCAAGGTGGCTTACGACCAGGTTGCAGACGCCTATATGGCCGATCATCCCAACGTCAAGATCGAGTGGTACCGATTCCCGGCTGGGTCCAATGTGGTAGAGTGGCTGATGGCGCGCATGACCGCGCAGGACGCGCCGGACATCTACTGGGCCAACACCGAGGATCTCTGGCCGCACATTCCAAAGGGCTGGGCGTTGGCTTTTGACCCCTGGGCGGAGCTGCCCAACCCGTACGTGAGCGGCAACCAGCGCTGGTTCGATCAGTTCGAAGAGGTGGCTGTCATCTCGCAGACCGGGCCGGACGGCAAGCTCTATGGCGTCAACATGGATGGCGCCGGTGTCTTGACGCTCTACAACACCGATGCCTTTGAGGAGGCTGGCATTACGGAGGAGCCTCGTACCTGGGGCGAGTTCAGGGATACCTGGGCGGTGTTGCTCGAGGCGGGGTACATCCCGTACGGCGCGGATCTCTCGCCCGAGACCTGCTGCTTCCCGCACTGGGCCTCGGCCCACATCTACAACCAGCTCGTGTGGGATACCATCTATGACTGGGACCATGATGGCAACATGGTCATCACGGCCAAGGACCTGGCGACGAGCTACCAGATGGGCACCTTCCCAGACTGGGATGCCTACCTGCAGTTCGCCCACCTGCTGAAAGAGATGACGCCCTATTTCCCGCTGGGCTATGAGGGGCAGCTCGACTATCGCCAGCTCTGGCGCCAGGGGCGGGTGGTCATGTACATGGAGGGCAACTGGGCCGTCAGCCAACTCAAGAACGATCCACCGCCGCATGGCTTTAGCTGGCTGGCCTTCCCGGTCGTCACCAAGGATATCTGGCCGGCCGCGCCGGAAAAGGTAACCCGCATTCAGGGCGCCTGGGGCGCCATGCAGTACCACGTGCCCGGCTACCTGGCCCAGACCAATCCGGGCAAGGTCGACGTCGTCATGGACTGGCTGATGTGGTCCAGCGTGCCCGAGCACGTCGGCGCGATCTGCAAAGAGACCGGCCTCGTGCCCCTCACCAAGGGTGCCGAGGGCATGCCCGAGCTGGCGCCGTTCTACGAGCCGTACGACCGGGCCGTTCCGTATCAGAGCTGGCAGAGCCTATCCAGCAGCGGTCTGAACGCCGAGTACGAGCTCTGGCAGCAGTATCTGCCCAGCGATATGACCGACGACGCTTTCCTGGCACTTGCCAAGGACAAGCTAGAAGCTGAAGTAGAAAAGGTGCTCGAGGTCAACCCTGAGTGGGCCGTCGACTAGTCGAGCTATCGGACAGACGAGAGCCAAGCACGGTCCGGCAGGCAAGCTGCCGGACCGTGCCCGCTAGAGAGGACGTAGCCCATGGAGATCACCCGCGAGGAGCCGGTAGCCGCGGCAGGTCGAAGCAGGTGGGCCGAACTAGTTCACAACATTAGGCGCTACTGGTTCTGCTACGCGATGATGTCGGGCACATTCATCCTGCTGATAACATTCGCCTACTATCCTGCCTTCTCGGCTTTTTATCACTCGTTCACAAACTGGGATGGCTTTCGGCCTCCCGATTGGGTAGGTTGGCGAAACTATCGATACATCTTTACTTCGACCGAGATTTTTGGCAAGGGCTTCCGGAACATGTTCATTCTGGCGGCCTGGCAAGTCTTTCGCTCGTCGGTGTTTCCGCTGCTGGGGGCAGCCTTGCTCTACCGGGTCAAGAGCGAAAAGACCGCCTATTTCTTCCGCCTCTTGTTCGTTCTTCCCATCGTCGTGCCCGGCCTTGTGGGCATCTTGGTATGGCGGCAACTATATGAACCCAACGTCGGGCTCTTTAACGAGATCTTGGTTGGGCTGGGCATGCAGCGCTTGGCGTGGCTGAACAGCCCGGATACGGCGCTGCTCTCGCTGATCTTTATGGGATTCCCCTGGATCGACGGGGTGGGCTTGTTGATCTATTTGGCTGGCTTTTTGGCTATCCCGCTGGAGATCATCGAGGCGGCGATCATGGACGGCGCCGGCACGGTGCGCCGGTTCTTTTCCATGGAGCTGCCCTTGGTCGTGCCGCAGATCCGCCTGATCGTGATCCTCAATGTGATCGGATCGTTCCAGGATTTTGGCTGGCAGCTTCTGGTGACGCGAGGTGGGCCGGCAGGAGCAACTACGGTGCCGGCCTGGTCCATGTACAAGACGGCCATGAACGAGGGGCGATACGGTGTGGCCAGCGCCATCGGCGTCGTGTTGTTCATCCTCATCTTTACGCTGACGTTGATCAACCACAGGGCCATACGCACCGAAGTCGAGTACGAGGCGCACTAGGGGGATCACTATGAGTGCAACCGAGATCCGCAGGGCTAGTCCTCCGAGTGCAGTGTCGCGGAGGCGCCGCCGATTCAGGATTCCCAGCGACTGGGTTTTGAGCATCATTCTGGGCTTGTTGGGGTTCTTGACGTTTGTTCCCCTCCTGATGCTGCTGCAGCTCTCGCTCAAGAGCGAGCAGCAGATGGCAGATTCCATGTGGTTGCCTACCTTTCCGTTCC
>CAZUZB010000218.1:0-2707 GCA_964624695.1 uncultured Anaerolineales bacterium | reverse complement strand
AGATCGGCCTGCACGCTCGATCCGACGCCGAGACCGTCACCGAGATCCTTGAGGCGCAGGGGTTGACCTTTTTGCTGCTGGACTCGGAACAGGAGCTGCGCCAGGCCGTGCTGGATGGGGTCGTGATGGGCGGCATCTTGCTGCCCGAGGGAATGCTAGCCGACCTCGCCCAAGGAGCCCGACCCACCGTGGCCATCCTCGTGCCCTCCGACACACCGGCCGAGATGCGCGAAGTGATGGTGGTTCTGGTCGAGGCCCTGGCGCTCGGCCTGAGCGGCAGCCCGTTGAACCTCGTCGTCCATGAAGAGACGCTCGGACCGGATATGGGAGGGAGTCAGATCCCCCCGCGCGACCGGATGCTGCCCCTCCTGGCCGTCGTGGTGCTGATGATGGAGACGCTGGGGTTGGCCTCCCTGATCGCCGAAGAGATCCAGACGGGCACCCTGCGGGCGCTCATGATCACCCCGTTGGGCGTGGGCGAGCTCTTTGCCGCCAAGGGATTTACCAGCGTGACGATGACATTCGCCCAGGTCAGCCTGCTGATGCTGATCATCGGCGGGCTCCAACATCAGCCGCTCCTGATCCTGCTCACGTTACTCCTGGGCGCGCTGATGGTCACTGGCATCGGCTTTTTGATGGCCTCCTGGGGCAAAGAGATGCTCTCTGTGATGGGCATCGGCATGCTGGTCATCATAGTGTTGTCCATCCCGCCCTTTGGCGTCCTCTTCCCCGGCACGGTGACGGCGTGGGCCAGGCTGATCCCATCGCACCACCTGGCCGACACGGTGCACCAAGTGGCCAACCTGGGCGCCGGATGGGGGCAGGTGTGGCAGAACCTGGTCATCCTGTTCGCCGTCGACGTCCTGCTGTTCGGGTTGGGAATCGCCGTTCTCAAGAGAAAACTACGATGAGACTACGCCGGATCGCCACTCTGGTGGGCAAGGATCTGTACCTGGGTTCCAAGAGCGTGATCTTTGCCTTTGCCATCGTCATTCCAGTCGTGCTGAGCTTGCTCATCTCACTGATGTTCGGCACCATCTTTGCCGGCAAACCACGCTTGGGCGTGGTCGACGCCGGCCGGTCGCAGCTCGTCGACGGGCTGACGGGCTTGGAGTACCTCGTCGTCCGCCCGTACGCCACGGCTGACGAGCTGACGCGGGACGTGGATCGAGGCGCGGTGGATATGGGCATCGTGCTTTCGCCTGGCCTGGACGCAGCCCTAAGAAGCGGCGCCCCCGCCGAGATGGACGTCTACCTGTGGGGAGAGAGCTTGCTCAAGCATCGCGCGGTCCTGGCGGTGAGCTTGAGCCGTCAGTTGGTAGAGGTAGCCGGACGTGAGATCCCGGTCGAGACCGTCACGACCCTGGTGGGGGACCAGGCGAGCGTTCCCTGGGAGATTCGCCTGTTTCCTCTGGTGGTCATCATGACCATCATCCTGGGCGGTACCATGGTGCCTGCCACCTCGATTGTCGAGGAAAAGCAGCATCGCACGCTGACGGCGCTCACCATCACGCCGCTATCGCTGGGCGAGCTGCTAGCGGCCAAGGGCATAGCGGGCGCCCTCATCAGCCTGGGGATGGGGCTGGTGATCCTGACGATGAACCGCGGCTTTGGCGCACACCCCGGCCTGATGGTGCTGGTCATGGCCCTGGGCGCGATCCTGGCGGCAGCCCTCGGCGTCATGCTGGGCGTCTGGGTAAAGGACATCAACACGCTATTCACCACCCTCAAGAGCCTGGGCATCCTGCTCTACGCCCCGGCGTTGGTCTATCTCTTTCCACAGATCCCCGAGTGGGTGGGGCGCGTCTTTCCTACGTACTATGTGATCGGCCCCATCGTTGAGATGAGCCTCCATGGCGGCGGGTGGCCCGAGATCGCGGCCGATGTGGCCGTCCTCGGCGCCCTATGCGTGGCCGCGATGCTTGGCGCGGGCTATCTCGCCCGCCGCCGGGAAGGCAACCCCGTGGCCTAGCCACCGTCTCGGGATCCCACCAGCGCCCTGCTCACCAGCCACTCGCGCAGCCATCCTGGCATCCACTGGGCCACGGCCGCGAGGGCGTGCGCCTCCATGCCAATACGGTAGACGCGCCGTGGCCGCCGCGCCAACAGGGCGCGGGCGATGACCTGCGCCACGCGCTCAGGCGGCATGCCGCCCTCCACGCGACCGCGGGCCAACGCATGCATCCGCGCGATGTAGGGGGCGTATAGCTGCCGTATCACTCCGTCGGCCTCCCCCAGCAGCTCTTCCGCCATCGAGAGGAACCGGCCGGGGGCGCCGGTATCCACCAGCCCGGGATGGATCACGCTGACGGGAATCCGCCACGGTCGAAGCTCCAACCGTAGGATCTCTGACATGCTATCCAACGCCGCCTTGGAGGCGCCATAGGGGCCCAGGTAGGGCAGAGCGATCAGCCCGCTGGCCGAGCTGATGCTAACGATACGCCCACTCCCCAGGCGCAGCAGCGGTAACAGAGCCCGGGTCACCCGCACGACGCCGAGCACATTCACCTCGAACTGCTCCCGCCAGGCCTCCATGGGCAGCGCCTCCAGAGGGCCGGCCACGGCGATGCCGGCATTGTTCACCAGGCCAGCCAGGCCGGTCTCACCCGTCCGCCGCCACAACTCCTGGGCCATTGCCTCCACTGACGCCGAATCGGTAACATCGCACGTGAGGGGCATCACTCGGCCGTTGGTCACCTCGGAGAGT
>CAZUZB010000217.1:0-2721 GCA_964624695.1 uncultured Anaerolineales bacterium | reverse complement strand
AGGCGCGAGCGGACAACGGATCCGCCGGTTTCGGCAAAAGTAACAGTTTGGTTAACAAGAGCGTTGCGCTATTGACATTGGTTCTTGAAAAGTCTACACTGTGGGTGGTTGCTCCCCCAATTGCGCGTCTTGCCGCCAGGCAGGGTCGCAGTACTGGGGGAGGTTTTTATTGGGAGAACACCACAGATAGCCCCCGCGTCGTTCGACCGTCGGTTTCGCGTACCCGTGTGGCGGATGCGTACATCATTTCATCATGCTATAATAGAGTGGATCAGAGAGGATCAGAAGATGAAAAAGCTACGTCTGATCACGATCTTGGTGCTAGCGGTAACCCTGGCGCTGGGTGGGATGGCCGCGGCGGATGACCCGAGCATGGTGACCTACACTGGCCAAGGCTTTAGCAATGGCGTGCTCGAAACCGAAAAGTGTGGGCTGGAGACCGACCTCGGCCAGGACAAGGATTTCGTTGTCGGCGAAGACGGCGCTTACCTCAAGTGGGTGCTGACGGCCGCGGGCGCAGAGTCTGCGACGATCACCGGGCCGTGGGGAACCTTTGACATGATCCAGGCCGCCGGAGGCGCCTTCCACAAGGCGACGGACTACTACCCGGTTGACGCTCTGACCGGGTTTCCGGTCACCGCGACCTGGGTTGGTAACGTCACTGGCAACGTTCAGCTAACGGTCAGCAACGGTTGCCCGGGTTTGGTCGAGAAGCTCACCGTCACCAAGACGGCGGTCACCTCGTTCATCCGCACGCACGATTGGGACATTGCCAAGAGCGTGGAGACTGAGAAGGGCTACAAGCTCGACAACTTCCCCAAGATCTGGCTCTACGTGGACGGAAGCGGCAACGAGTGGGCCAAGTGGATCGTGGACGTGACCTACGAGGGCTATGAGGATAGCGGGTTCAACGTCTCCGGCATCATCACCGCCACGAACACCGGCGATCTCCCTGCCGTCGTTACCAGCGTGAGTGACGTGTTGGGCGGCACAGCGATCGACGTAGACTGCGGTGTGTCCTTCCCATACGACCTCCCTGTCGGCAACTCGCTGGTCTGCAGCTATGGCACCGACGTCGCCAGCAAGATCGAGGGAATGAACGTTGCGACGGTTACCACTGAGCGAGACGAATACTCCGGAAACGCTAGTCTCACATGGGGCGACCCCACCAGTGAGATCGACAAGACGGTGACCGTCAAGGACTGGCGCAAGCCGCCTGAGGAGACCAAGGTTCTGGGAACCGTCACAGCGCCCAACGGCGATACGTTCACCTACACCGAGGACTTTGCCTGGGCTGACTTTGGGGCAGACGATTGCGGAGCGCACCATATCTTTAACAGCGCCTGGCTCGAGGGTGACTCTGGCCAGCTCGGCAGCGCATGGGCAAACCTCAAGGTCAACGTCCAGTGCATCGACTATGAGACGGCCTACGCCAAGGGCGATGATGCGGTGTGCTTTATCCCCACGTTTGCCAACTGGGGCTGGACCAACCCGATCACGCCCGGCACCTACACCTGGGACCTGTGGGCTGGCGCTGGGCAGTGCGATACCAGCAAGGGCACGCTGGTGGGCTCGGTGAAGGTGGTGTACGACGCCGCGACTGGGATCGTCACGGTTGAGTTTGACCTGGACGAGCCCTACATCCTCGACGAGACCCACGTGTACGCTGGCTATGGCATGTTCCCGCTGGATCGCCGGGGGAGGCCGACCGTGGCGCCAGGGCTCTACACGAACGAAGGTCCCTTCGATGGCAGCGCGATCTATGTGATCGCTCACGCCGTGGTGGGGATCCCTGACCCCGACTTTGGTCCGTGATCTGCAACGCGATTGGGTAGCACGACACTTGCCGCAACGCAGCAGCGGCTGGGATGCGCGTCTCAGCCGCTGCTCTTTGGCCAGATTGGCGAGGATCAGGTTCCAATTCGGTTAATGTCTGCTCGGGGTCTATTGACCGGAACCGAGGCATCGTATAGACTGTATTCGTAAAGATCGCATAAAGAGCTCCCCCTCTTGATGGCTGACGCCTTGGCCGGCGCGCCTCATGAAAGGGGGAGTTTTTGTATGACATGATTTCGGAGAGAGCTTTTGCGTCGTTCGGCAGTTTGTTCGGTCCTCCAGATGGCTGCGATGCCCTCTCTGCGGGTACTCGGCCGAAGCAAACGTACAGATGAGGTGAAAGATGAAAAGGGCAAGGTCGGTTCTGTTTCTGGCGTTGGCGCTGACGTTGGCTCTGAGTGGAGTAGCGATGGCGGCGTCGGTGGAGCCATCGGCCGCCTTTCGCCTTCCGTGGCTAGAGTCGGGGTTTGCGGACTGCGACGCCGTCGCCTGCTGCGAAGGAAATGAGGGCGGTTTCTTTTTCATTGGGCAGCCAGCGACACTGACGGATCTTGGCGTCACGGTCGCCTTTAACAGTAACTATACGAGCTTTGACTGGACCTCGGATGATTACCCGATCATGTGCGTCATCGTGCGGTCGCTGGATTGGACCTATGAGGGCTATCTGACCCACGCCTATGCCTACGGCGGCTCCTATGGTGACACGGGCCTGGTGGCGCCAGCCGGCGGGCAGATCAAGTCGGTCACGTTCTGCAAGGGCGAGGAGCCGCCCGAGGAAAAAGAGTTCTACGGCGAGACGGCCTGGGCGGCCAACGGCAACGTGCCGCTGGAGCTGCGCTATGTGGCTCGCGGGAACTGGGCGACGTACGTAGCGTATAGTGGCGA
>CAZUZB010000216.1:0-2745 GCA_964624695.1 uncultured Anaerolineales bacterium | reverse complement strand
GGGATGACGCCGCCGGTGGGGTTGTGCGGCGAGTTCAGGATGATGGCCCGCGTCCGCGGGGTGATGCGCGCCCGCACGTCCTCCAGCCGAAAGCTGAACCCCAGCTCCTCGCGCAAGGGGTAGGGCACCGGCTCTGCCCCGCAGAACCCGATCACGCTGCGATAGATGGGAAAGCCTGGATCCGGATAGAGCACCTCGACCCCCGGCTCGGCCAGAGCCAGCAGCGCAAAGAACAGCGCCGGCTTGGCCCCCGGCGTCACCACCACCTGCTCGGGCGACACCGCGATGCCCCGCCTCTCGCCAATGTGCTGCGCCAACGCCTCGCGCAGCGCCGGGATCCCCGGCGGGGGCGCATAATGGGTGGCGCCGTCGCGCAGCGCCCGGCAGGCCGCCTCCACCACATGCTCGCTGGTGGCGAAATCGGGGTCGCCGATCTCCAGGTGGACCACATCGCGCCCTTGAGCCTCCAGGGCGCGGGCCCGCGCCAAAACCCGAAAGGCCGATTCGCTGGAGAGCATCGAAATCCGTTGGGCGAGTTGCATCGGCTTTACCCCTTTGTCCTATTCGATATAGCCCAGGCCCCGCAGCCGCTCCTGCAACGCCTGATCCTCTTGGAGGCGCAATCGCTCGTGCGCCCAGGTCTCGGGGCGGCGCAGCTCGGCCTCGGCCACCATCGCTTCCATGGCCTGGTGCAGGGCAGCCGCGCGTTCTGGCTCGCTGGCCAGGCGGTTGTCCATCTCGCCGGGGTCGGCCGCGGTATCGAACAGCTCGTCGGGCTGCTCGTCCACGCTGATCAGCTTGTGCGCCCCGTGATAGATCGCCCGCCGCATGGCGCGGCAGCGGAACTCGTCGATGGCGGCCGGGTCCTGCGCCTCCATCAGGTGGATCAACGTGTCCGGCGGGTAGACCTCGGCCAGCACCCCGTCGCCATCCGGGTCGTCGCCGTTGCCCGCCACCGCCGTCCGCAGGCTCAGCGCCGCCAGGTCCACCGGCGGGCCGTCGCTGTGGGTCTCATCGCGCAACGAGGTGATGCCAGCCGCCTCCAGCGCCGTGTGAAAGACGCGCCGCATGCTCACCGGCCGCTTGACCCGGACGCCGGCCGGGTACAGCCGCGGGTAGCGCACCACCAGCGGCACATGCAGCAGATCATCATAGGCCACCATCGAGTGGCCCACAAAGCCGTGGTGGTTCAGCCCCTCGCCATGGTCCGAGGTGAACACCACCATCGTGTTGTCGCGCACGTCGGGCTGATCCAGATAGGCGAACAGGTGCCGCAAGAGGTGATCCTGGAAGGCGATCTCGGCGTCGTACAGGTCGTTGAGCACCCGATCCTGCTTTTCGGGGAGCGGCTCGCGCATGGGCACCATCCAGCGATAGTGCTGCCCGTTATAGTCCTGCATGAACTGGCGCGCCTCACGGTCGTCGTTCCAATAGGGCGCGAACCGCTGGATGAACCGCGGCCGCGGCTGGAACGGCAAGTGCACCTCCATCAGGTTCACAAAGGCGAACAAGGGCTGCCTTCGCCCGCGCTTGCGCCGCGTCTGCAAATAGCCCACCAGGTCGCGCAATGAGAGGGCCGTGTTGCCCTTGAAATTCACCCGTCCCTGCCACAATCGGGATAGGGTCGGATTCAGCGCCAGCTTTAGCAGGATCTCGCTGCGGGCGAACCGATCCTGGATCGGCCCCACCACCCGCTGCCCCGCCCGGGCCAGCCGCACGCCGATGCGCTTGATCATGTTGGGTCGGGCCTCGCTGATGTCCGGGCGATTGGGGATGGCCCCACCATAGTTGTAAAAGGCGTCATAGCCGCGGTCCAGCCCATTGTCCACCACGCCCAGCAGCGGGTTGTTGCAGAATCCCACCGTGCGATAGCCTTCACACCTCAGCCGCTCGGCCAGCGTCATCAGGCCCGGATGGTGGCGGTCATGGATCTGGGCTGTGCCGTGGGTGCTGGGATACTCGCCGGTGAACAGCGACGCGTGGGCCGGGATGGTCCACTGGGCGGGCGAGATGGCTCGCTCGAACAGGACGCCGCTTTCCGCGAAGCGGTCCAGGTGGGGGCTCGTACGTCGCGAATAGCCATAGCAGGAGAGGCGGTCGGCGCGGAGCGTATCCAGGACGATGATCAGAATGTCGGGAGCGGTCGTCGTAGCAGGGGTCACGTGACACCAGCCTTGTGCCATGCTTGGGGGCCATACGTCCTGGACGCGCGCCCCATCGTCTGACGTTCATCCTAGGCTACCCCAGCCCGCGCCCCGATGCAAAACGCGCGCGAGGGTAAGCCGCCCCGCCCTAGCCGCCCCGTGCGATCCACGGCAGATACAGCGGCGAGACCACCTGGGTACGGGCGCTGCGGCTATATTGGTTCCCGTCGATGTCGAACGCGGCGGTGGCGACGATCCACGCCCCGCCGGGGGCGTCCGCGCTTACCTGCACCACCAGATGCACCGACGTTTCCTGGCCGGGGGCCAGTGTGCCCGCCCAGCGCAGCGCGCTCCCGTCCCAGGCGCCAGCCGTGTGTGACTGGTAGATGGTATGCTCGGGCAGCGGCAAGGTCACGGTCACCTGGGCGCTCTCGGCAGCCGTGTTGTGCAGGCTGAGGGTATACGTCAGCTCCTGGCCCCATAGCGCCGTTGCCCTGGAGACCGTCAGCGTCGAGCTGCCCCCGGCGATCGCCCGCACGGCGCCCGATCCGACGGCGCAGTGCCCCCAGGCGTCGCAGGCCTCCACCGCCACCGGATGCCA
>CAZUZB010000215.1:0-2790 GCA_964624695.1 uncultured Anaerolineales bacterium | reverse complement strand
CCGCGTCCGCAGCAGATCGTTGACCCGGTCGGCGATCTCGGGCAGCGTGGGCCGCATCTCGGCCAGCAGGATCAGCAGCGGCAGCTCCCGATCCGGGTCTGCCAGGCGGGCGGCCGCCGGGATATAGCCGATCCGTCGTCCCATGGCCTGCATCACCAACACGGGGTCCGCCGGAAAGGAGCCGGCGTTCTCCTCGTTGGCGCGCTGGACCGCATACGCCCAGTAGCGCGCCACACTACCATAGCCGGGCGTGTGGTCGATCAGCCGAAACTCGGGGTCGCCCACGTCGTTGTCAATCGTCTTGGGCACGCCGATGCCGGCCACGTCGGCGCCGCGCTCATGAGCCAGCCGCGCCACCTTGTTGGCCGTATCCATCGAGTCGTTGCCGCCGATATAGACGAACGTGCCCACATCGTGCGCATCCAGGACGGCCAGCACCCGGTCGAAATCCTCGCGCTGGCTCTCGCGCAGCTTGTAGCGGCAGGTGCCGATGGCGCCAGCCGCCGGCGTAGTGCCAAGCAGGGCGATCTCTTCCGACGGTTGAGCGGAGAGGTCCAGTAGCTCCTCGCGCAGCACGCCCTCGATGCCGTTCACCCCGGCATAGACGGTGCCGAACGTGCCCGGATCGGCACGCATGGCCTCGACCAGGCCCCGCAAGCTGCTATTGATGACCGGCGACGGCCCGCCCGATTGGGCCACGATCACGTTACGGCGCTTCACCCATGCCCCCTCTCGGTTCCTGACACGCCCACCCTACTCGGTCCACTCGGTGTGAAAGGAACCTTCCTTGTCGATGCGGCGGTAGGTGTGAGCCCCAAAGTAGTCCCGCTGCCCCTGCGTCAGGTTGGCCGGCAGCCGCTTGGTGCGATAGGCATCAAAGTAGGCCAGTGACGACGCAAAGGCGTGCACCGGGATGCCCATGCTGACGGCCGTGGTGACGACGCGCCGCAACGCGCCCTGACGCGCCAGGATCTCGTCTCGGAAGAACGGATCCAGCATCAGGTTGGTGAGCTTGGGGTTATGGTCAAAGGCCGCCGCGATGTCGTTCAGGAAGCGCGCGCGGATGATGCACCCGCCCCGCCAGATGCGCGCGATGGCGCCCATATCCAGGTCATAGTCGTACTCGGCGGACGCCGCCCGCAACAGCCCCATGCCCTGCGCATAGGAACAGATCTTGGCGGCATACAGAGCATCGCGCACATCCTCGATCATCTGGTCGCGATCGCCATCGAACTTGATGGCGGGGCCCGTGAGCACCTGGCTGGCCGCCACGCGCTCATCCTTGTAGGCCGAGATGATCCGCGATTCCACGGCCGCGTTGATGGTGTGCGTCGGCGCGCCGAGATCCAGCGCGTCCTGCGAGGTCCATTTGCCGGTGCCCTTTTGCTTGGCCTCGTCCAGGATCAGGTTCACCAGGGGCTTGCCCGTCTCATCATCCACCCGCGCCAGAATCTCGCTGGTGATCTCGATCAGGTACGACTGCAGCTCGCCCTGGTTCCACTGGCCAAAGACCTCGGCCAGCTCGGCCGCCGGCATCCGCAGGCCACGGGCCATCACGTCATAGGCCTCGGCGATGAGCTGCATGTCGCCATACTCGATGCCGTTATGCACCATCTTGACATAGTGCCCAGCCCCCCGCGGCCCCATGTAGGCCACGCAGGGGTCGCCCTCGGCCTTGGCGGCGATGGCCGTCAAGATCGGCTCCACCAGGCGATAGGCTTCCGGCTGGCCACCGGGCATGATGGCCGGCCCCCACAGCGCGCCCTCCTCACCGCCCGAGACGCCCGTCCCGATATAGTTGAGGCTCTCCTCGGCCAGCGCCACGGCGCGCCGCTCGGTATCCTGGTAGAACGAGTTCCCGCCATCGATGATCAGGTCGCCCGGCGCCAAGAGCGGCTTGAGCTCGGCGATGACGGCATCCACCGGATCGCCCGCCTGCACCATCAGCATCACCCGCCGCGGGCGCTCCAGCGCTCCCACCAGTTCCTTGAGGGTGGCGCAGCCTAGAATCCGCTTGCCCTGTGTCCGCTCGGCGACAAACTCGCGCATCCGCTCGGTGGTGCGGTTGTATACCGCCACCGAGTAGCCGTTCCGCTCCATATTGAGCACCAGGTTCTGGCCCATCACGGCCAGACCTACGAGACCGATGTCGTACTTGCTCATGCCCCCTCCTGTTCATCCTTCAGACGGTAGAGCATCTCTCCTGCTCGCGGCACCACCAGGATACCCTCGTCCTCTCGCCCCTGCCAAGCCGACACGTCGATGCTGGCGGGGTCGCGGTAACCCAGGTTGATCCGCTCGCAACGCTCCTTTGGCACGCCGGTGGCCAGTTCCACCTGGATGCGCGGCGACTCGACGCCGTTGACATAGGTGCCATCGCCCTTCACATGGGTGGAATGGGCTAGCACACCCCACGGATAGCCCTTGTAGCGATCCCACTGCGCCAGAAAATAGTCGCGCACATGGTAGCCGAACTCGTCCAGGTACTTGCCGTGGGTGTACGAGATCTCGTCAATGTGCGGTGCATAGATGATCACCGTGCCACCATCGGCCACCACCGGCTCCATCTTGTACATGCCCTTGGCGCCCGTCCAGACGTCGTCGTAGAGGGTTGGCATCACCGAGAGCACTGTCTGGTAGGGCTTGTCAACCCAGACCACGTTGACCTGGGCCGATAGCGCGGCCGCCGCCCGCTGTGATTCCTGTAGGCCGCCATAGTAGAGCCCCGCCAGATCGTGATGGCCCCGGACTACCATGGAAAAGCAGGAGATCGGCCGATCGATGAACCCA
>CAZUZB010000214.1:0-2848 GCA_964624695.1 uncultured Anaerolineales bacterium | reverse complement strand
ATGGTAGAGTTCGCCTTGATGATGAGGCGTCTCATAGAGGATCGGGCGAACCAGAGGAGCGAATCTTGATGCGACGGTGGCTGAGGCAGGGTGGCATAGTGCCCGTGGGCGCTCTCGTGGTGATCGTGCTGGATCAGCTTACCAAGCATTGGGTGCGGCAGACCATCCCGCTAAACAGCTCCTGGCAGCCGATCGCTTGGCTGGATCCCATCTTTACCTTTACGCACATCCGCAACACAGGGGCTGCGTTCGGCCTGTTTGGCGGCATGAACACTGTCTTTATCGTTCTGGCATTTGTCGTGGTGGCTGCCATACTGGTGATCCACCGCCAGCTCGCCGAGCAGTCGGCTTTGCTTCGTTTGGCGCTGACGTTGCAGTTGGGTGGCGCCACAGGCAATCTGATCGATCGCGTCACGGCGGGGTATGTGACCGACTTTGTGAACTTTCGCTGGTGGCCGATCTGGAACATTGCCGATGCGTGCATCCTGATCGGGACGATCCTGCTGGCCATCTATGCCCTGTTCATGGAGCCATCCCAGTCCGCCAAAGAGATCCAGGGCGATGAGGACGCCCCCTCGGTCACAGCGGCCGAGATTGAGAATGGCCCCGACGCGGTGCCTCCCCAGGCGTGAACGGAGTAGGCTGATGCAGCAGGTGACGCTCACCGTCCCCACGGGGGGGCAGCGGTTGGATCGCTTTGTCGCGGATCAGATTGCTGTGCTCTCGCGGTCGCAGGTCAAGCGGCTCATCCAAGAGGGGCAGATCACCGTCAACGGCGAACCTGCCAAGCCTGCCGCGTCGCTCTCCGAGGGTGACCGGGTGTGCGTGGCCATGCCCCCGCTGCCAGAGCCCACGCTGACGCCCGAGCCATGCCCGGTGGATGTTGTCTACGAGGATGAGCACCTGCTGGTGGTGAACAAGCCCGCCGGTATCATCGTCCACCCCGGCACGGGGCAGGCCGAGGGTTCGCTGCTGGCGGCCGTTCTGGCTTACCGCCCCGACATCGTCGCCGCGAACGCGGATCCAGAGCGGCCTGGCATCGTCCATCGGTTGGATCGCGATACCAGCGGCCTCTTGCTGGTGGCGGCCACGGCGGAAGCGCAACGGAGCTTACGGGCGCAGTTCAAGGCCCGGACGGTCAGCAAGACCTATCTGGCGCTGGTTCATGGCCACCTCGATCCAGTGGTCGGCGCTATCGAGGCCCCCATCGCCCGCGATGGTCACCGTCGAACCCGTATGGCCGTCTCCCCCAAAGGGCGCTATGCGCGGACCGAGTACCGGGTGCTCGATCATCTGCCTGGCGTCAGCTATATCGAGGTCAAGCTGCTCACAGGGCGTACGCATCAGATTCGCGTGCACCTGAGCGCCATCGGGTATCCCGTGGTCGGCGACAAGGTCTACGGACGCCGACGCGCGCGGCCGCAGGCCCCGCGGCAGTTCCTGCATAGCCACCGGCTGGGCTTCAAGCATCCTGCCTCGGGGGAGACGATCGAGTTCACCAGCCCGCTGCCGCAGGATCTGCAAGAGGTGCTGGATCGACTCATGGCTGAGGCGGCTCCTTAGCCGATGACCAGAGCCCCATAGCGCTCCTGTAAGGGCAAGAGCAAGGGGCGCTCGTCGGGCGCTCTGTTGGGGCGATGCAGCGCCAGCACCAAGCCGCCATCCAGAGTGCGGCAGATGGAGCCGTGGCCGCCGTCGTCGTCATAGAGCGGCTCTGGCCCCTGCTCCCACGGCCCTAGCACCGAGCCGCTGGCAGCCCGCGCCACTCCCACGGCGTACCGTCCCCCGGCAAAGCTGGACCAGGCCATGAGGAGCGCACCGTCCGATGCCCGGTAGAGACTGGGGCCATCGGTGACAAAGCAGCCGGGCTTGGGGTAGGCCTCCACCCAGGGCGCCTTCGACGCGGCAAAGAGCACGGTGGGCTCTCCCTCTGCCCGAGCCAGATCGCTGGATAGCTTGACAGCGCAAATCTCCCCGTCTCCCACCTGCACCCATTCGTGGCAAAAGACCATCCAGGGGGCGCCGTGCTCGTCAACGTGCAGGGTGCCGTCCAGGCATTCCCACTCTCGTGGGGTGGAGGGCTCTGCGGTTAGCGGCTGGTAGGGGCCCAAGACGTCATCGGCTACCAGGATATGGGTTCCGCGACGGGCATTGGGGGCCTTGAACGAGCACAGGATGAGGAACCTATCCTGAAAGTGGTGCAGCTCGGGCGCCCAAAAGTCGTGCGTGCCCCAAAACTCCGCTGGCGGCTCAAAGACGGTGATCGGTCCCTCCCAGGTCTCCAGGCTGGGGGAGTGGAACAGGTCCAGCGCGCTGCCCTGCCCGCTGACGGCGCCAGCCATGGTGCGGTAGCTGGGCGTGCCGATCAGATAGTGGCGCTGGTGCTCGGGAACGGCCAGGATGAACGGGTCGCGTATGTGGATCTCGGGCAAGGTTGGCATGATACCCTCCGGCGAGTTGGGTGGTGGTGCACGTCTCTCGAGATCGTGCGCCCAAGGCAGGGCGGCCACAACGGACTCTCTTTTGACGCCCATTCGCAACTCTCGTACTATGCGGGACGAGTGTACCCGCAACCTACAGAGAGGCGCCTGATGATCGATCTCCGCAGCGACACGGTGACCCAGCCGACCGAGGCCATGCGTCGGGCCATGTACCAGGCCGAGGTGGGCGACGACGTCTACGGTGAGGATAGTACCGTCAACCGCCTGCAGCGCAAAGCGGCCGAGCGTCTGGGCAAGGATGACGCTCTCTTTGTCGTGAGTGGTACCATGGGGAACCTGGTGTCGTTGCTGGCCCACTGTGGGCGGGGCGACGAAGTGATCATGGGTGATCAGGCGCACACCTTCTT
>CAZUZB010000213.1:0-2871 GCA_964624695.1 uncultured Anaerolineales bacterium | reverse complement strand
CGGCAGGTGCTCCTCGGCGCGCTGGCAGAGTGCCTCAGCAACCTTGAGGATGACAGGCTAGAGATATGCCTTGCAGACCACGGCAACGAAGCTTGGTGGCGTCTCCAGGCGACACAGCAGCCCGAGAGGCTGAGGGCAGTGGCATATGCGTCTGCGGAGTCGTTTTGGCGGCGCCTTCTTGCTGCCTGTGAGGGGCGAATCTGGATCGACGATACGCCCAGCGGAGACCCCGCTCTGCATCTTGCACTGCCCGTGTTCCGCGCGCAGCCCACCATCCTGGCCATTGATGATGATGCACGCGCCAGCGAGCTCTATGCCCGCTATCTGGAAGCTGCTGGGTATCACGTCACCAGCGCGCGCAATGCGGCCGAGGCGCAAGAGCATCTTGACCGGGGAATGCCCGACCTCGTCTTGCTCGATGTCATCCTGCCGCAAGAGGATGGCTGGGCGATTCTGGCACGCTTACGAGCAAACGCCGGCGAGGGTGTGCCTGCGAGCTACGCGGATCATAGGATCCCCGTGGTTGTGTGTTCGGTGATCGAGCAGCCCGAGTTGGCCCTGGCACTGGGAGCCAACGCTGTACTGAACAAGCCGATTAGCCCGAACGAGCTTCTAGCCGCGGTTCAGGAGCTGTTACCGACGGCAGGTAGGCAGGAGACAACGTCTGCAGCACCGCCCGCAAACGCTTGACGGCCTCCCCTGTAGCTACGGGCTGCGGGGTGCGCACCTCGAGGTAGGATCCCAGGCTGGCCATATCATCGGTAGCATCGCGCGCCGAAATGACGACCACCGGCACATCCCGCAGCCGTGGGTCCATCCGCATGCGGGCCAGCGTGGCGTTCCCATCGAGATCCGGCATCACCAGATCCATCAGAACCAGATCAGGGCGCGTCGTGGCCATGATGGCGAGTGCACGCTGCCCATCGTTCGCCTTGAGCACTCTGCGCGGCAGCGAGCCCTGTCGCAGCATGATCTCAAGCAGTCTCACGGCATCGGGATCGTCGTCCACGATGAGCACCGTAAGCTCTTCGCCAGTGGGGACGACCTCGTGGAGGGTTGCCTCCAGCATCTCTTGGGTCACCGGCTTGATCAAGTAGCTAGACGGGCGTTCGTCCTGCGGTCTATCGGCAAGGCTGGGCATCGAGCACGCTACGAGGGGCACCCGAAGGCCAGCTCGGTCGAGGGCCTCTGCCACTGACCCGGAGAGGTCGGCATCCACGATTACAGCTCGCGGCATATGGTTGTGAACCAATGTCGGGAGATTGGCCACTCCGGGAGAGCCTACTACCTGATAGTCTTGGAGATGCCGAGCCAGGAATCGCACCACCGCCGCGTTCCTGTGCGCGACGAGCACCAAGTCACGCTGCAGGGGCGCTTGGCCAGGCAACGCCCGTATGCGGCGTACCACGGTTGGCGGACGGTCGGTGAGCGGCACGCTAAAGGAGACCGTTGTCCCGACACCCTCCTCGCTCTCTGCCCAGATGCGACCGCCGTGCAACTGCACGAGGTGCCTGCTGATCGCCAGGCCCAGGCCAGAGCTCTGCCCTGGCTCCTGCTCCGAATGGACCTGCGAGAACTCTTGGAAGAGACGGGGCAGATCCTCATGACGGATGCCGCGGCCTGTGTCGTGTACGCTCACAACCACGTGATCGGGCTGCTCGTCAGACGCCACCCGCACCTCGCCTTGCTCGGTAAAGCGCACCGCGTTGGTCAGCAGATTGAGCATCACTTGGCGCAAGCGCACCCGGTCTGCCAGCACGATGATGCTCTGACCCTCATGGTCGGAACGGAGGCGCAGTCCCTTGCGCTCGGCCAAAGGGCGAACGACCGCCTCGGCTTCGGCCAGCACATCGCTCAGATCGACCCACTCCTTGACCAAGGGCATGCGCTCGACCTCCGCTTGGGAGAGGTCCAGGACATCATCGAGCAAGGCTACCAGATGTCGGCTTGAGGCATAGATCGTGTCGACGTCCGCACGATACTCGCGAGGCAGTGGCGCCCCATAGCGTTCTGGCGAAAGAGCCATGAGCCGCGCAAAGCCCAGAATCAGGTTGAGCGGGCCGCGGAGCTCATGGCTCACCGTGGCGGCAAAGCGGGCCTTGTTGGCAAAGGCCAGTTCGGCCTGATACCGCGCCAAGGTCAACTCGTTGTTCATGCGCTCGATGCGGTAGGTAGCCTCCTCCAGGGCGTGCGCCACGCGATGCAGCTCGCCTCGCCGTTCACGAGCCTGAAGCAGCGCGTTACGGAGTTGCACCCAACCCTCCAGAGCGAGATGGGCTGCCTCGCGCATGGGTGACTGGCCGATCTGCGTCGCCACCACAACCAACAGGTAAAAGGCTGCCCAACCTTGCGCGACGGCAGCCGGGATCACACCAGGCGCGACTCGGAACCAGATCCCCACCAGTGCTGCATAGGCAAGCAGCCCCATCAGAAGCACCTCAACGAACGAGAGCAGCGAACCTGCTACAATGATCGTCAATGTACCCATAGCCATGATCACCGGGCTGGGGGTTCCGAGCTGCAGCAGTGCGAGGCCGACCGTGACGCCCAACAGGAGCACCCAGGTGGAGCATCGATAATGATGCGCGGATAGCTTGCCCGCCACCAAGCCCACGGCGGCAATAACAACCCAGGCCACCTCCAAAGAGCTCAGGTTTTCGCTCAGCCAGCAGGACCAAAGCAACCAGATCACAAAGCTAGCTGCAAGCACAAGGAGGAACTTGGGCAAGAGACGATGCCGGAGCTCTTTGATCTCATCCAGGAGAGCTGCCTGAGCTGCGTCGATTTCGCTACTGGCTATGACCTCAGACATGACACACCTCCGCGATCATACCGTCGCCCAGGTGTCCAGCATAGCACGGTTGCGTATGC
>CAZUZB010000212.1:0-2890 GCA_964624695.1 uncultured Anaerolineales bacterium | reverse complement strand
CGGCCTGCTCTCCATACCGAACGGCCACCAGCAACGCCTGCACCTGCCCGACCTCAGCCACCGCCAGATCGCCTGCCCCCAACCGCGCGAGCTCATCGCCATCCAGCCCCCAGCGCCCTGCCACCCGCTCAGCCACCGGCCACAGGCAGCTACATTGCGAGGCCCGCACCGCCACCACCATCAGGCGCCCTAAAAGCCTTCGCTCCGCCAGCAGGCCGCGCCCCAGGCGCCGCAAGCGCGGGGGGTCGTTCCAGAACGCCGCCAGGTCGCCCGCCAACTCCTCGGGGCCCTCGTACGCGCGGAAATGCAGATGCTCGCGGCCCTGGTAACGCCGCTGCAGCCATCGCCGCCCTTCTACTACCCCCCAAGCGGCCGCGGCCCCGGCCATACACCCGAACAGCAGCCCCCATCCGCGACCACGCCCCATCCCGCCACCTCCTTGAGCGATCCCCTCGCCAGGTGATTCTAGAGGGCCGTCGCGCCTGGGTCAACGCACGCGCAGCCAGGCGCCCGACGTTTTGCCCGCCGGCGCTCCTGCGCTAGACTAGCCCCATGGAGCAGAACCACACCGAGCCCCTCGCAGCCCAACCAGCCGAGCCGTCCGCCTCCTGGCATATCGGGGACGTCGCCATCGCTGGCGACCTGATCCTGGCCCCCATGGCCGGCTATTCCGATCAGCCCTTTCGCCGCATCTGCCGCGAGATGGGCTCGGCCATCAGCTATACCCCTTGCGCCGTCGACCGCGCCGTCCTGGCGGCATCGGACGAGGCCGACCGCACCTATGCCTTTCACCCCAGCGAACGCCCCGTGGCCATCCAGTTGCTCTCGCGAAACGCTGGCCTCCTCGCCAGAGCGGCCCAGCGCGTGGCCCACGTCTTCCAGCCGGACCTGATCGACCTGAACCTGGGCTGCCCATCGCGCCGCATCGCCGGCGGCGGGCGGGGCGCCGCCCTGTTGCGAGAGCCCCGCCTCATCGGCAACCTGATAGCCTCCCTCGTGGCCGCGGTGCCGCTCCCGATCACCGCCAAGATCCGCCTCGGGTGGGATGCTTCCTCGCTGAACCATCGCGAGGTCGCCCGCATCATCGAGGACGCCGGCGCCCAGGCCATCGCGGTCCACGGCCGCACCAAGGTCCAGGGATATGCCGGCGAGGCCGACTGGGACGCCATCGCCGAGGTGGTCGCCGCTGTCCACGTCCCGGTCATCGCCAATGGAGACGTCCGCACCGTCGCCGATATCGCCCGCATCCTGGAGCATACCGGCTGCCGCGCCGTCATGATCGGCCGCGGCGCCGTCGGCAACCCGTGGCTCTTTGCCCGCCGCGATCTAGACAGCGTCTCCATCGACGAGCGCCTGGCCGTCATGGAGCGGCACCTCCGCACCATGGCCGAGCTCTTTGGCGAACGCCATGGCACCATCTGCTTTCGCAAGCATCTGGTCAAGTACATGCGCGGGCTCCCAGGCGCTGCCCGCATGCGCGCCGAGCTGATGCGACCCGAGACGCCTGACGAGCTGGCCGCCGCCCTCCACGCCTGGGCCGAGTGCCTGTAGACAATCGTTCGCCCTCTCGCGATTGACGCCGCTCCCCCGTTGGCCTATACTTGCTATGTGCAACATGCATATAGGCGAAGCGTTCATACTCGTTCCATAGGAGGCAGCGATGAGAGTTGGCATACCGGCCCAGGGCGAGGGCCTCGAGGCATCTCCCAGCACGATCTTTGGTCGGAGTCCCTACTATGTCCTGGTCGACAGCGACACCATGGCGGCGGAGACGGTCCCGAACCCCGCCACGGGAGCGTCCGGCGGCGCGGGCGTGCAAGCCTCCCAATGGCTGATCGGGCAAGGCATCGAAGCCGTCCTCGCGGCCAACGTCGGCCCCAACGCCAGCGCGGTGCTCCAGGCCGCCGGTATCCAGGTCTACGCGCTAGAAGGCGACACCGTGCGGGCTGCGGTCGAGGCCCTCTCGGAAGGACGGTTGGAGCTCCTAGCCGGCCCCACCGTCGCCTCACACACGGGAACCAGCGGCCAGGGCGTTGGGCGACCTAGCCGAGCCGACGAGCTGGCCGGAGAGGCCGCCGCCCTGCGCAGCCGCCTGGACGAGATCGAGTCCCAGATCCAAGAGCTGGAAACGGACCAGCCCCGTTGCCGCGTGGCTGTCTCGGTTGACGGTGACCAAGGCCTCGATGCGCCGGTGGCCATGCATTTCGGCCGATGCCCCTTTTTCGTCGTCGCCGACCTGCAAGGCGGCCAGGTCGTATCCAGCCGCACCGTCACCAACCCCTACTATCCCGCGCACGAGCCCGGTCAGGTGCCCAGCTTTATCGCCAGCCTGGAGGCCAACGTGATGCTCAGCGGCGGAATGGGCGGGCGCGCGGCCCAGCTCTTTGCCCAGGCGGGCATCGAGGCCGTCACCGGGGCCGCCGGCACGGTGAGAGACGCCCTGCAGGCCTATCTGGCCGGCGAGATCGCTGGCGCCACACCCTGCGAGCACCACTAGACCAAGGAGCCAGCCAGCCCATGGCGACGTCTCACCAGAGCGACATCCGTATCCGTACGGCAACGGCCCACGATGCCGCCGCCCTGGTCGCCGCCATCGACGAGGTGGCGCGAGAGGGACGCTATCTCTCCCGGAGCACGTTCCAACAGGACCCTGCCGTGGAGGCCGCCCATATCGAGCTGACCGTTCAGCATGGCGGCACCGTGCTGGTGGCCGAGGTGGATGGCCGCCTCGCCGGCTGGCTAACCCTGCAACGCGACAAGACGCCCTACCGCAAGCATGTCTGCCTGCTTGGCATGGGCGTCTTGCGTCCTTACCGCCATAGGGGGTTAGGCAAAGCTCTGCTGAAAGAGGCGCTGCGTTATGCGCGAGAGGCCCAGCATATCGACCGCG
>CAZUZB010000211.1:0-2898 GCA_964624695.1 uncultured Anaerolineales bacterium | reverse complement strand
CAGGCCGAGAGCACCATGGCCGCCGCAACCAGCACGAGCAGTGCGGAGGCCCACCAACTACGTTTTCCGATCATCATCTTCTCCTCATACTGTGTGGAGACATCGACAGGGTGTGTCACGGAGACAATTGCGGATGCGGCATTCCGCTGGTCAAGACCAGACAGTCCGTCTGCAGAGCCGCGCGACCACCTCCTCAGTGTAGCGGGCTTGGCATCGATCTGCCCGCGCCTCAGGCATGTTCGCAGGGCCACTCGTTGGAGCCGCCCTGGCAATTCTCTGCCTGAGATAGCCCCTAGTCCGCCACAGCTCCAAGCTGCCCGCGAACCTTCCGTCACACGCATGCCACGTACCGCACCGGCGGCACGATGTTCTCAGGATAGTATAGGTGAGATTGATTGTCAAGACGGACCGCACCGCCCCGAATTATGCAATGTGCACAAAAAGGCTCTGTGCCAGCCCCAGAGAGCGCTGCGGCTGGTGCGCCGCGCCTTCTAGCGAGCCCGCACTCGCGCTATAATGAGCGCAGGCCAGGGAACAACAGAAAGGACCACCATGCAAACATCTGTCGTAACCATCAAGAAGCCCGAATCGGCCAACCTGATCATCGGCCAGAGCCACTTTATCAAGACCGTCGAGGATGTCCACGAGGCCCTCGTCGGCGCGGTGCCCGGCATCGCCTTTGGCCTGGCCTTTTGCGAGGCGTCGGGCGCCTGCCTGGTGCGCTGCACCGGCACCGATGACGATCTGACGGCCTTGGCGCGCGAGAACGCCCTGGCCATCGGCGCAGGCCACAGCTTTGTGCTGCTCCTAGGCGAGGGCGCCTACCCCATCAATGTGTTGAACCAGCTCAAGATGGTGCCCGAGGTGTGCCGCATCTACTGCGCCACCGCCAACCCCACCCAGGTCATTGTCGCAGAGACGGACTTGGGGCGCGGCATCCTGGGCGTGGTGGACGGCTCTGCGCCCAAAGGCGTCGAAGGCCCCGAAGACGTCGCCTGGCGCCACGGATTTCTGCGCACCATCGGCTACAAGCTCTAGCCTACCAAGAGCCCGATCAGCGTGCCGTGAGCTGCTCGAACTGGGCCACCATCCGCTGGAACTCGTCCAGCGCCTCAGAGACGGGCTGGGGCGTGGTCAGGTCCACCCCCGCTCGCCGCAGCAGCTCCAGCGGATAGCCGTTCCCGCCCGCCCGTATCAAGTCCAGATAGCGACGCCGTGCGGGCTCACCATCCTCCAGCACCCGTCGCATCAGGGCGATGGCTGACGCCATGCCTGTGGCGTACTTGTAGACGTAGAAATCATAGAAGAAATGGTCGACGCGCGCCCATTCCCAGGCGATGGGCGCGTCGGCCTCGTCAAAGGCGATAGCATCGCCAAAATAGAGCCGCACTAGGGCCAGGTACGCCTCGTCCAGCACCTCGGTGGTGAGCGCCCCGCCCTCTTCGACGATCCGATGGATCCGCCACTCGAACTCGGCAAACATCACCTGCCGGAACAGCGTCGCGCGGAACGAATCCAGGTACCGATCCACCAGGTAGGCCCGCACCTTTTCGTCGTCCGTCACATTGAGTAGGTGATCGGTGAGCAGGCTCTCGTTGGCCGTGGAGGCCACCTCTGCCACCAAGATGGCATAGTCCGCCAAGTGGTAGGGCTGGGCCTGTTTGGAGAACCAGCTATGCATCGAATGGCCCGCCTCATGCGCCAACGTGAACATGGCGTCGGTGGTCCCCGTATAGTTCAGCAGCATATAGGGCGGCGAGTCATAGCAGCCCGACGAATAGGCGCCCGACCGCTTGCCCGCGTTCTCGTAGCGGTCCACCCAGCGCGCAGCCAACCCCTCGCGCAAGGTCGCCACGTACTCGGACCCCAGAGGCGCCAGCGCCGCCAGAATCAGTTCGGTGGCCTCGCCAAAAGCATAGTGGGGGTCCGCAGCCGCTACCACAGGGACATACACGTCATACATGTGCAGGGCGTCCACGCCCAGGAGGCGCTTGCGCAAGCCCATATACCGATGAAAAGCGGGCAGGGCCTGATGCACCGCGTCGATGAGCGACTGGTACACATCGACGGTCACCTGATCCTGGAACAGCGAAGCCTCCAGGCAGGAGCCAAAGCCGCGCGCCTGCGCCTCGAACAGATGAGCCCGAACCGCCCCGTCCAGCGCGGCCGCCACCGTGGCGCGGTTGCCAGCCCACTCGCCATAGTAGGCCTGGAACGCCTCGCGGCGCACATCGCGGTCGCGCGATTCCTGCAGGCGGATGAACTCCGCATGGGTTAGCTGCGTCCTCCCTTCGGTGTCAGGCACCTCGGGCAGCCGCGCCGCCAGGTCCACGTTCTTGAGCACGCTATAGATCTTTTCCAGGGCGCCCAGGGGCTCGGATACCAGCGCCAACAGCCGTTCCTCCGCTGGCGAGAGAGTGTGCGGCTTGTGGCGCAACAGCTCCTCCAGCCAAAAGCGGTAGGGCACCAGCGCCTGGTCATCCAGCCACTCGGCCATGGTCTCGTCCGCGATGTCCATGGTCTCGGGCGCGATGTACGCGCCCGCCGCCGATAACCGGGCGTACAGGCCCCGCGCTCGATCCAGCATCTGCTGATGCTGGCCGTTGCCCAAGTCCTCGTCCGCCCTCAAGTGGGCATAGACATACACCCGCTCGGCATGGCGCTGGGCCTCCAGCCAGACCTCGATGGCCTCGGCCAGCGTCGCGGCGCTCTCGCTCAGCCGCCCCTGGTAAGCCGCCACCGACGGCATCCGTTCCTGGCATTGGCCGAACGAGACCTCCCACGCCTCCGCGCTCTCGAATAGAGGGGCAAGATCCCAAGTGTCTTCCGCGTTGACCTGGTCGCGTCGCGCTAGCTTGCTCACCATGCCTTGTTCTCCCTGGTTACCACCTGATGATG
>CAZUZB010000210.1:0-2941 GCA_964624695.1 uncultured Anaerolineales bacterium | reverse complement strand
CGGCGCTTGATGCGGCGCTCCAGGGCCTCGGGGTCATCTTCCTGGTTGCCGTTGACGGTCTTGGCGATGGCCTGGCGGGCTTGCTCGATCAAGTCCCCGGCTTCGGGCACCCAAACAAACCCCTGCGAGATGATCTCGGGATCCTCGGCCAACTGCATGCCCTTGGTGAGGGCGACGCGGGCGATGACAAAGCCCTCGGCGGCCAGGGCGCGGCGGTCGCGCAGGATGGTGGCGCCCACATCGCCGACCAGCGAGCCGTCCACATAGACGTCATCCAGCTCCAGCGGCTCTTCCATCTCGACGCCGCGGGCCGTCAGCTTGAGCCGGTCGCCATTCTCCATGACAAAGATCTTGTCGGGGTCAAAGCCAAGGCTGGTGGCCAGGTTGGCGTGCTGCTGCAGCATGCGATAGGCGCCGTGAACCGGCATGAAATAGCGCGGCCGCAGCAGGTTCAGCAGCATCTTGAGCTCTTCCTGGGCGGCGTGGCCAGAGACATGGATGCCGGCCTTTTCGCCATAGATGACGTTGGCGCCACGGCGGAACAGCTCGTCGACGTTGCGGTGGATGGCGGTCTCGTTGCCGGGGATCGCCTTGGCCGAGATGAGGACCGTATCGCCCTCTTTGAGCTGGACGTCGCGGTAGCGCCCCTGGGCCATGCGGGCCAAGGCAGAGTTGGGCTCGCCCTGGGAGCCCGTGGCGATGATGCAGACCTCGTCGTCGGGCAGGCGGTTGACCTGATCCAGCGTGGCCATGGTGCCGGGCGGGTAGCGCAGGTGGCCCAGGTCGTGGGCGATGCGCGTGTTCTGCTCCATGCTGCGGCCGGCCAGGGCGACGCGCCGACCGAACTGCTCGGCGGTCTCGATGACGAGCTGGATGCGCGAGAGCAGCGAGGCAAAGGTGGTGACGATGATGCGCCCCGGCGCGGCGGCAAAGGCCTGCTCAAAGGTATCCACCAGCTCTGATTCGGACACGGTATAGCCGGGCGATTCGGCGTTGGTGCTATCGGAAAGCAGCAGCACGACGCCCTCGGCGGAGAAGCGGGCCAGCGCGGCCAGATCCAGCGCCTCGCCCTCGATGGGCGTGTGGTCGATCTTGAAATCGCCGCTGTGAACGATGAGGCCCAGCGGTGTGCGGATGGCCAGCCCCACGGCATCAGGGATCGAGTGGGTGACGTGGTACGGCGTGACGCGGAACTCGCCCAGGGTGATCTCGCTGCCGGGCAGCAGCGTCTTGAGCTGGGTGGTGTCGCGTTGGGCGCCGCGCAGCTTGACCTCGATGAGCCCTCGGGTCAGCGGCGTGGCATAGATGGGGGCGCCGATCTCGCGCAGGATGAACGGCAGGGCGCCGATGTGGTCCTCGTGGCCGTGGGTAATCACAAAGCCGCGGATCTTTTTCTGGTTTTCCTGCAGGTAGGCAATGTCGGGGATGACGAGATCGACTCCCAACAGCTCATCGTCGGGGAACTGGAGGCCGGCATCGACAATGATGATATCCCGCTCGGTCTCAAAGACCGTGCAGTTCTTGCCGATACCGCTCAGCCCCCCGAGGGGGGTGACACGGACATAGTTTGTAGACATGGTTAGCTTCTTTAGCTCCTTCTATAGTTTGGTGGGTCGCTTATAACAGAACTGCCGCCCAACGCGAGGGCGGCAGATACGTCCTTATATCGAACCTACCGGTCAGCGGGGGTTTCCCCAAAGGCGGATAGAGGATACCAGAGGGGGGTTGTTCTGTCAAATGAGAGGGAGAGCCCGGCGCGACACCCCCCCACCCCCGTCGCCTCCCCCAAGGCGACGCTCAGCGTCGCACGGGGGAGGGGTGCAGGGGAGGGCCAGCCCAAAGGCGCGGTTTCCATACGGCGTGACCGGGGCGGCCACCGATGGGATGCTCGGCGGGCTCTGCTTGCCCCTGCCCGCCTCCCCTGTGGTATAATCGCCTCAGAAGCCATGATCGCACAATTGGGAGGGCACAGATGGGCGTATCGCTATCGTTGAACCTGGGCAGCCTGGAGGACGCCGACCAAGAGCAGGACGCCAGCCGCGAGCGCGACCTGATCATCATCGGCGGCGGGCCGGCCGGGCTGACCGCCGGCCTGTATGCCGGGCGCGCCCAGCTCAAGCCGCTCATCGTGATGGGCGAGTCGTTCGGCGGGCAGGCCGCCACCACCAGCGACATGGAGAACTATCCCGGGTTCCCCGATGGCATCGGCGGCATGGCCCTGGCGGAGCAGATGGCCAACCATGCCAAGCGGTTCGGCGCGGAGATCGAGTTCGATCAGGTCACCAAGGTGGATCTCTCCCAGTGGCCCTTTAGCGTAGAGACCTATGGCGGCCCCTACCAGGCCAAGACGCTGATCCTCTGCACGGGCGCCCGCTCGCGCCGGCTGGGCGTGCCCGGCGAGAAAGAGTTCTGGGGGCGCGGCGTCTCGGTGTGCGCCACCTGCGACGGCTATTTCTACAAGGACAAGACCGTGGTGGTGGTGGGCGGCGGCGATTCGGCGCTGGATGAGGCGCTCTACCTGACCCGCTTTGCCCGGGAGGTCGTGATCGTCCATCGGCGCGACGAGCTGCGCGCGGGGCCGATTCTGCAAGAGCGCGCCCGCGCCAACGAAAAGATCCGCTTTGTGTGGGATACGGTGGTGGAAGAGGTGTTGGGCGATACGGGCGTCACCGGCGCGCGGGTGCGCAACGTCAAGACCGACGAGGAGCAGGTGATCGACTGCGATGGGGTGTTCCTGTATGTGGGGATGGTGCCCAATACGGACCTGTTCAGGGGCCAGCTCACCCTCAACGAGGAGGGCTATATCGTGACGGACAAGCGGCAGCGCACCAGCGTGCCGGGCGTGTTCGCGGCCGGCGACGTGCAGGACCCCTGGTTCCGCCAGGTGGTGATCGCGGCCGGGGCGGGCGCGGCCGCGGCCATCGAGGCCGAGCGCTGGCTG
>CAZUZB010000209.1:0-2996 GCA_964624695.1 uncultured Anaerolineales bacterium | reverse complement strand
CTGGCCCTCATCGCTCGCAAGGGCACGCGTCGCCGAGTCGATTGGGGCCTGGCGGTCCTGGCGGCGGCGTGCGGCGTATGCATAGCGGCTGGTTTGGTGCTGAGCTGGTCTCGCGGGGCGTTGTTAGCCGCGGGCGTGGCGCTGGCCATGGTCGTGCTGGTCTCTGGAAGGCGCGCCCGCATCGGGGCCTTGATCGCGGGGGGACTCCTCGTGGCCCTCGGCCCCTGGCTAATGGGGCTCACGCCGCAAGGCGTCCTCGATCGCCTGGTCGGGGGCCTGCAGCTATTGGGGGCCGACCTGAGCGCCATCGAGGTCACCGATGCCAACTTTGCCATGATCGAGCGCCTGGCTCACTGGACCGCCGCCTGGCGCATGTTCGAGCAACGTCCCTGGCTGGGCGTTGGGCTGGGCCAGTATGCCGTGGTCTACCCGCAGGTCGCCATCCCCCGCTGGACCGACCCGCTGGGCCATGCCCACAACATGTACCTGCACGTCTTGGCCGAGCAGGGCCTTCTCGGGGCGGTCGGGCTGGCGGCCTTTTTCGTGGGCGGGCTGGCAGCCGCCTGGAAGAGAATCCGGCGCAGCTCGGGCTGGCGCCGCGCGATTGCTTTGGGATGCTGGGGCATGCTCTGGCACCTGGCAGCCCATAGCGTCGTCGATCTCTTGTTCGTGCAGGGCGTCTACCTGCTCATCGGCATGGTGCTGGGGCTCATGGTCGCGGCATCGCAACAGGAGGAAACCCCCGTTGGATCAGACAACCATGCCGTCGTCTAGGCCTGCGCCGACAAGCCTGCTCGACCGCGCGCGCACCTGGGCGGAAGCACACCGCACCGAGCTACGCCGTTTTGTCCGTTTCGGCGTGGTGGGCACCATCGGCGCCGTGGTGGATTTCAGCATTCTGAACCTCTGCATTCAGGCCTTTTCCATGGAGAAATGGCTGGCCAATACCTTTTCCTTCACCGCCGCTGTCCTCAGCAACTTTACCTGGAATCGGCTGTGGACCTTTCCCGAATCCCGCCAGGAGCCCTTGCTGCCCCAGCTCGGCCAGTTTGCCCTGGTAAACGTCGTCGGGTATCTGATCAACCAGGCCATCTTTCTCTCGCTGGATCGTTACGTGTTCAGCGCCTGGGGGACTTGGGGCTACAACATCTCCAAGGCTATCGCCATCGGCGTGGTGCTCTTTTGGAACTATGGCATCAATCGCGTGTGGACCTATCGTAGGATCGAGTGATGCGCATCGCCATCGATTACACTGCCGCCGTTTGCCAAGGGGCGGGCATCGGCCGCTACACCCGCCAGCTCACCCAAGCCCTCCTGGCGCTGGACCAGCAGAGCCGCTATGTGCTTTTCTCGGCGGGCGGCAAGGTAGAGGAACCGCCCTGGCCGCCCAACGTGCGGCGGCGCACCCTGCCCCTCAGCGACCACCACTTGGCCCTCATCTGGCAACGGCTCCGCTTGCCCCTCTTTGCCGAATGCTTTACGGGCACCGTCGATCTGTTTCACTCGCCTGACTTTGTGCTGCCGCCCCTGCTCAAGGCCAAGTCAGCGGTCACCATCCACGACCTCTCGTTCATGCGCCTGCCCCATTGCTCAGCCCCCTCGCTGCTGGAATACCTGATGCGCTCGGTGCCGCGCTCGGCTCGCCGCGCCGACGCCATCCTGGCCGATTCGCACAGCACGCGCGACGACGTCATCGAGCTGCTGGGCATCGAGCCCGAGCGGGTCCACGTGGTCTATGCGGGGGTTGACGAGCGGTTTGCCCCGCAAGCTGCCGAGGTGGTGAGCGAGGTAACCTCGCGCCACGGGCTCGACGCTCCCTACATCCTGGCCGTGGGCACGCTCCAGCCGCGCAAGAATTATCCCGTGCTGATGCAGGCCTACGCCGCCCTGCGGCAACGCACGGGGCTGCCTCACAAGCTGGCAATCGTGGGGGGACGTGGCTGGCTGACCGAGGAGATCGACGCGACCATTGCGCGACTAGGGTTGGCGGACCAGGTACGCCTGCTGGGGTTCGCCCCAGACGACGATCTGCCAGCACTCTACACGGGGGCCTCGCTGCTGGCGTTCCCCTCGCTCTATGAGGGATTTGGCCTACCCGCCCTGGAGGCCATGGCCTGCGGAACGCCCGTGGTCGCCAGCACGGCGCCATCGTTGCCCGAGGTATGTGGCGATGCGGCCCTGCTGGTGGATCCTGCTGACGTGGATGGCCTGGCAGACGCCCTGGAGCGAGTGCTCACCGATCAGGAGATGGCGGCCCAGATGGTGGCACGCGGCCAACAACGCGCCGCCCAGTTCCGCTGGGAGGATGCGGCCAGGGATCTGCTGGCGGTCTATCGCCAGGTGCTGGGTCAGGTATAGATCTCGGGTTTGAGGACGCCCACGAACCTGAGGTTGCGATAGTGCCCCGCATAGTCGAGCCCGTACCCGATCACAAAGCGATCGGGGATCTCGAACCCCGTATAGTCCACATCGAGATCGATCTCGCGCCGCGAGGGCTTGTTCAGCAAGGTACACACCTTGAGGCTGGCTGGCTGGCGCACGCGCAGGTTCTGCATCAGGTAGGCCAGCGTACGCCCCGTATCGATAATGTCCTCCACCACCAACACGTGCCGTCCGTTGATGTCGCGGTCCAGATCCTTGAGAATACGGACCACACCGCTGGACTCGGTGCCGTCCCCATAGCTGGAGATGGCCATGAAATCCACATCGTGCTTGATGGTGAGGCAGCGGGTGAGATCGGCCAAGAAGACGTACCCGCCCTTGAGAACGCATAGCAGCAAGGGGTTCAGCCCAGCATAGTCGGCCGAGATGCGCCCGCCCAGCTCGGACACGCGCTGCTGGATCTGCGACTCTGAGAGGAGGATATCCATGACATCATTCGCGAGGTTGTTCATGCTGCGCCTTCCCTGCCAGCTTGCTAGGATGGCGCCCATTGTACGCACCGCGGGTGGGTTGGCAAGCGTCAGCAGGTCGGCTCGCTTCCTTGACTCTGCTCT
>CAZUZB010000208.1:0-3035 GCA_964624695.1 uncultured Anaerolineales bacterium | reverse complement strand
AGAATTCGTCGTAAAAGTAGACCAGCTCCACCGTGCCATCGGCGCGGGCGGGCGCCGTAAGCACGGCCATACCAAACAGTACCAAGACGAGAACGACGAGAAAAGTCTTCTGGCGAGCCGTACCAACCGACATGCTTTCGGGCCTCCTTGGCTAGGTCACGTGAAAAGGGTCGGGGCGGCTAGAGCCAGTATACTCGTGGACGACCGCCGCCCCAACCCGAACCGCTCTTCTGACCTGATCAGCAGAGCGTCAGGCTACTCGGCAACATCCAGAACACCGCGCGCCTTGAGATCCTTGGTCACTTGAGCCCAGATCTTTTCGCGCTTGTAGACGGCGCGCAGATCCTCCAAAGGCGGGAAGCTGATAGCGCCAGAAGGGCACAGGTTGGCGCAGGTGGTGCAACCGGGGACACAGTCATTGGGGCGGACCACCACCGGCCCCTGCTTGGTCCATTCGTACACTTTTTTGCCACAGTTCATGCACAGACCGCAGCGGATGCACGTGTCTGCATCCACGGTCGGGTGCCAAACCAACTGCTCACGAGGATAGCCGACGAGCCAAGGCATTGCGCCCCCTCTTCTGGGGCGGAACCCGCCCCCACCAGTTACGACGCCGATTGCTCGATGATGATCTCGGGCTCGATGATCACGTCCGAGGTGATGGAGGCCGCGATCAGGCTGTACTTTTTCGTGAGCTCCAGGGCGCGGCGCACCTTGGTGCCATCGTCGTTGCGCACCGTGATCTTGGGGCGGAGCACCACATGGGTGAACTCTTCGGTCTTGTCCAGGTACTGCTTGACGAACCCCTCGGCCTCGCACTCGTAGGCCACCAGATCGAGCTTGATGCGATCGGCCACCCACAGGAACATCATGTGGATGCAGGTATTCAGGGCGGCCACGAAAGCGTCCTCGGGGGTCATGCGCCCTGCGCGTCCGTGGGCGCCGGCGGGCGCGCCGAAGTCCATCTCACAGCCGTTGCCGCACTTTAGATGGCCTTTGCGCTTACCTGTTCGGGTGACCCAGGTCTTGTAGCTTGCCATCGGTTCTTCCCCCTACTCGCGTTCGAGCTCTTTGGCGACCTTTTCCTGCATCAGCTTGAAATAGGCCTCGGCGGGCAGCAGCATAGCCTGGTCATCCTCCCAATCGGTGAGACGCAGGCGCACGATCCACCCCTCGCCATAGGGATCCTGGTTGACCAGCTCGGGACGATCTGTCAACGCCGGATTGATCTCGATCACGTCGCCGGTGGCGGGCGCCGTGATATCTACGGCCGCCTTGACGCTCTCCAGCGTGGCCAAAACGTCATCCTGCTCGATCTCGTCGGCTTGCACCGGATCCACATACAGGATATCTCCCAGCTTGGTCTGGAAAAAGTCGGTGACGCCGATGAGGGCGTCGCCGTCGCGGACGCGAACCCAGGTGTCATAGCCGGCGTACCAGTAGCCCTTGGGCACGCGCAGAGCGAACTTTTCGAACTGGTATTCAAAGAACTCTTGAGCTTTCACCGATCCTCCCTCCTCATAGGGTCAGCCATCCACCCCAGTTCCCCAGCCTGGGAACCAGTCCGGGGAACTGGGTCACGCGCTGGTCAGGCGGGCGGATACTGCTTGCGCAGCTCGCGGATCGCCGCCTTGACATCCCTCCTATCCTGGAAGCTAATGGCATCCTTGTTACAGGCGTGGGTGCAAGACTGGCAATACACCTGGCAGTGCCAGGGGTTGGCCACAATGACCTTGCGGGTCTCCTCGACGAACTCGTACACTGTATCGTGACAAAACTCGATACACTCTTTGCATCCCACACATTTTGCTGCATCGATGGTTGGATACCACGGGATGAGATGGCGGGGGATGCCCAGATAGAGTTGATACCTTTCTTCCAGATCCTCGAGCACTTCTGGCTTGGTGCTCATGTTTCTGATCTCTCCTTACACAAATCGCACAACGCTGCAGCGCATAGCCGTCGCAGCTCTCTATCGTTCACCGAACAGATTCCCACTGATCTCGCGGGCGCCCGACCCGGGCACCTCGATCAGTATCTTTCAGCCGCCCTCGAGCGCTCGCAAGACCTCTTTCTTGAGATGCTGCTCCAGAAAGGCCAACGCAGCGGCCTCGTCGCGGTCCAGGATGATACGATGCAGCTCGATCAGCTCCTCGTCGGTTACAGCGATGGCCAACGTCTTTTTCACGGCCATGCCTCCTCTCGACTTTGCGATCCAAACCACCGCTGGGGGCACACAAGCGCGTGACCCTGCGGCGCCCTCAGGACTGATCTAGCTCCTGTCGGAGGGCCTTGAGCGTTCGGCGCAACTCACGTTGGCTGGGAAAACGGATGGCATCGAACGGGCACTGGTAGCTGCAAGAGATATCGCCGACGGTGCAGGAGAACGGGCGAGCCACGACGACGCGCCCATCAGCCTGATGCTCGTAGACGTTCTGCGGGCAGGCTGCGATGCAGGCGAGCCCGCATTCGGTCGGTCGGCAGTGCTCAGCAACGATGGTCGGATACCAGGGGATCCGCTCGCGCGGCAGGCCCGCATAGGCGCCGCTGCTGCCCTGCGTTGCGGTCGCCATCGCTTACGCGCCCTCGCCCAAGGCTTCGATGGCCTCGGTGACACGCTCGATAGCCTGCGGCGTCGTCAGGTTTCGGAGGTCCAGCGCGACCACCTGCTCCTCAAAGCTGACGCCGACCTCTTCCAGCGCGTCCTTGTACATCTTGCGCTGCATGCGCGGGTCGCATCCGCCCACCACGTACTTGACGCCTGGCTTGGCATAGTCACGCCAGAAGGCGTCGCCGTCATCCACGCAGAGCTGCGGATGGACGATGGCGTACTCGACGTCCAACTCGTTGCGGACATAGTTGATCAGGTCCCAGAGATCCAGGGTCTCGAATCCAGGGCACTTGCCGGTGCAAAAGCACATCACAAAACGCGGTAGTTGCTGCTCAGCCATTGGTTACCTCCCATATCGCACATCACGTTCAGCCAAACCAGGGCCACCCGCCTTGGTTCAGGGGGGCGCACCCCGTCGCCGCGG
>CAZUZB010000207.1:0-3059 GCA_964624695.1 uncultured Anaerolineales bacterium | reverse complement strand
AGCCCCATCTCGTCGGCGATGGCCTCGAACTCCTCGAGCTGGCCGTAGCCGCCCAGGTAGCCGTTCAGGCGGGCGGCCATCGTCGAGGCCACCAGGCCGGCCTCGTCCCTGCCATAGGTGCGGGCCACCTCGGGCCACAGCGCTTGGCTGTTCCGCAAATAGTACTTTTGGTGATAGTCCTCGGCCAGGTAGAACGTCTCGGCAGGTCGCAGCTCCGTCTGCACCTCGCTGCCCAGCGCCTCGGCCATGCGGTCCGCCGACGCGCGCGCCAGCCGCTCCTGTTCCTCGTTGTGGAAGAACAGCACGTTGGCGTATTGCCGCGAATAGTTCCGCTGCGTGGGGTTGTGCGCCCCCCAGAACACCTCCAGCAGCTCCTCGTACGAGATCACGGTGGGGTCATAGTCGATCTGCACCGTCTCGGTGTGGTCGCCTAGAGCATAGTAGGTCGGGTTCGCCTTGGTGCCGCCCGTATAGCCCACCCGCGTCCGAACCACGCCCTCGAGAGCCCCAAACTGGGACTCGACGCCCCAGAATCAACCCAGGGCAAAGGTGGCGGTCTCCAGAGTGGGGTGGTCGCGGGCGTCCAGGGGGGGTACGCTCTCGGTCCGTGTGGGCGCGCGTGAGGGTGTGGCCATCGGGCTGCTCCTTTCGATCGGTGTGGCGCAGGCGGCCAGCAGGGTAGCGACGGCGGCCAGAGAGGCCGCCAGACGCCGCCAGGGCGCGGTCGCCGATAGTGATGACATGGGTGCTCCTATGGGTACATCATAAAGTTACACGATATTATCTACAATATCGGGCGGCTCGTCAACTATTCCCGTCCTTGCCCTGGACGTGCGCCCCCCTGAGCGGTAACCTAGGACGCAGAAAGGGAGGTGAGAGGATGTTGGTACTGGGCATTGTCGGCAGCCCGCGGCGTGAGCAGGGCATCTCGTCCGAGATGGTGGAGGCGACCCTCGCCGGCGCACGCGAGGCCGGCGCCGAGACGGCGACCATCTACCTGGCAGACTATGCGTTGACGCCCTGTCGCCACTGCGGCGGTGATTGCTTTACCAAGGGGTACTGCGTGCAGGACCAAGAGGCCACCACGGCCCTGCGCGAGGTGGTGGAGGCCGCGGAAGCCCTGGTCCTGGCTGCGCCCGTCTACATGTGGCAGCCGGCCGGCTTGACGGCGCTGTTCATGGAAAAGCTGCGGCTGCGCACCGGCACGTGGAACAACCCCACGCGCAATCCGCGCACGGGGCTGGGCATCGCCGTGGCGGGCGGCACCGGCTCGGGCGTGTTCACTGCGCTCCAGTCCATCTATGCTTGGCTCTGCCTCTGGAAGTTCCGTCCCTTGCCGCCCATGCCCGTGGTCCGCGCCAACCAGCGCGTCGCCCTTGGGGCCGCTGCCAAGGCTGGCGCCCAGTTGGCTGCGCCTGCCGACGCCTTTGCCAGCGCCGGCGAGCTGATGGCCGCCTACGATGCCTTGCCCCAGCTCCGTTACGGCCGGGTGGACGAGTATCGCTGGCTGGCGGAGACCGTCGGGCAGGCCCTGACCAATCGCGGTGATAGCCAGCCCGCCGCGTCGGTGGTCAACCTGCTGGCCCAGGCCGAACGCCTGCGCGAGGCCGGTGATGCGGCCGGCGCGGCCAACGTCTATATGCGCGCCTATCACGAGGGGATGCGCGCCTGGTAGCGGCGCCCTCGGGCGTCTAGGAGGTCGATCATGCTGGCGGACAAGCTCTTGTTGCTCAATTGGAAGCGGATCCTCCTGATCATCGCGGCCTTTGTCCTGGCCGTCATCCTGCATAACCTGGTGTACGTTCTCTTCAAGGGCTATTTCGATAGCTATGGCGGCGATGAGGCCTTTTTCATGATCATCGCGCTCATCGTCATCCCGCTCTATGCCGCCGTGGCACTGGTGTATACCGTCGTGCGGCTATTGACGCGCCAGCGCGGGGCGGGAGCACAGCGTCCGCCGTTCTAGCCCGCGTCCGAGCGGGCCTTGTGCCCCGGCGGAGCATGCTGTTGCTGCCGCGCGACGGCTCTTGAAGGAGGCAATGGATGGCACCCCGTGATGCGCTGCCGCCACATTTGGCGGTGTTGGTGGAGGAAGGCACCAATCCCATCGAGTTCCACTATTGTCGGCTGCGTCTGCTGGAGGCCGGGGCGCGGGTGACCGTGGTAGGCTCGCGCAGACTAGAGTACCGGCTGGAGGACCATTCCACCGCCCGCGTCGATGCCACCGCTCAGCAAGTGATGGGGGAGCCGTTCGATGGCGTGGTGATCCCCGGCGGCCTGGGCCCGGAAAAGCTGCGCCAGGATCCCGCCGTTGTCGCTTTGGTCCAGGACTGCTTCAAGCGTGGCAAGCTGTGCGCCGCCATCTGCCACGGCCAGCAGGTGCTGATCTCGGCCGGCCTCATGCGCGGCGTGCGCGCCACCGCCGCCTGGAGCATGCTGGACGACCTGCGCGCCGTCGGCGCCGTCGTGGCCGAGAACGCCCGGGCCGTGCGCGATGGACAGATCGTGACCGGCGTCTTTCCCCACGATCTGCCCGCCTTTTGCCAGCTCGCATTAGCGGCGCTGTCCGAGCTTGCGGGCTGGCAGCTTCCGGCGGGCTATCCGCAGCGCCTCGCCGATCAGACCTGGGGCATCGTCGTGGACGATGCCAGCGACTCGGTACAGGTGAACTATCTCAAGCTGCGCATCCTGGAGGAGGGCGGAAGGCCGCTCTTTCTCGGACGGCGGGCGGGGCAGGAGCTGCGTTTGGGGAGCCCCGCCTGGCCTTGGGGCGAGATGGGCCCGAGCGCGACGGCGGACCGGGCGCTGCCTGATCCGGGCGCGGTCGGCTCTTGCGACGCCGACGCCGAGGCCAACGCCCGGGCCATCGCGGCGCGCGAGCTGGACGGGCTGCTGCTGCCGGGCGGGCTCGGAGCCTGGATGATCCGCGGGCACCCCGGGCTCAAGATCCTGGTGGGAGAGCTGGTGGCTGCCGGCATCCCCGTGGCCGCCGTCGGCAGGGGCGTCAAGATCCTGCTCAGCGCGGACGTGCTGGCTGGAAGGAGCGTCACCTGCGCGCC
>CAZUZB010000206.1:0-3144 GCA_964624695.1 uncultured Anaerolineales bacterium | reverse complement strand
AGGCTGTGAGCAGGAAGAGTAGGTCGCGCCGGCCGGTCTCAGAGAGTCGGGGGCAGGTGAGAGCCCGATGTCCGGAGCGCGAACGAATGGCCCTGTGAGCCGTGCGCCGAACGCGCACCCCTTCGGAGGGGCGTCAGTAGTCCGCACCGGAAACGCACCGTTATCAGAGCGCTGAGTATCGGGCCGGCGTCCGTCGTTGTGACCCAGCCCCGTACTCGTACGAGATAGGTTGGCGCTCTACACACCCGTCTATAGACGGGTTTTCTGTTTTTGAGCGTCGCCTAATATGGGTGGCACCGCGTGGGATCAAGGCCCTCGCCCCATGGCAACGAGCATGTTGCCGGGCGAGGGCCTTTTTTGCGTTGATATAGGGGAGGTGCGCGATGGCAGGGATGGGTGACGTGGGTAAGCTGATCTTTCCGCTGGTGCGCGAGCTGCCGGCGGATCTGGAGACGCCGCTGTCGGTCTATCTCAAGCTGCGGGGCCTGGGGCCGTCCTTTTTGCTAGAGAGCATCGAGGGCGGCGAGCACTTGGCGCGCTATTCCATGATCGGCACCCAGCCCCGTGCGGTGCTGCGGGCTTGGGCCGACCGGGTGGTGCTGGAGGAGGAGGGCCGCTGGCAGGAGCTGCCGGTGACCGAGGGCGATCCACTGGACCTGCTCCAGCGTCTGATGCCGCGCTATGCGCCCGGCGTCGCCGAGGGCCTGCCGCGTTTCTCGGGCGGGGCGGTGGGCTATCTTTCCTACGACGCCGTGCGTTGGTTCGAGCGGGTGCCCGACCGCGCGCCGGACACGCTGGGCCTGCCCGAGGCGGCGTTTCTGTTGTGCGACCAGGTGGTGCTCTATGACCACGTGGCCTCGCGGCTGATGGTGGTGGCTCACGCCGAGAGCGAGAGCCCGCACCACCCCTCGCGGCGGGCGGCCGAGGCGGCCATCGCCCAGGTGGTGGCGCGGCTGGAGCGCCCCCTGCCCCGCGAGGAGGGCGCGTCCGGGGGGACCGGTGCGTCCGGTGACGATCCGTTGGCGGGTTACGAGTCAGCCTTTGGGCAGGCGGCCTTTGAGGAGGCCGTGGTGACCGCCAAGGAGCAGATCGCCGCGGGGGATATCTTTCAGGTGGTGCCCTCGCGGAGGGTCCATCGTCGCACCAGCGCCTCAGCGTTGGCCATCTATCGGGCGCTACGGCGCATCAACCCATCTCCCTATATGTTCTACCTGGAGCTGCCCGACGGCCTGCGCCTGATCGGCTCCTCGCCCGAGGTGCTGGTGCGGCTGGAGGGCGACCTGGTGGAGACGCGCCCCCTGGCGGGCACGCGCCCCCGGGGCGGCACCCCCGCCGAGGACGCCGCCCTGGCGCGCGAGCTGCTGGCCGACCCCAAGGAGCGGGCCGAGCACGTCATGCTGGTGGACCTGGCCCGCAACGACCTGGGCCGGGTGTGCGCCTATGGCACGGTGCACACGCCGGTGCTCATGGAGATCGAGCGCTACTCGCACGTGATGCACATTGTCTCGTCGGTGCAGGGGACGCTGGCCGAGGGCTGCGACGCCACCGACGTGCTGCGGGCCTGCTTTCCCGCGGGGACGGTCTCGGGGGCGCCCAAGGTGCGCGCCATGGAGATCATCGACGCGCTAGAGCCCGAGCGGCGCGGCCCCTATGCCGGGGCGGTGGGCTATCTCAGCTATAGCGGCAACATGGACACTTGCATCACCATCCGCACGCTGGTCATGCGCGGCGATCGGGTCCATCTGCAGGCGGGGGCGGGCATCGTGGCCGATTCCGACCCCCGCCGCGAGTTCAGCGAGGTGACGAGCAAGCTTTGCGCGGCGGCGCAGGCTGTGGCCGCGGCCGAGGCGGCACAAGAGGGTTCAAGGAGGGCAGGATGATCGCGGTCATCGATAACTTTGATTCGTTTACGTACAACCTGGTCCAGTATCTGGGCGAGCTGGGCGCCGAGTGCCGCGTCTATCGCAACGACGCGGTGACGGTGGGCGAGCTGGAGGAGCTGGCGCCCAGCCACCTGGTCATCTCGCCGGGGCCAGGCACGCCCGAGCGCGACGCGGGCGTCTCCAACCAGGCGATCAGCGCCTTTCATGGGCGGGTGCCGATCCTGGGCGTCTGCCTGGGGCATCAGTGTATCGGGCACACCTTTGGCGCGCGGGTGGATCGGGCCGAGCGCCTGATGCACGGCAAGGTGTCGCGGGTGCTGCACCAGGGCGACGCCTTTTTTGCGGGGGTGCCGGCAGCGTTCGAGGCCACGCGCTACCACTCGCTGGCCGTGCACGAGCCGTTGCCCGAGGCGCTGCAGGTGATCGCACGGACGCCCGAGGGCGAGGTGATGGCGCTGCGGCACCGCGAGGGATGGACGGTGGGCGTGCAGTTCCATCCGGAATCGATCCTGACGCCGCACGGCAAGCGGCTGTTGGCCAACTTTTACGAGGCGCGGACCGTCGGCCAGCCGACCGCTACCGCGACCCAGGCTCTGGATCTCCCCGTCGCTCTGGAGCGGGCCTTGGAGCGCGATCACCTCACTGCCGACGAGGCCGAGCAGGTGATGATGCAGATCATGTCTGGCGATGCCACGCCGGCGCAGATCGGCGCCTACCTGGCCGCGTTGCGGGCCAAGGGTGAGACGGTGCCCGAGATCACCGGCTTTGCGCGGGCCATGCGCAACCATGTGGTGCGGGTGCATCCCACCCGGCGGCCGCTGGTGGATACCTGCGGCACCGGCGGCGACGGCGGCGGGACGTTCAACATCTCCACCACGGCGGCCTTGTTGGTGGCGGGGGCGGGCGTGGCGGTGGCCAAGCATGGCAACCGCTCGGTCTCGAGCCGGTGCGGCAGCGCCGACGTGCTGACGGCGTTGGGCGTCAACCTGGAGCTGGCGCCGGAGGAGGTGGCGGGCTGCATCGACGAGGTGGGGTTCGGCTTTCTCTATGCGCCGGCGCTGCACCCGGCCATGAAGCATGCTATCGGGCCGCGCCGCGAGATGAAGGTGCGGACGGTGTTCAACATCCTGGGCCCCCTCACCAACCCGGCCGGCGCCAGCGTGCAGCTCTTTGGCGTGTATGACCGCGACCTGGTGGCGCCGCTGGCCCAGGTGCTGCGCGAGCTGGGCAGCGAGGCGGCCTGCGTGGTCGCCAGCGCCGA
>CAZUZB010000205.1:1219-3165 GCA_964624695.1 uncultured Anaerolineales bacterium | reverse complement strand
AGCCCGCCGTCGTTGCAGGGCACCTGACGGTGCACCAGCGCGGTGAGCCCACGAGCCTGCAGGGCCTGAAGGGTAAGCTGCAGCAATAGGTGATTTTGGAAACAGCCGCCGCTGAGGGCGACGCGAGCGACGCCGGTCTCGCTGGCGAACAGCGCGGCCAGCTCGGCGGCCCAGGCGGCGAGAGATCGGTGGAAACGGTACGAGATCACGCCTAGGGGCGTGCCGGCCTCTAGCTCGGCCAGCAAGGCCTGAAACAGCGGCCGCAGCCCGATCACGTGGGCAGGAACGCGTGTCTCGGGAGCGCACCCCCAGATAAGGGGCGCCCCGGCCTCGCGTAGCTCGCAGGGATAGGTCACGCCGGTGGGGTCGGGCTCGGCCAGCATCTCGAGGGCGATGGCGGCCTCGGCCTCGTAGGTCACGCGGCTGCGGACGCCCAGCAGGGCCGATACGGCATCGAACAGGCGTCCGGCGGATGACGTCCAGAACGTGTTGATCCCCTCAGCCACCATGCGGCGCAGCAAAGCGCGCTCGCCCAGATCCGCGCTGCCATGCGCCTCGGGCAAGAGATGATCCAGATACGCCCAGGCCAGGCGATAGGGGTTCAGGACGGCCGCATCGCCGCCGGGCATGGGGAGATATTCGAGGTGGGCGACCCGCGCAAAGCCGTGACGATCCCCCAGCAGGAACTCGCCGCCCCAGATGCGGCCATCGAGGCCATAGCCGGTGCCATCCAGGATGATGCCCAGGGAGGGCTCGTCGCAGCCGGCATCAGCCAGGCAAGAGGCCAGGTGGGCGTGGTGATGCTGGACCTCGACGCGGTCCACTCCGACGAGCCCACGGGCGTACCGTGAAGCGGCATAGTCGGGATGCATATCACAGGCGACGATCTCGGGCTGGACATGAAAGAGGCTCTGGAAGAGATCAATGACCTCACGAAAGTAGCCCTGGGTCTCCAGGTTGTCCATGTCACCGATGTGCTGGCTGAGAAAGGCGTGCTCCTCGCGCGAGAGGCAGATGGTGTTCTTGAGCTCGGCGCCGGTGCCAAGGGTGGGTCGCGTCGTAAAGCCAAGGCCGACGGGGAAGGGCGCATAGCCACGGGCGCGCCTGACGGGTTGGGGCGGCCCGATGGCCGGCACGAACCAGACGCTGTCGTCGCAGCGGGAGTGGACGCCACGATCGTGCAGCAGGAACCAGTCGGCGATGGCGCCCAGGCGCTCCAACGCCTCATCGTTGTCGCGGGCCAACGGCTCCTCGCTGAGATTGCCGCTGGTCATGACCAGGGGCACGCCGACCTGGCGCAGGAGCAGATGGTGCAATGGTGTGTAAGGCAGCATCACCCCGAAGAGACGGGTATCGGGCGCGACGTTGCCGGCCACGTTGCCGGTCGGCAAGCGCTCCAGCAGGACGATGGGCGCCGCCACGGAGGTGAGCAGGCGCTCCTCCTCGGCGTTGATGTGCGCGAGGGCGTGGGCGGCCGCCAGATCGCGGCACATGATGGCCAGCGGCTTGCCAGGGCGGCGCTTGCGGTCACGCAGGCGCGCAACGGCGTCGCCATTGGTGGCATCGCAGGCGAGCTGCATACCGCCCAGCCCCTTGATGGCGACGATCTCGCCGGCCAGGAGGCGCTCCGCCGCGTGGACCAGGGCATCGTCGCGCTCGGCCACCAGAGAGCCATCGGCGGCCAAGAGCTGGAGCTGGGGCCCGCACACGGGGCAGGCGTTGGGCTGGGCGTGAAAGCGCCGGTCCAGGGGATCATCGTACTCGGCCTGGCAAGCCGGGCACATGCGGAACGGCCCCATGGTGGTGTTGGGGCGGTCGTAGGGCACATCGCGGATGATGGTAAAGCGGGGTCCGCAGTTGGTGCAGTTGGTGAACGGGTAGCGGTAACGGCGGTCGTTGGGATCGAACAGCTCGCGTAGGCAGTCGGGGCAGGTGGCCACGTCGGG
>CAZUZB010000205.1:0-1119 GCA_964624695.1 uncultured Anaerolineales bacterium | reverse complement strand
TACACGGTGGGGCGAAAGCCCACACCCTGGACGATGCCCTTGACCGCGATGCGCAGAGCCGCACCGGAGGCCGTCACCTGGGAAGCTGTTCGCCGAGCCATGCGATCCACTCGTCCATGCCGGTGCCGTCGGTTGAGGAGACAGATATCACCGGCGCCTCGGGATTGAGGCCAGCCACCAGACGACGGAATTCCGGTTCGTCAAAGGAGAGATAGGGCAGCAGGTCGATCTTGTTCAGGACGATGGCATCGACCCGCTGAAAGATGGACGGATACTTGTGCGGCTTGTCCCATCCCTCGGGCACGCTGGAGAGGACGATGCGCAGGGTCTCGCCGAGATCAAAGCCGACCGGGCAGACCAGGTTGCCGACGTTCTCCACCAGGATCAGATCCAGGGCGTCGAGATCGAGCTGGTCGAGGGCGCCGCGCACCTGAAGGGCATCCAGGTGGCATCCGCCGCCGGTGTTGATCTGCACAGCGGGAAAGCCCTCGGCGCGCACGCGGTCGGAATCCACGGTCGAGGCCACGTCGCCTTCGATGACGCCGATACGCAGCCGATCAGCCAGGCGATGGGCCGTGGCCAGCAGAAAGGTCGTCTTGCCGGCGCCCGGCGAGGCCATGATGTTGACCAGGGCAACCTGGTGTTGCCGGCACAAGGCGCGAACCTCGACAGCCACGCCCTCATTGGCACGAAAGATGCGCTCGACGACGGGAATGTGTCGTGTGGACATGGTGTCACTCCACCTCGATGCTATCAACGTAGAACTCGTGACCCGCCACCACGCGCGCGGCCATCGCCGCGCAGCTCGGGCAGGCCCAATCGGCGCTGGTGGGCTCCCAGGCGTGGCCGCAGGCGCGGCACTCTAGGCGGGTAGGGATACGCGCAAAAACCAACTCGGCGCCCCGGGCGCAGGTCTCCTCGCTCATGAAATCGAAATAGAACTGCACGCTGTCGTCGATGATGCTGGCCAGATCGCCGATCACCAGGTGAATGCGGATCACCCGTTGGGCGCCGGCCTCGGAAGCGTGGCGACAGACGATATCGAGGATGCTCTCGGTCACCGATAGCTCGTGCATAGCCAGGGCATTATAGGCGGGCGGGAGGGGCGTTCCAAGAACT
>CAZUZB010000204.1:0-3177 GCA_964624695.1 uncultured Anaerolineales bacterium | reverse complement strand
GCGGCGCTCTCGTCCTGCTCCATCATGCCCAAGATATTCCCCTCGGTGTCCAGGCAGTAGGCCAGCCAGCCCACCCCCTGAACCGGCATCTTGGGGAGCGCCAGGGTGCCCCCCGCCGCCAGCGCCTTCTCCAGCGTCTCGTCCAGCGAGGCGACGTCGACGGTGCAGACAAAGGCGTTGACCGCCTGCCCCAGCATCGGCGGGGCGCCCGGCCGGACGAGGATGCCCCCGTCGATGCCCGGCTCGGGGGCCGAGCCCGTCATCACCATCCAGTAGCGGCTCTCTGGCGGCCTCTCAACGCCGGGAACGACCCATTCGTTGATCTCCCAGCCAAACACGTGGCGATAGAATGCGGCCGCTCGCTCCGGGTCCTCCGCCTGGATCTCGAAATGCACCACCCTGCCCATGGTTGCCTCCTATCTCGCTATCCGCCCCATCGCTTGCCGAACCCCGTGTTCACACGAGGACGCCCTTCCATCATGCACCGATGCAGAGCGCCCCGCAAGTGTGCGCGATCCCGCCACCAGCCCGCTCTGAGCGAGAAACGACAGCCATTGCTCGCAACCACCACCGAGAGCCGCCAAGTCGCCGCTCGTATCGCTTGATGCCGGGGCGAGACTGTGTAGAATGGGTGGGAAGAGGTCGCGCACCTGTCCCATGGGAGCTTTGGCTGTCGAGCGCGCGAACGCGCGGCGACCCGCTCCACAGCAGCTCTTGCCCCCAGGAACCGCGGAGCAGAGATCCTCGCCTCGCGTATCGCGGCCCAGACGGGCCGAACGATCGCCCAGGCTAGTAAGAACCAACGCCCACAACTGACCTCTCGCAGCGTAGCGGGATCGAGGGTACCCACCTCGGAAGCGCGCCGTGGCCGGCATGCCCGCTCATACCTGCCCGTTCGACCGTGCTCGATCGCCGTCGTTCCGCACCTGGCTCTGGAGGGTCCGTGAGGACAGCCGTCATCGTCCCAACCTATAACGAGGCCCGCAACATCGCCTCCTTGGCGGGGTCGTTGTTGGCCCTGCCCGTGGTGACTTGGCTCATCGTCGTGGACGACAATTCGCCCGATGGCACCGGCGATCTGGCCGACACGTTGCAGCGCCAAACGCCCGAGCGCGTGCATGTCATCCATCGCGCCGCCAAGCAAGGGTTGGGCACCGCCTATCTCGCCGGCTTTGCGCAGGCCCGTGCTCTCGGCGCCGATCGCGTCATCACCATGGACGCCGACGGTTCGCATGATCCGGCGGTCATCCCCGCCTTGCTCGATGCCAGTCGCCACGCCGATCTGGTGATCGGCAGCCGCTATGTGCCCGGCGGGGGCACCTGTGCCTGCTGGGGATGGCATCGTCGCCTGCTCAGCGCCTGGGCCAACCATGTCACCCACCTGGCACTGGGCTTGCGGGCCCGCGACACCACCTCCGGCTACCGCTGCTACGCTGCCGAGCTGCTGCGGCAGCTCCCGCTGGACCGGATCCGCTCGAACGGCTACTCCTACTTGGTCGAAATCCTCTATCACGCCCAACGCCTGGGAGCCACCGTGGACGAGGTTCCCATCCTCTTTCAGGATCGCCGTCACGGAGCCAGCAAGCTCTCGCGCATCGAGATCCTCCATGCCATGGGCACCGTCGCCCGGCTGACGGGCGACCGTCTATCGCGCGGACGTCACCGCTCACACGCGCCCGGCACGCCCTAGGAAGGAGCAACAGAGCCCATGCTGCTGGCCAAAGCCCTCCATACCCTGGATCGCCTAACCACCTCTTTGGCCGGTTATTCACCACGCAGGCTCCAGGTGGATGTCCTGGCCGGGTTGACCGTAGCCATGATCGCGGTGCCGCAGGCGATGGCCTATGCCGCCATCGCTGGCATCAACCCCATGTTCGGGCTTTTCACCGCGGTGCTCCCCGCCATCGTGGGATCGCTGTTCGCCAGCTCTTCCCACGCCATCATGGGCCCCACCAACGCGTCGGCCCTCATCACAGCAGGCGTCCTGCTGCCCATGGCCGCTCTGCCGAGCTATCCCGAATACGTAGCCCTGACGGCGCTCCTGGCCGGGTGCATCGTGCTCTTGCTGGGCATTCTGCGCCTGGGCGGCATCATCCGCTTTGTCTCCAATGCCGTGCTCACCGGCTTTTTGGCGGGAGCCGGCCTGCTGATCATCATCAATCAGCTCTCGGGCCTGCTCGGGTTGCAGCGCCCGCACGGCGAGAGCGCCTACCGCATCCTCTGGCACGTGATCTCGCACCTCCCGCAAACCCATCTCCCCACCCTGATCACAGCGCTGATCACCATCGCCCTGCTGGTGGGGTTGCGTCGCATCTCGCAAAAGCTCCCGGCATCCCTGATGGCCATGGTAGGGGCGGGGGTGCTCGTCGCCCTCTTGGGCTGGGGCGGCCAGCCGGGCGTCCGCCTGGTGCGAAATATGGGCGCCATCGAGGGATCGGCCCTGCAATGGCACCTGCCAGCCATCCCTCTGGACGAGATCCCCGGGCTCTTACCGGGCGCCGTCGCCGTGGCGCTACTGATGGTGGTCGAATCGCTCTCCATCGCCAAGGCCATCGGGCTCTCCAGCGGCCAGCGCATCAACCCGTCGCGCGAATGCGTGGCGTTGGGTCTCTCCAGCATGACCGCCGGCGTGACCCGCGGCATCCCCTCCTGCAGCTCGATCTCGCGCACCGCCGTGAACTATGGCGCCGGCGCCCGCACGCGCATGGCCGGCGTCTTTGCGGGGCTCGCGGTGCTGCTGATCACGCTCCTGTTCTCTGGCCTCATCGGCTATATCCCCATGGCCAGCCTGGCGGCCATCGTGGTCGTGTGGGCCACCGCCATCGTGAATCGCCATCACCTGACCCAGACATGGCAGAGCGGGACAGCCACCCGCTTGGTGCTGCTGGCGACCTTTGTGGCCACGTTGACCCTGGAGTTGCACATCGCGATCTATGTGGGCACCATCCTCTCCATCGGCATCTACCTCTACGAGAGCAGCCGCCTGCATCTCAGCTATCTCACCCTGAACCAGAACGGCGCCTTTGTGGAGCGCCATCTCGATACCCTGCTGGAAGAACGCCCCACCGTGGCCATCGTCAATATCGATGGCGCGCTCTATTTCGGAGCGGTGGACGCCCTGGAGAAACGCATGGACCAAGTGCTCGACGCCGGGGTTCGCGTCGTGATCCTGCGGCT
>CAZUZB010000203.1:0-3188 GCA_964624695.1 uncultured Anaerolineales bacterium | reverse complement strand
CGGGTGACCTCGTAGGCCAGCCTGGCCTTGGCCTGGCGGATGTCCGCACCTTGCAGGCGACCCAGCTCCTGGATCTCGGCCGTGGGCAAAAAGGTATAGATGCGGAGGAACCGCTCGACGTCATCGTCGTGGGTATTGATCCAGTACTGGTAAAAGTCATAGGGGCTGTACTGGTCGGCATCCAGCCAGACGGCGCCGGCCGCGCTCTTGCCCATCTTGGCGCCCGAGGCCGTGGTGAGCAAGGGGAAGGTGAGGGCGTACACTTCGGTGCCCTCCACGCGGCGGATCAGGTCCACGCCGGCGAGAATGTTGCCCCACTGGTCGTTGCCGCCCATTTGCAGGGTGCAGCCGTACTGCCGGTACAGGCAGAGATAGTCATAGGCCTGCAGGAGCTGGTAGTTGAACTCCAAGAAGCTGAGGCCGGTCTCCATCCGCGCGCGGTAGGCCTCGGCTGCGAGCATGCGGTTCACGGAAAAGTGGCGACCGATCTCGCGCAGGAACGGGATGTAGTGGAGCTCCATCAGCCAGTCGGCGTTGTTGAGCATCGCGGCTCGATCCATATCGATAAAGCGCGTCAGTTGCGAGCGCAGGGCCTGCACGTTGCTGGCGATTTGCTCCTGGTCGAGCAGTTGCCGCATCTCGGTCTTGCCGCTGGGATCGCCGATCATGCCCGTGCCCCCGCCCACGAGGAGGATAGGGCGATGGCCGTGCTGCTGCATGTGGGCGGCCGCCATGATGGTCAGCAAGTTGCCGCAGTGAAAGCTGCTGGCGCTGGGATCGTAGCCGATGTAAAAGGTGAGCGGCCGCTCAAGGGCCTGGCGCAGGCCGGCCTCATCGGAGACCTGCTCGACGAATCCCCGCTCTTGCAGAACATCTAGCACGTTGCCCATGGCTACCCTCTCGACTTGACGGCCCTCGGATCGATCTGTAGGATGACAAACTTGATGGTATGGTCACCAGCGGCAGGTGTCAAGTTGCTTGACACCTGCTTGTGCTAGAAAGCGAGCGTCTGGGTTGAGCGATATGGCTGCCTTGGTCGGCATTGCGCTGATCGCCGGGGTGGTGACGGGCATCGCCGGGTTTGGGTTCGGGTTGGTGGCGGTGGCCACGTTGGCGGCTGTGCGGTCGCTACCGGAGGCGGTCGTGATGGTCAATGTGGTCAGCCTGGTGATCTGTTCCTACAACCTGTGGACGGTGCGCGAGGATCTGAACTGGCGTGACGCCGTGCCGCTGCTCGCCAGCTCGGTTCCCATGGCCGTGGTGGGGACCTATCTCCTCAAGAACCTCGATGTACGCTGGCTGGAGTGGATCTTGGCGTTCGCCATCCTGGCTGGCTGTGTGGTGGCTCTCTGGTCGCCCAAGAAGGTGATGTTGCACGGCGCCTATCCCGGCAGCGTGGTTGCCGGCGCTTTGGGAGGGGTGTTGGGGGGGATCCTGGCCACGGGCGGGCCGCCCGTCGTGCTTTACTGTATGCTACGCGGCTGGGACAAGCGGGCGATGAAGGCGGTGCTTTCGGGCTATTTTGTGGTGATGGGCGCCTGGCGGTTGGTGGTGCTGTTTGCGCAGGGGGTGGCCACGCCCGAATCGGCCCTGCAGGGCGTGGCGATACTGATCCCCTCGTTCCTCGGGACCTATGCCGGCGTGCATGTGTTCAGGCGGCTCAGCACCGCTGGGTTCAAGTACGCAACGGCCGGGCTCTTGCTGGCGATGGCGGTTCGCTTGGTGGTGACCTGATGGGCTCGGAAGGGTAGGTCGGCTGGGCCGTGTTTTCCTCGCTAGGTACGATCCTCCGTGACAACATTCTCCCCGTGTTTGCGGTGATCGCTATCGGCGTGTATGCCGATCGCGGGCTGCGGGCCGACAAGAACACCCTCTCCAAGCTGGCGGTCTATGTGCTGTCGCCCTGCCTGGTGTTCGACTCGATCGCGAGCTCGGCGGTGAACGGCGACCAGTTCGCCCGGCTGGTGGCGCATCTGCTGCTGGTGACCCTGGCCATGGTGATCCTGTCGGTGCTGGTGGCGCGGATCCTGGGCTGGTCATCGCGGCAGCTCGACGGTTTGGTGCTCAGCACCGCCTTTTTGAACTCGGGCAACCTGGGCCTCTCGGTTGTGCTGCTGGCTTTTGGTACGGTGGGCCTGCAGTATGCCACCGTGTTCTTTGTGGTCTCTAATTTTTTATGCTATACGGTGGGGGCGGTGTTCGCGGCTCGGGGGACCGATGGAGGCAACGGGTGGAAGGCCCTGGGGCAGGCCGCCCGCCTGCCCGGTGCCTATGCCTTTTTGCTGGCGATGCTGGTGCGCTGGACAGGCGTGGCCGTCCCTTCGATGTTGGCCAAGCCGGTCGGCCTCCTGGGGCAGGCGTCGGTGCCGGTGATGTTGCTCCTGTTGGGCGTGCAGCTCTCCCAGACCAAGGTGACCATGCGCCTGGGCGAGGTGACGGTGGGGGTGGTGCTGCGACTGGTGGTGGGCGCGCTGGTGGCTATCGCCGTGGCTCCGCTGGTGGGCCTGGTGGGGCTGCCACGATCTGTGGCCATCGTTCAGGCGGCGATGCCCACGGCGGTGACCTCGGCGTTGCTGGCCATCACGTTTGACGCCGATGCCGAGTATGTCACCAGCGTCGTGTTTGCCACGACCTTGCTCAGCGCGATATCGCTGAGCCTATTACTGGCTGTGCTGGCCTAGGTTCGCGGCAGCTTGCCCGGCTCGATGCCCATGGTATGATACGGGCATGCATGTTTTGGTGATGGCCGATGCGGATAGTATGCGAGATGCTCTGACGGCTCACCTTGAGCGTTCCGGCGTGGAGGTGAGCGCCGCGCCGCTGGGCATGGGGGCGGTGGAGCATCTGGATGCCTGGCATCCCGGACTCGTGTTGCTCTGCGTGACGGGGCGCCATGTAGAGCTGGTGGAACTGTGCCACGCATTGCGTGAGCGTGCATCGGCTCCGATCTTGGCTCTGCTGGACGATGACACGAGCGGCCAGATCGTGCGTGTATTGCGCGCCGGCGCGGACGACGTTCTGCTGGCGCCTGTGAGCATGGACGAACTCGATGCCAGGATCGAATCGGTGCTGAGACGGGTTTCGAGCGAGCTGGGGGGAGCGTCGGAGCGCTATGTCGACCCGTATCTGTGCATTGACCTGACGGCTCGCCGCGTGATGGCGCAGGATGATCCTGTCAAGCTATCGCC
>CAZUZB010000202.1:0-3209 GCA_964624695.1 uncultured Anaerolineales bacterium | reverse complement strand
CGCGACTATTTCAAGAGCCGCTACTATACCGAGTCGCTCTGCCACTTTGCCAGCGAGATCGGCTACCACGGCTGCCCTGGGCCGTCTTCCATGCGCCGATTCCTCTCGCCCGACAAGGTCTGGCCCTATCAGGACAATGAGGAATGGCTGCTCCATGCCACCTCGCCCGTCCCTGGGGTCAATATCTATGACGGCCGGGTGGAGCTGATGGCCAATCAGGTGCGCGAGCTCTTTGGCCAGGTGCCCGACGACCTGAATACGTTCGTCGCCGCCAGCCAGATCTCGCAGGCCGAGGCGTTCAAGTTCCACATCGAGCTGTTCCGCACCAGCAAATGGCGCCGCACGGGCATTCTGTGGTGGAACCTGCTCGACGGCTGGCCCCAGTTCTCTGATGCCATCGTGGACTACTATGGCACCAAAAAGCTGGCGTATAGTTTCATCAAACGGGCCCAGCAGCCGTTGCTGGTGGCGCTACGCGAGCCGCTGAGCTGGCAGCAGGAGCTGGCGGCTTGCAACGACACACGGCAGCCCCTGGCCGTGCGCTACGAGCTGAGCGACGTGGAGACGGGCGAGGTGTTGCTGGCGGGCGAGGCCCTCGCCAAGGCCGACGCGGTCACCGTGCTGGGCACCGTTCTCTACTCGCAAGGGGCGCACCGCTTCTACGCGCTGAGCTGGCGCTCGGAGCAGGGCGCGGGCAGGAGCCACTATCTGGCCGGCAACCCGCCCTTTGACCTGAGCCAGTACCTTGGCTGGCTGGAGCGAGCGGGGTTGCGGCCCGCAAGCTGGCTGGCCTGACCCAAACCTAGGTGGCCGAGAGCTCGGCGCCAGTGGCTACACTCTCACGGCGGAACTGACTCATATAGAGCTCATGGTATACGCCACGCGCGGCCATGAGCTCTTCATGTCTGCCGCGCTCCACGATGCGGCCGCCCTGGATCACCAGGATCTGGTCGGCACTGCGAATGGTCGACAAGCGGTGCGCGATCACCAGGCTGGTGCGTCCCCTGAGCAGCTCTGCCAGCGCGGCCTGGATCAGCCGCTCGGTGCGCGTATCCACCGAACTGGTGGCCTCGTCCAAGATCAGCACCCGCGGATCCTTGAGCACCGCACGCGCAATGGCCAAGAGCTGGCGGTTGCCGTGGCTGAGCATGCTGCCCCGCTCGCCCACTTGGGTGTCATAGCCATCGGGCAGCCGCTGGATGAACGCGTGAGCGTTGGCCACCTGGGCCGCCGCGATCACCTCGTCATCGGTGGCATCCAGCCGCCCATAGCGGATATTGTCCATCACCGTCCCACTAAAGAGGAATGTGTCTTGCGGCACGATGCCGATCTGCTGGCGCAGGTCGTGCAGCCGCAGATCACGCACGTCGCGCCCGTCCAAGAGAACCCGTCCGCCTTGGACGTCATACATGCGCGGCAGGAGGTTGGCGATGGTGGTCTTGCCCGCCCCCGTTGGTCCCACCAGAGCGACCATCTGCCCTGGCTCCACCTCAAAGGTCACGCCGTCCAGCACGGGCTCGTCGGCCTCGTAGCGAAAGCTGACACGGTCATAGAGCAGTCGCCCCTCGACAGCTTCCAGCGGCTCAGCGTCGGGGCTCTCCACGATCTCGGGCGGAGTCTCCAGCAGATCAAAGATCCGTTCTGCGCCCGCGACGGCGGCCTGGAACTGGGCAAAGAGGCCTGCCATCTCGCGGATCGGCCCGTAGAACCGTTCCACGTAGGTGATGAACGTAACGATTACACCGATCGAGGCCAGCGGCGGCGCAGTGCGCAACACCAGATACCCGCCATAGCCGATCACCACCGCCATAGCAGTCGTGCTGAACACATCGAGCAGCGGCGTAAAGAACGAGGCCAGGGTCTCGGCAGTCACATTGGCGGAGCGGTTGCGCTCGTTGATGGCGCGGAACTCTTCCAGCGTGGCATTCTCACGGCTGAATGCCTGCACCTCGCGCACTCCCGCGATATTCTCCTGCAGCTCCGCGCTGACGTCTCCGATGGTCTTGCGGGTTCGCCGAAAGGCCTGGCGGGAGCGCAGCGTGAACTGCCAAATGGCCAGCGCCACCAAGGGCAGCACGGCGTACGAGGCCAGCGCCAGGCGCCAGTTCAGGCTCACCATGGCGATGACGATGCCGCCCAACCCCAGGCCCATACGGAGCATCCGCACCAGACCGGGGCCGAACATGTCATTGATCACCTGGGTATCGTTCACCAGGCGGCTCATCAGGTCTCCCGCCTCGTGCTTGTCGAAAAAGCCTAGTGACAGGCGCTGGATCTGCTCAAAGATCTCGGTCCGGAGGCGCAGCAGCACCGCTTGAGACACGCGCACGACCAGGCGGAACTGGATCACACTCATGCCCCATGTCACCGCATAGACCGCGGCCAGGATGACCATCGTGACCGCCAGGCCGCGCGCCCTGGGAGAGCCCACGGGCAGCAGCGCTCCCAACCACGCGGGCTGCGCGGCGCCGCTCGGATCGATGAACTGGTCCACCGCCACGCCCAAGAGATATGGGGCCGCTACCTCGGCCAACACGCCGATGAACAGCAGCACACCAAAAAGCGCCAGTCGCCCCTTGAACGCCCCAAAGTAGCCCCAGACCTGCTTCAGCGTCTTGCTGGCATCCTTGGCGGGCGCCACATCGGGGAGATGTCTTCCATGGCTCATGCCAGCACCTCGCCACTCTGCATGCTTGGCGCCGTACGGTCAGGGTCGAGCTGCGAGCTATAGATCTCGGCATAGATCTCGCTCTCTCGCATGAGCTGCTCGTGGGCTCCCTGGGCGACGATGCGTCCCGCATCCAGCACGATGATCAGGTCGGCGTTGAGCACCGTGGCCACCCGTTGCGCAATGACAAAGCTGGTGCGCCCCTCCATCAGGCGGTCCAGCGCCCGCTGGATGCGAAGCTCGGTGGCCAGGTCGATACTGGAGGTAGCGTCGTCCAGGATGAGGATACGGGGATCGGTGAGCAAGGCGCGCGCGATGGCAATGCGCTGCTTTTGCCCGCCCGAGAGCGTCACACCACGCTCGCCCACCCGCGTGCCATAGCCGTCGGCAAACCCGCGGATGAACTCGGCGGCCTCGGCCGCCTCGGCCGCGCGCTCCACCTCCTCGTCGGAGGCGTCGGGTCGGCCAAAGGCGATGTTCTCGCGTATCGTTCCCTCGAACAGGTTGGTCTCTTGCAGCACAATGCCGATCTGCGACCGCA
>CAZUZB010000201.1:0-3227 GCA_964624695.1 uncultured Anaerolineales bacterium | reverse complement strand
TCTCTACCCAGGAGGAGATGCGCACGCGGCTGGTACGCCTCATCTCCGAGCTAGCCCCCGATGAGGCCTGCCCCGAGGACGCACCGGCTCGCCGCTACCATCGTATCCTCCACAGGCGCTTCCTGGACGGATGGACGCTGGCCCGCACCGCCGAGGACATGGGGATCAGCGTGCGGCATCTGAGCCGCCAGCAAAAAGAGGCCGTCGCTTGGCTCGCCAGTCGCATCGGCGCGGCCGACGACCCCGAAGGGCAACCGTGGAAGGCCGAGGTCCGTCGCGAGATTGACGCCGTCATGGACGAGACCCCCGGCGCGGTCACCGCGCTTGGGGACGTCCTCGCCCGCGTGCGCCAGGTGGTGGCTCCCCTCGCGGCCGCGCGGCGGGTGAACCTGTCTGTCGAGGACGCCCCCTGCCACCTCCTGGCCGCTAGCCCCAGCACCCTGCTGGAACAGGCCATCCTGGTGACATTCGATCGCATGACCGCCAACGAGAGCGAATACGGCCCGGCCGACGCAACCATCTCGGTTCGAGAAACGCTCGACGCCGAGGCCGCCGTCACCTTTACCCTAGCGCCATCGCGCACCGACCAGGAGCCCAGCGACTATCTCGTGGACGAGCTGCTGCTGCGCCAGGGCGGCACGCGCGTCTGGCGCGTGACAGAGGGCAAAGCCTTCTGCGAACTCCGCCTCCCCGCCATGCGCCGAGCCACCGTCCTCCTCGTGGAGGATAATCAGGATCTCTACTATGTGTACCGCCGCTACACGCAGGGCACGCCCTATCGCATCCAACACGTGCCAAATGCGTCACAGCTCACAGAGGCGATTCGCTCCACCCGCCCGGATGCCATCGTCCTCGACATCATGCTGCCGGATGGCGACGGCTGGCAGATTCTCACCCATCTCCACCAGAGCCCAGAGACGCGTGATATTCCGGTGATCGTCTGCTCCGTCGTCCGCGCCCAGGAGCTGGCCCGAGCGCTGGGAGCAGCCGCCTATCTCGCCAAGCCAGTCCAGCGGGACGAGTTCATCGCCGCTCTCGATCGGGTGCGCCCTCGCCCAGGGGCGCATACGTGACCCGAATCAGCTCGGCCACATAGCGGAGCACCTTTCCCACCGAGATCCCCTGCCCCACGGATGCCATCACCAGCGGGCTGGCCAAGGGCTCCTCGCGCGCATCCTGGGCCGAGATGATCACCACCGGTACGTCCCCATAGCCTCGCTCCCGCATACACGCCAACACCTGCCAGCCATCCATGCCCGGCATGATGATATCCAGCAGCACGGCATCAAAGCGCTCTTGCGCCAAAAGCTCTAGCGCCTGCCCGCCGCTCTCGATCAAAGTCACATCAAGATCCTCGCGCCAGATGCGCAACAACCGCCCCAAGAGCAATCGGCTATCGGGATCATCATCCACCACCAACACCCGCTCCACAGGGCTGGGCAATGCATCCATCGTGCTGGCCAACACCTCCCGATCGATCGGCTTGACCAGGTACGCCGCAGCGCCAGCCGCTGTGGCATGCTCCCTGCTGGGCGGAAAGGCACAGCCCAGCACTGGCACGAACGGGACGCTACGAGCGATGGCATCCACCGTGGGCCAGAGGGCATTGGCCGAGGCCGTATTCACCAAGGCGCCCAACGACTGCCCCCGCTTGAGCTCGTGAATCGCGCCCTCTGCCGAGTCTGTAACCACAAATTCGATGTCGCGTGCATAGCGCGGCACGATCGTGGATAGGTCACCCGTCGTATCGAGCATGACCAGCCGCGGCGTGGTATCCACCACAGGGACGGCAGCGCGCACCCGCCGCTCCACCCACGGCCACTGCTCCGAGATCCAGCGATCCGCTCCCACCCGAGGGCGCCCCGCATCGCTGATGGGCAACGAAAAGTGGAATGCGCTGCCCAGCCCCAGGGTGCTCTCGATCCACATGCGCCCACCGTGCTGTTCCACAAACTGGCGACTGATGCTGAGCCCCAGCCCCGTTCCCCTCTGGCTCTGCTGGGCCACTCCCGACTGGTAGAACGGCTCAAAGATCCGCTTGACGTCCTCGGGAGGTATGCCGGGGCCGGTGTCGGTCACCGTGACGACCACGATGCCTTGCCGGTGCGTTGCCGCGATGCTAATGCCCCCCTCTTCGGTGAACCGAGCGGCATTGCTGACCAGATTGAGCACCACCTGCCGGACGCGCGTGGGGTCGCAAAGCACCATCATGCCGTCCTCGATCTCCAGCTCAAAGGACAGCCCCTTTTTCGTCAGCAGCGGAGCCACCACCTCGGCGCTCTCTCGCAAAAGCGCGCCGAGATCCACCTGTTCCCGATACAGCGCCAACTGTCCCGCCTCCACCTGGCTGAGATCGAGCACATCGTTCACCATCGACAGCAAATGCTGGCTGTTACGCCACACAATCTGGAGGTCCTCTACCAGAGTCGGTGGCAATGCAGCTTCGTACAGCTCTGGATGCGTGATCGGCAGATCGGCCAATCCGATGATCATATTGAGCGGGGTGCGAAACTCGTGGCTGACCTTGGAGACGAACGCGGCCTTGGCACGTTGGGCATCCTCGGCAACCCGTCGCATGGCCGCCAGGTTCTCGTTCGCCAAGCCCAACTGGCGGTTGGCATGCGCCAGATCGTCCAGAGCCTGATGCAGCTCGGCCCGACCCACGCGGGCCTCGCCTAGCAACGCTTGTGCCCGCTCGAACTGGTGCCAGGCCCATAGCGCCGTCCCCTCGGCCGCAGTCTGTAACCAGTAGATGACAGCATATACGCCCCACATGCCGACAATGGCCAACGCCACGCGCGCACCCTGCCAATAACTCGCATCGGCCCAACGCCATAGAACGACTACCGCCGTCCCGACGGCACACGCCCCTAACCCCGCGCGCAACGACAGCGCCGCCACAGCGATACCTACCACCAGTCCCCACAGATGGAACAATCCCGCGCCTGGGAACAGAACGCTCCCAAAAGCTAGCAGAGCTGCCGGCACCACCACGCTGGCCAAGCGCCCCCCCTTGTCGCTCCACTGGCCCAGACCATAGAGCCCGCCGGCAGCAAGGATGATGGTCACCACGAGCATTCGCACCTGCCATTCACCTATGTCAGAATCGGTGGTCAGCGCCAGAACCACGGCCACCGCAATCAAGGCCCCGGCTACGACGCTGACCACGTGCTCCATCGGCTCGCCGTGACCCGCCAGTCTGGCGCGTTGCTTGAGATCATGCTGGA
>CAZUZB010000200.1:0-3257 GCA_964624695.1 uncultured Anaerolineales bacterium | reverse complement strand
TGATCCGTACGATCTGGTCGAATCGTAGCCGTCGCTCGGCCGCAACATCGTGGGTCACCTGCTCCGTCGAGACGTAGCCCGCCTGTTGCGTGACTACCGTTTCATCGCGGCGGTCGACGGCCACTTCATTGGTTGGTCGATTATCAGACATGATGCCTCCTTGTGTATGCGGCGTGGCCCGAGCGTGCCCACGATATGCCGGGCACGCTCGGGCCGATGCCAACAGACCTGCCCCACTTCGCTCATGCTATCGGTATAGCCTACAACCTGGCAGATCGTCAGCGCGCCCTTCCCTTACGGAAGAAGTTCACCACCGCCAGCAGGATGACGGCGCCCGCCAAGGACACCAACAAAGCTGGCATGCTAAAGTCCCTCTGGTTGATCGTAGCGACTCCAAACAAAGGGCTTAGGAGCAATCCGCCGACGAACGCGCCGATGATGCCGACGACAATGTCCATCAACAGACCCTGCCGGCTATTGGTCCGCATGAGCACGCTGGCCAACCAGCCGATGATCGCCCCAACGATGATCCAGATGATAAAGTTCATCTTGCCTTCTCCTGTATGAGTGTGCCTGAACACGGATCATCCGTGTCTGTACAACCAATCGTGCTACGCCCCACCACCTTGGCCTCAAGCCCGCCGCAGCGCTGCCCCAGGCAGCCCTAGTCAGCCTTGACCTCTTTCAGCCGACGGTTGAACTCCTCTTCGGCCGCCTCACGGGTGTACCCGTACTTTTGCTGCAGCAAGCCGATCAGTTGCTCTGACTTGCCGGCCGCTCGATCGAGGTCGTCGTCGGTGAGTTTGCCCCACCACTCTTTGGCCTGACCGCGCATCTGTTTCCACTTGCCCTCGAGAATGTCTTTGTTCATATGGCGATCCTTCTTGCGTGCTCGATCGGCCGATCACTTCTTGGGGTTGCCTTTACGTCCCCCCGATACCTTTGGGGTAGATTTTCCCTTTGTCTTTTTCTTTGTTTTTCCGATCGTATCTTGGTCGATCTGCTCCTTTGGCTGACCCCTTGGATTTTCGGATGCAGCCTCCATGGCCTGCTCTTTGGGTTTGCCCTTGGGCTTTTCTTTCTTCTTGCTCATAGCTTGCTCCTCCTGGAACTCTGCGTTGCCCGTTCGGGCCGGCGCACCGGGCAACCAAACGCGCCGGCGTTGAGCCCGCGTCCTTTTCTCTGCGCCGACGTGCCCATGCAATCGGCTCCCTGGCTCACGATTCCAGCATACCACAACGGTCTTCGCCGGCCATCGGCAATAGGGTCGATCTTGGGGTACACAAAAAGAGACCGCCTTGCGGCGGTCTCGTCATACTTTCGGGGGTCTCTTCTACACCTTTCGGCGGTTCCAGAGGCGGGATGGGGGAATCACACCCGCCCTGCCGAAAGGGCTGCTCTATCCGTCATCCTCCAGAGCGTCCTCAAGCGAGCTGACGCCCTCCTGCAAGGCGTACAGGGTCGCCTGGACGCGGTTGGCCACGTGCAGCTTGCTCAGAATGCTGCTCACATGGGTCTTGATAGTCGCCTCCGTCGTTGTCAACTGTTCGGCGATCTCGCGATTCCTCAATCCCTTGGCCACCAGACCCAGCACCTGCACTTCCCGTGGGGTCAGCGCTTCCGGTGAGCGCGTTTCCTGGGGCGGGCGCCGCAGCTCCTGTAGTACCTTGCTGGCAATGTCCGGATGCAGCGAGGGTTCGCCACGGCTGACTTGCCTGATGGCCCGAATCAGGTCGGCCGGTTCCGAATCCTTCAACAGGTAGCCCGACGCCCCAGCCTTGATAGCGGGAAAGACCTTGTCGTCACCGGTAAAGCTGGTTAGCACCAGGATGCGCGCCTCGGGTTGGCAGGCGGTAATCTGTTTGATGGCTTCGACGCCGTCCATTCCCGGCATCGCCAGGTCCATCAAGGTCACGTCCGGGGCCAAGGCACGCGCCTGTTCGACGGCTTTCTGTCCGTTGCTGGCCTCCCCCACGACCGCGATGTCATCGATCTGGAGTAGCAGAGCGCTTATGCCTTTGCGGACGATGGCCTGGTCGTCTACGACCAGAACTCGGATGGGCACCTTGGCCGTGGCGGCCGCCTCCTGTTTGGTCATAGCGCGACGTCCACCCTTACTGTGGTCCCCTGGCCCAGCGCAGTGACGATCTCCAGCTTCCCGTTGATGCGCTGGGCGCGTTCCTCCATCCCGCGTAATCCTATTCCGCCGCTTTCCTTGACCTTGGCAGGATCGTACCCCGTTCCGTCGTCCGAGATCTCCAAGAGGACGCGCTGCTCCTCAAACCGCACATGCACCAGCACGCGCTGCGCTTTGGCATGTTTCACCACATTATTGAGGACCTCGAGCGCGATACGGTACAGCTCCTCCTCTGTGGAGGGGGGCAGCGGCTGTTCCCCGTCCACGTGCATTTCGGTCTGCAGGCCCGAGCGGTTTTCCACCGCAGACAAGCGGATCTGCAACGCCTCTGCTATCCCCTGCCCTTCCAGAATAGGGGGGTGCAGCTCAAAGATGAGCAGACGGATACCGAACAGCGCCTCGCGGGCCATCGCTTGCAGCTCTTGCAGGTTATCCGCGACCACATCGTACTTGCCAGCCAAGAGGGCCATGCGCGTCGCCTCGGCGTAGAGGGTCACGCTGTACATCGCCTGGGTTACCGAGTCATGCAGCTCGCGCGCCAGCCAGCGGCGCTCTTCCTGGATGGCCACCTTTTTGGCGTTTTCGCGCAGCCGGGCGTTCTCGATGGCGATGGCGGCCACATCCGCAAGGAGGGTCAGGATGCGCACGTCATCGTCCGTAAAGCCGCCTTGTTTGTTAGCCACGTTCAGTGCACCAATCGGCGTACCCTCTATCTGCAAAGGCACCGCCAGCAAAGATTCCGTCCTGGAGTCGGGCGTGCGCGTCTCCACCACACTACTGGCATAGTCGTTGACAAGCACCGGCTTGCCGCTGAGCACGGCCTGCCCGGTGAGGGTGCCAGACACAGGTATGCGCTCAAAGAGGGGGTCGAGTTCGACATCGCCCGGGGTTCCTCGCAGCCAGGCATCCTCCTCGAGCAAGAAAACGCCGCCGCCCGCAGCGCCCGTCAACTGCCGCGCCTCGTGGCGCACGACCTCGGTCACCTGATCAAGCGTGAGCTCTTTGAGCAACTCTGTCGTCACGCTCTGGAGACGGCGGCTCTCAGCGAGCCGATGGCGCGTCTCGGAGATATAACCAAAAGTTGTGGATTGGTCGAGGAAGAAAGGCGGCGTATCCTGGG
>CAZUZB010000199.1:0-3271 GCA_964624695.1 uncultured Anaerolineales bacterium | reverse complement strand
TTACGATGGGCATAGTCTCGTGCCCGTCAAAGAGAGCCCAGCCGGCGCCCTCGCCGATCAGCTCGCCCTTGGCAGTGGCCTTGAGGCGTCCTGAGCGCAGGTGCATCAGAAGAGGCCGAAGCTGCTTGCTTCCATGGGTGTGAACGCCCATGGTGTCGGTGGTAACCAGGGCCTGGGCGACGGTTCTGGCATCGGCCCCGGTCATGCCAGCTCGGCACATGGCTTCCACCAGAAAGGCATCGAGGTCTGGCGCGTACACTCTCCGGCCGGAGAGTTCCTGCAATCGTGTGGTCACGAGATCTCTTCCTCTCGCTAGGAAAGGGGCGCGTGGCCCCCTTGTTCGACGTCTCCAAACACTACCAGATGGTGGTGCCCCCATCGAGTACCACAATGCTGCCGGTCATGAATGACGAGGCATCCGAGGCGAGATACACGATGGTCCCCTTGATCTCTTGCTCCTGCCCATAGCGTTTCATGGGTGTATTGGCTGTCAATCGCTCCACGATTTCAGGATAGCTACGACTGTTGGCTGTCTGCGCTGTCAGCATGTACCCCGGAGCAACGGCGTTCGCGCGGATGCGGTAGGGGGCCCAGTCGGAAGCCATGCCCCGGGTAAGCTGGGCCACGCCACCCTTGCTCACGCAGTAGGGCACGTTATGACGGGGCAGGATGTTGCTGATGATGAAGGAGTTGATGGATGCGACGTTGATGATGACTCCACCGCTGTCGCGCGCGATCATGTGCTGGGCAACCGCCTTGCCAACGTAGAACATACCCGACAGGTTCGTATCGATCATGCGGCGCCAAGTCTCGTCGTCCTCATCCTCCAAGGGGCGACCCGACGAGGGCATCCCGGCATTGTTCACGAGGATGTCGATGCCGCCAAGCTCGTCGACTATTTGCGCAACAAACGAAGCAATCTGATCTGAACAGGTAACATCGACGACGGCCGATAGCGCACGGCGGCCCAAGGCAGTGATCTCGCGTCGAGTTTCGCGACTCTCCTTGTCAAGCAGATCGCAGATGGCCACATCCGCTCCGGCCTCGGCCAGCGCCAGCGCGGCCTGTCGTCCCAGGCCGCGGGCTCCGCCGGTGACGAGGGCCACCTTGCCGGTCAGGTCAAAGAGATCGAGGACGCTCATGCTTCTTCCACCGGCCACGTCTGCTCGCCGAAGGACGCCCGCCAATCGTCAAGGAACCCATGCATACGGCGGTCGGTGAACGGGTGCTCGTAGAGCAGTTTCATATACTCGAGCTTCATGGTGCAGATGTCGGTCCCGGCCACGGCGAACTCGCCAAACAGGCGCGGAAAGCGGCCGCAGGAGAGGATCTGGGTCTGGAAGCCATAGTTGTCATAGATCCGGCGGACGGGGGCCACCAGGCTGACCGGTGTATCGGAGGCCTGGTCGAGCGGCCCGTTGAAGAGAGCCACGATATCAGCGCCGGCTTTGCCGCAGAGATACGCCTGGGCGATAGAGGCGACCGCGGTGACCGCCAGACGGAGGGCGGGCAATTCCTGCTTGAGATCGGAAAGAGCCTGGATGCCGGCAATGCTCATGGGGAGCTTGACGATAATGCTCTCCGAGAGACGGTGAAGCCAACGGGCCTGTGCCACGAGAGGTGCGGGATCGTGCCAGCCAACCGCCTGAACCAGAACGGGCCCAGGCGAGATATCCAGGACACTGCGCAGCGTGCCCTCCATGTCAGGACCGGCGGCCGCGATAAGCGATGGGTTGGTGGTGACTCCGCTGAGGTGGCCGTAGGAGCGCGCCTCTGCGATCTCTTCTGGGTTGGAGCTGTCTAGAAAGAGCTGCATTATACTCTCCTCTTGAGTTCCATGCTCTTCTGTCTATGAGCGGAAGAGCTCTTGCGCCAGACAGCCAAGATAGCGTGACAGGCGCGCTTGATAGGCGTCGTAGAACGAATCTGAGAGGCTGTAGAACGCCTCGCGGTTCAGGAACTGGCCCCTCTCATCACGCCGCCCGACAAAGGCAAAGCTGTAATGGTGAAAGATATCGTGGTGCACCGAGGGGGTCTGATCGGCGCTGGCTGCGTAGCGCCGCAGGCATTCGGCGGCGAGGGACGAGCCGGAGGCCGCCTCACGTTCAGCGTAGGCCAGCGCGTCGTTCCACCATCTTTGGAACAGCTCCTCGTGATGCTCGGCAAGCACCTCGGCAAAGAGCAGTTGCAGGCAGGGCGATATCTTGAAATGGAGGCGCCCGTGGGTAGCGTCACGGAGAGCCGAGCGGGTGGTGGCGCCCAGATCGTCGCCCGAGTGGACGTCAAGCATCACGCCAAGATCGGCCGCGATGCGCGAGAGACGCCCTGTACGCTCTCCCAAGCCTCGCAGGCCATCGGGACAGGCATAGTCGCTGCCCTTTTGCACGCCCAGGTTTGGCGCAATGTGGCTCAGATGCATCTGGCGCCGCTGGGCCTCCAGGAGGACAAAGGCCAGTTCCACGTCCGAGGTTAGGCAGTCGAACGGGGCCAGTCCCGGTGGGAACTCGTCAATGCTCAGTTCGAGATCAAACGGCGCATCTCGACGGAGCTGGATGATATGGGAATGTAGCTCCTCGAGGGCGTTCAGTGCACGCCAGTATTTGCCCACCAGCCGACCGATGGTGACCTCGTCGGGCCGATGGTCGTCGCCTCCTAGGCGGCGCTTCTGGCGGTGGTAGCTCACCAGCGCTCTTTGCTGGGTGGCGTCGGGGATACGATCTGCCAGGAGATCCGCAGCCCCCGAGGGCGAACTGCTCAGGGCCTGATAGTCGAGAACATCCGACATATCCAGCGTGAAAAAGGTATAGTAGCGGGAGGCGGTCAACAGCCGCTTGGCGTGGTCACGCCCGGAGGCACCGCGTTTGACCTGAATATGGTCGGCGTCGGCGCCAAAACTGGGGTAACTATCGTCCTTGAGTGCCGCCAGGGCGCCGGCCGTCCAGAGTCCCTCAAAGGTGCTGCCGGCGTAGCCGGACTCGATCACTCCAAAGCTAAAGCCATAGTTCCGCTCGGGGGGGCGGCCTTCCAGAAGATCGTCCAGCAGATAGAGCTCGCGTACCGAGTTCTGGATAGCGTTGGCGGCGAAACCGTGCTCAGAAATTGCCTGCCAGATGGCGGGCCACATGGTGGTGGTCATCCGCGTGCCGATGCCCAAGCGTGGTACGGCGCCCAGCGCTCGTGGGCCTTTGGCGGGGTGAAGCTGGCGAAGGAAGCTGTCGATGGTGGCGGCATCGGCCTTGTACAGCGCGAGGCGGCTGCCTGCCTGGAGGCT
>CAZUZB010000198.1:1841-3306 GCA_964624695.1 uncultured Anaerolineales bacterium | reverse complement strand
GCTTATGGGCTGTGCGAGCCGCACGGGCCGCAAAACGCCGTGGGGTTGGACGGGCTGAAGGCCCACGCCATCTGCTGCCGGGCGGCGCAAGAGCACGGCGGCATCGTGGCGCCGGTGGACATGTGGCACGTGCACGAGATCGGCGGGTACGCGGTGTGGGCGCATCGGTGGGTGGGCGAGCCGGCGCGCTCGTGGCTGACCAGCGTGCCGCCCTGGCACCATTTCAAGAGCGTGCTGTACCAGATCCGCCAGGTGGACGCGCTGGGCTTTCAGGGGGCGCTGCTGGTGACGGGCCATTACGGCCCCAACTGGCAGGACCTGAACGACCTGGTGCGCCTGGTGCAGCCGCAGGTGGGCGTGCGCTTGCAGGCGCTGCCCGATTTCGAGGCCAACACGCCGGGGTTCGACGGCGACGGGCGGAGCGGCGGCGACCACGCCGGCCGGGTGGAGACCTCGTTGCTGGCGGCGCTGCTGCCCGAATGCACGGACCTGAGCCGGGTGCCGCGCGATCAGGTGGACCAGCACCCGTTCGCCATGGGCGGCGACGTGCTCCAGAGCGACCGTCGGGTGGGTGAGCGGATGGTGGCGGATGAGGTGCGCTACCTGGGCGCGGCAGGCCGGGGGCTGCTGGAGGCTTACCAGCGGGAACAGCCCACCCAGCGGCTGCGGACGTTCGGCCAGGTGGAGCGGCTGTGGCGCGAGGTGGTGTGGCCCGAGCTCAAGGATTGCCGCTCCATGCAGGCGGCTTGGGGCGAGGGCGACGCCGTGCCGGAGGATTCGGTCTGGTTCGCCAACTGGGCGCCCCCGCCGGAGGATGAGATCAGGTAGGGGGCGCGCGCCTACCCGACGAAAGGGGCGGAGAGAGGCGCAACCCGCGCCCCCTCCGCCCCCGTTTGCGCTCTGGCGAGGCCTGCTAGCCCATCGCCTCCGCCACCCAGCCGATATCCAGCCGATGCAGGGCCGCCGGCTGCGGCACGCCCCGCTCGGTATCCCAGCCCATCATGCCGTAGAACAGGCTGATGGCCTCATCCAGCTCGGCCGGATCGATGGGCCGCTCGTTGAGCCGCTGGGTCTTGAACGGCTCCCACATGCGCGGCGGCAGCATGTCGTCGGCCCGCGTCAACCCCTCGCGCAGGTTGAACGCGCGCGCCATGGTGACGCAGCGCTCGCCCGCCAGCAGCAGCTCGTGCAGGTTGGTCTCCCAGCCGGTGATGGCGCGCACCAGCGCCACCATCTGGTCGCGGGTCCATGGGACGAACATGCAGTGCCCCAGCATGTTGTTCGTCCACTCCCAGTTCGCGGTGGCCGTATAGGCCCACACCTTGGCGGGGTTGAGCTCGGTCCGCTTGGCCTGCTGGTAGATGCCCAACTGCAGCAGCTTGGTGCCCAGTGGGTCCTTCTCCTGGCCCTCGTCCCAGTAGTTGTGGCAGTGGTCGGCGCCGGTGGGCGAGACGGCATAGCCCAG
>CAZUZB010000198.1:0-1741 GCA_964624695.1 uncultured Anaerolineales bacterium | reverse complement strand
CGTCCCAGTAGTTGTGGCAGTGGTCGGCGCCGGTGGGCGAGACGGCATAGCCCAGCGCCTGCCCGTGGCGCGTGCGGCACTCGTGCATGGGGAACGGCTGCCCCTTGACGTCCACCGAGAACTCTTGCGCGGCCTCTCCGAGCTGGGCCACCGCTTTGCGCGGGCCGTCGGCCAGCAGGGCGCCGATCCCCTCGCGCCGCGCGATCAGCTCCAGGCAGCGCACCATGGCCTCGCGGTTGCCGAACCGCAGCTCCAACCCGCCCGTGTCCTCGTTGGTGAGCAGGCCGTTCTCATAGCACTCCATGGCGAACGAGATCATCATGCCGGCCGAGATGGTATCCAGCCCCAGGGCGTTGCAGATCTCGTGGCCCTTGGCGATGGCCCGCAGATCGTCGATGCCGCAGTTGGAGCCGATGGACCCCACCGTCTCGTACTCGGGGCCGCCATAGATCGGGTCGACGTCGTACTCGTCGTCGTGCACCTCCACCACCCGCTTGCAGCGGATGGGGCAGGCATAGCAGCCCTCGCGCCCGGTGAGGATGGTATCGCGCATGGTGCTGCCGGTGATCTTTTGGGCGCCCTCGAAGGCTCCGTCCTGAAAGTTGCGCGTGGGCAGGGCGCCCACGTCATTCAGGTCGATCAGGCCGCCATCGGTGCCGGTGTCGTACAGCCCCTCGGCCTTTTCGCGCCAGTGCTCGCGCATCCAGCGGGCCAGCTCTTTGAAAGCGTCAGGATCGGCGGGCTCGACATTCACGCCGCCGCGCACCGCCACCGCCTTGAGCTTTTTGCTGCCCATCACCGCGCCCACGCCCGTGCGGCCGGCCGCGTGCCGCAGGTCGTTGATGACGCAGGCATAGGCCACCAGGTTCTCGCCGGCCGGGCCGATCATGGCCAGGCGGGTGCGCTTGTCGCCGGTGGTCGTTTGGATCGCCTCCTGGGTGGCCAGCGTATCCAGGCCCCAGAGGTCGTCAGCCGGCTGCAACGTGGCCCCCTCGGGCGTGATATCCAGCCAGACGGGGCTCGCGGCGCAGCCCTTGACCACCAGCGCGTCATAGCCGGCCCGCTTGAGCTCGGCCCCAAAGAACCCGCCGACATCGGCCTCGCCCCAGCCGCCGGTCAACGGGCTTTTGCAGCCCACGGCGCTGCGCCCCGAGCCCGCCACCGGCAGGCCCGTGATGGCGCCGCCCGCCATCACCAGCACGTTCTCCGGGCCCAGGGGATCGGCCCCCTGGGGCACCTCCTTGAGCAAATAGTAGGCCACGAACCCGGCCCCGCCCAGATAACGCCGGTAGAAGGCGTCATCGGGCTCTTCCGTCCAGACGCGCCCCTCGGTCAGGTCCGCCCACAGGATCTTGCCGCCAAATCCCTTGGCCATGCCGCTCGCTCCCTTTTGTATCGGTGTGTCCAACGCCGATGCATGCCTCCCCGGATGGAGGGTTCGCCGACGGTCGCTCATCAGAGAGGATCCGCCGAGGAACACGCCTACTATACCCGCGAGTTGGCCCGCGTGGCAAGCGCCCCGCGCGCCCAGCCGTAAACGACAGGCCCGCGATTCTGTGCTAGAATATCTGGCGGCGTCCACCAACCAAGGAGCACCCTATGAGCTACCAGAGCCCAGCCATCGAGCTTGTTGGCCTCCAGAAATCCTACGGCCCCGTGCGAGCGTTGCGCGGCGTCGATCTCACCGTCGAGCGCGGCGAGGTGTTCGGCTTTCTCGGCCCCAACGGCGCCGGCAAGACCA
>CAZUZB010000197.1:0-3329 GCA_964624695.1 uncultured Anaerolineales bacterium | reverse complement strand
CTCATAAGCCCTTGGTCACTAGTTCGAATCTAGTCGTCGCCATCATCAAGCGCCCTCTCCAGTAGCGAGAGGGCCTTCTCTTTGCCCCCACTAACGCACCAAACCTTATACTAGCGCATAAAAGCACAGCAGCCAGCCACGCCCCATCGCGGCCCCGCCCTGGCCGAGACCGTGATCTTGGAGCAAGGGACTTCTGCGCCCCAGCTCTGGCAGCGCTGGTCGGGGCGCCCGGCAGCCCTGGCGCGCCATTCTAGCAGGACCGTCAAGGGTAGAGTCGCGGGGCAGACCCCGCTCCCGCCGCAGACGGCGCCCTTGACGGCCCTGCTGGCCGAACGGCGCTGGGCTGCCGAGGGAAGCGCCCCTGGCGCTTCGCCGTCCCCTTACTTGGTCGGGATAGCACCGACGACTTGGCCGCCCTGGGGCTCGCAGAGGGGATAGTAGCCACCCAGCACCGGTTCCTCCGTGTAATCCTCATGGGCGTCGCGGGGCCACTCACCGGGCTCCCACGGCTGCGCGTCCAGCGGCGACACACCGCAGTAGGGACACTCGTCCAGCTCGCGCCACGTGGCCTGCAGCGCTACCCGCTCGCAGTGGGAGCACCAAACGTGGCGCACCTCGTCACGATCCAGCAGATACATGACTAGCCTCCTCATACACGATCGCCGCCAGATCCAAGGTGTTCACCGGGCTCAGCTCGGCATGCTTCTCGCGCAGCTCCTCCACCAAGAACCGCGCATAGAAGCTCTTGGTCACGCTCACGTCCGAATGTCCCAGCAGCTCAGAGAGCGAAGCCAGATCGCCCCCAGCGAGAACATAGTTGCGCGCAAAGGCATGGCGGAAGCTGTGCGGATTGCAGGGGCCTTCTGCGCCAGACTTGGCCTTGAGCCGTTCCAGAATCCGGTTGACGCTGGTCGTCTGCAAGCGCTCGCCGGTCTTGAGGCTCGAGAACACCCACCGCCCCGAGCCCACCCCCAGGCAGCGCCAGCGCAGCAGCGCCCGCCGGGTGGTCTCCGAGTAGAGCACGCAGCGCGTCTTGTCGCCCTTTTCCGTCACCGTCGCCATGTTGCGCCCCATGTCCAGATCGCGCCAGGTGAGCCCCACCAGCCCCCCAACGCGGCAGCCCGTATCGGTCAGGAACAGGATCATGGCCTGGTTCCGCACCTGCTCGGGCTCATCGCCCTTTGTGGCCCGTAGCAGCGCCTTGAGATCCGCGTCCGAGATCGCCTTTCGCGCCTCTCGAGGCACCGGCGGCAACTTGACCTCCGCGGCCGGGTTCTCGGCCAAGAGGCCCTCGGCCCGCAGCCAACGGAAGAAGCAGCGCACGGCTCTCGCGTAGCCGCGAATAGTCGCCGGCGATAGGTGCCCCGCCTCGGCCGGCCGGTACGCATTGTCGATGTAGAGCTCATCGCGACGCCGCAGGTGGGCGAGGAAGGCCCGCAGATGGCCGCGCCCCACCGTGCCCACCTCGCGGTCCTCTAGGAAGGCCACCAGCCGCTCCAGGCGCTGCCGGTACCAGCGGATGGTCGAATGGGCCACGCCCTCGGCCAGCTTGGCATCCAGGAAGGCCCCCACGCACTCGCCCAGTTTCATGCTCGCCCCCCTTGGCGCCGCTCGGCCTCGATGATGGCCCGCTGTGCGTCGCTCAAACGAGTAAGCCCAGAGGTGATCAGCTGATCGAGGAAGCGAACGGTACCCTCGGCCGCGCACACCATCGCCAACGTGGGTGCCACTTGCTTGTGTGCCCACGCCTTGCTTCGTTCCAGCGTCGGCTTCTCTCGTGGCATCGACAAACGGACCTTCTCAGCCCCATCCAGGAGCGCAGCCCACCAGGGAGCCGTCGGCCAGCGCGCCTTGGTCTCATCGCTCGACGGCTCCTTGAAATCCAGTAACCCGCGCAACAGGCCCACCAGATACTCCTCGCCCTGGCCCAGGTAGCCCTCTACCACCGCCTGCGCCTTGTCACCCTTGAGCTCGAGCTCGACGCGGATCCAATGCCCAGGATCATCCTCCCCCTTGTCCATCCGTTCGGCTCGCTTGTCATAGATCCGCACATAGCTCTCGCTGCTGCGGCTACCAAAGAAGAAGGTCTCGCCATCGCCGCCCCGCAGCCGCTGGTAGCGATCCACTTGGCGGCTGCGCGAGACGAACCAGTCCTGCGCCACATGCTCGCCGATCCGCGCCATACTCAGCAGCCCGCGACGATCATCCAGCGCAAAGTCCACACGCCGCATCACCGCGCCTTCCTCCACCAGGAATTGCAGCAGCGGCCTGGCGTGATCCAGCCCTGGCATGGCCTCCACCGCCTGGCTCAGGGCCGTGCTCGGCATCTGCACGTGGACCTTCTGCTCGGGACGCTCGGGCGACCAACCAACCACGCCCGAGCCGCAGATCGTCCCCGAATGCGTGTAGCCGCGAATCCCACGCGGCCGCAACTGAGGCTTGCCAAAGAGCTTCTCCACCAGGGCAAGCCCGTCATCGTAGGGAACCGAGAACGCCAGCCAGTCCAGAATCAGACCCGAACCGCCATCCACCAAGACGCCCACAAGACCCTCCAAAGACACCTATGCAGTTAGCACCCCCCTATTAGTCCCTGGGGGTGCTGGCCTGCGCAGCGATCCCTACGGGCTCGCTCGCGCTAGGCCACCGCCCGAGCGTGAACGTAGATTGTCATAGGCATAATGACAGATACGAATCACCAAGTCAAGACGAGATGATATACTTGCCATGACATCTTGTCATCATTTTGGGGGAATCTGTGAGCGACCTTGAGACCTACATTCGGACGGGGATTCGCCAGGCTCGTGAGGAGGCGGATCTGTCACAGTACGACCTAGCCGATCGCTTTGGCACCACCCAGTCATCCATCTCGGGGATTGAGCGCGGCCGCGTTAGCATAAGCGCAGCCGATCTGTACCGCATGGCCGAGATCCTCGGCAAGCCCATCACGTACTTTTTTCCGCCAAAGGAACCCGCAGACAAGCAGCTCGAGGAACAGCTTCTCTTCATGTTCCGGGCAATGCCCGCTGATGCGCAGCAGGGTATTGCCGCCATGATCACGGCCCAGTTCGAACTTGTGCGCCAGACAAGGGAGATCGGGAAGCTACCCAAGGAGCAGCAACAAGAAGCAGCGTATGAGGCGTTCGCGCGCTTTCTCTACACTCAAGGTGTCCGCGTGAAGATCGATGAGGCGGGATACCCTGTGCTGGATGGCGGCGACGTCACCGCCGTTCTGGAGTCTGTGGACGAGGACGAGATGCCGTTCCTGATCAAGTCAGTGAAGCGGCTCCAGGAGCTCCAAGGATAGCCGCGGGCAGATATGCGCACATCAC
>CAZUZB010000196.1:0-3372 GCA_964624695.1 uncultured Anaerolineales bacterium | reverse complement strand
GGCGCCAAGCTGCCCAAATGGCACCTGCGCCTCGGCCTGGACGACGCCTCCGCCCTCACCATCACCGTCCAGGGCTGGGGCTATGTGGCGCTGCTCTCGCCCGAGGAGGAGGCCGCCTTTCAGCCCTACCAGCATCGCGGCATCTCCCCGCTGGACCCCCGCTTTACCCGCGAGCACCTGGCCCATCTGCTGGCCACCCGCGAGGACTATGTCCGCAAGCCCATCAAGTCGTTCCTCGTCCACGACCCCAACGTGGGCGGCATCGGCAACGGCATGCTGCAAGACATCCTCTACCGCGCCCAGCTCCACCCGCGCCACCGCGTCTGCGACCTGAGCGAGGACGATGTCGCGCGCCTCCACGCCGCCCTACGCGAGACCATGGCGCTGGCCGTGGACCAGGGCGGCCGCGACACCGAGCGCGACCTGCACGGCCAGCCCGGCGGCTACACGCCGCTCATGGATCGCCGCGCCACCGGCACGCCCTGCCCGCGTTGCCGCACGCCCATCGTAAAGATCAGCCTGCTGGGCGGCTCCTGCTACCTCTGCCCGGCCTGCCAGCCGTGGGAGCCGACGCCGCCCCCGCCCCGCAAGAGCAAGGAGGCCGCCACATCGTGACCATCCTAGAGAACCTTGCCTGGCGGCGGCGCTGGTGCGCGCACATGGGCGCCATCAAGGGCTGCCTGGAGTACCTGGGCAGCGACATCAGCTATCCCTGGCTCTATGGCGGCACGGCCCACGCCCTGGTGATGAATACCGCCCCGGACCGCCTCGAGGCTGGTCCCACCTTCTGGCGCCCCACGTTCATCCCGGCCTTGGCGCCCAACCTGGGCTTTCGGCTTCAGGGGATCTTTGCCGGTAAGAAAAGAGACGGGAGCGCCGACTATCCGGAGCGACAGCGCGAGGCCTGGGACCTGGTCCGCGCCGCCATCGACCGCGGCCTGCCCTGCATCGGTTGGGAGCTGCACCCGTTCAACCCGGACTGGTATGTCATCTACGGCTATGACGAGGTGGGATACTATTACTCGGGGTGGGAGTCGTCGGATCAGCACGGCCCGCTGCCTTGGCAGCGCCTGGGCGACATGGAGGTGCGATTCATCAGTGTGTGGGCGGTCTCGCTGTGCGAGCCACAGCCGCCCCAGGAGATCGTCCGCGCGGCGATCAAGGTGGCGCTGCGCCACGCCTACGATCCGGGTGAGTGGCTCTACCCTGGATTCATCGCCGGGCCTGCTGGCCTGGCGCACTGGGCCGAGACCCTGGCCACAGGCACCGCCCTCCGCCAAGCTAGCAGCTATGTGGCCCTCTTCTGGAGCGAGTGCAGGGGTGAGGCGGTGCCCTTCCTGGAGGACGCAGCGGCCTACGTGCCGCGCACAGCAGCGGCCCACCTGCGCCAGGCGGCCGCCGACTATGCCGTCACCCGCACCGCGCTAGGGGCGCTGGCCGTGCTGCACCCCATGGACGTGAGCGGTGACTGGGAGGAGCGCTTCCGCAGCCCCGACGCGGCCGCCCTGATCCGCCAGGCCGAGGCCGCCGAGCGTGACGCCTTGAGACAACTGGAACAAGCCCTGAACGCCTAGGCCGACGGGTACCGCGATCGGCGTCAGGGGACGGCGGCCCACCACACAGCCAGATGGAGCCTCTCCCCCAAGGCCCTGGGGGAAAGGTTTGGAGGGGGACGCAAAGGGCGAACACTCGCCTCGCGCAGACGAGGCCGAGGTTCGCCCCCAACCAGCGCGTCGATTCTAGGTTCCTACCCGTTGATGATCTCCAGCGCCTCGTCGCGGTAGGCCTCCATCACATAGGCGATGCCGGTCACATCGGCGGCCTCGCGGGTCAGCGCCGCCACGTCCCGCCGCGCGATAGAGCTCAGCGCAAAGTTGCGGCTCCCCGCCATGAGCTGCTGCAGCCCCACCCGCAGCTTGTCCACATAGGTGTACCAGCCGATAGCGCCCAGGGGCAGCTCGTCGATCTCGCTCCCAAAGCGATCCTTGAGCTCCTGATAGCACACAAAGATCGCTTCCACGCTGTCGCCATACTGGGAGACCGTCCGCGGCAGCTTGCCGTCCTTGAGCCACTGGGCGATATTCTTGCCCACCATGCCGGGGATCATGATGGCCCGGCCCAGGCAGACGCCCTTGACGTACGGCGCGCCGATGGCCAGCACCTTGAACATCTGATCCTCGGTGGAGAGGCCGCCGCCGATGGCGATATCGGGCACATGGGCGCCCTTGGCGTCCAGCGCCTGGCATAGCTCATACGTCATGGCCTGGAGGTACACCGTGGGCACGCCCCACTCCACCATCATGCGCCAGGGGCTCATGCCGGTGCCGCCAGAGGCGCCGTCGATGGTCAGCAGGTCCACCCCCGCGTCCGACGACCACTTGAGCGCCATAGCCAGCTCGCGCATGGGGTAGGCGCCGGTCTTGAGGGTGACGCGCTTGGCGCCCAGGCTGCGCAGGCGCTGCACCTCCTGGTAGAAACTCTCCTGATCCACAAACCCCAGCCGCGAGTGCCGCTCGAACTCTGTGATCGAACCATCGCGAAAGGCCTGCTGAACGGCGTGGTTGGAGGGGTCCGGCGTGATCAGGTAGCCGCGGCCTTGCAGCTCCAGGGCCCGCTCCAGCGTATCCACCTTGATCTCGCCGCCGATGCACTTGGCGCCCTGGCCCCACTTGAGCTCGATGGTCTCCACGCCCAGCTTGCCGACGGCGTACTCGGCCACGCCAAAGCGGGTGTCCTCCACGTTCATCTGCACGTGGATGTCGCCCCAGCCATCGTACCAGCGGCGGTAGGTATCCACGCGCCGCTTGAGCTCGGGCGAGGAGACGATCTTGCCGCTGCTATCCAGCTCCAGCTCGGGGTCGATGCCGCACACGTTCTCGCCGCAGGTCAGCACCACGCCCGAGATGGCCGCGCCGGCCGCAAAGTGCTCCCAGCTAGCCCGCGCCACCTCGGTGGAGCCCAGCGCCCCCGAGATGATGGGCATCTTGAGCTTTTCCGTGTGCGTCGTGCCCAGGGTGACCTCGGTATTCACCATGGTAAAGAGGGTGTTATCCGGCGTGCCGACCGCCCCTTCGGGCAGGCCCTCGGCGCCCAGGGCGTACCCTTGGATGTTGAAATGGGAATAGTCGACCGGGTAGTCCTTGTTGCCGCCGGCAGTCAGCTCGCCATAGGGGCTGGGGTAGATGACCTCACGGCCGCGAAAGGTGGCCTTGAAGATCTCACAGTTGCCGGTGCAACCGTCCAGACAGCGCGTACAGATGCCCGAGCCGGGCACCACGTCGCGCGAGCGATTGCTGGTCTGCGAGATCTCGCTGCTGTTGGGGCGTGCTAGGTTTGCCATGTTCTCCCCCGATCGTTGCGGGCCGTGCGCAC
>CAZUZB010000195.1:0-3410 GCA_964624695.1 uncultured Anaerolineales bacterium | reverse complement strand
GGCATCGCAACGCTGCACCACGAACACCACGGCGCCCTCCTCACCGCCCCGCACGATAGCCTGCAGCTCGGTGAGATGCTTGGTCCCCCGCACGGTCGGAGCGTCAGGGAACAGAGCCACCCCATCGCGAACCAGGGTCACTGACTTGACCTCGATCCACCGGGCCGTATCACGCCCCGTCACCCGAAAATCCAGGCGTGATCCCCCGCGGCGCACTTCATGCTCGAGCGAGCCCTGCCCAGCCCGCCAGACCGACCCTCCCTCCCAAGCCTCGCGGTACAGGTGATTGGGGAGGCGAGCGTCCACCGATACCAACACGCCATCGCTCTCGACCAAGGCCAGATCATAGGCTGTCTTGCGCCCGGGGCCGGCGGCGGGGCGCAGCCACACCGGCGCACCCTCGACTAGCAGCTCCCACATCCGGCCCGAGCTGGATACGTGAGCGGCGCCGAGCTGCCCATCGACACGCACGGTGGCGCGGAACCGGTTGTCCCTCTGCACGAACGTGCCTGCCACGAGCCCGCCATACAGCACGCTGCCCTCGTCTCTAGAAGCCCCAATCCACCCGCGGCGTCGGCAGCACCAGGCTGCGGTCCAGCGCGGCCAGGAGTTGTGGATCCCCGTGGAGGTCGTCGCTGATCGCCAGGCTGGTGGCCGGGCGCACGCCTAGCCACAGCCGCGAGAACGCCCCGACCGACGCGCGCAGCTCAGGCAGGCCCGGCGCGTGTCCGGGCTGGACAGAGGACTCTTCGGCCACGCAGAGGGTGTACTCGCCCGCGACCCCTCTCCACACCGCGCCATCCGCAAGGTAGCGGGCTATAGGATCGGTCAAGGTCAGGTTGCAGCGCACCGCCGGTCCACGCCCACGCAACACCCCAACGCAAGCGGCCAGATCGAGAATCCGGATCTGCCACCAGGCAGCCGCCCACATGCCCTGAGCCATCTTGCCGCTCCGCGTGCGCTGTCGGTTCGCGAACGGCTCCTTGAGCAGATCCTGTAGCTGCAGGCAGAACGGCTCGGTCAGGTCGACGCGATAGATCTGATCGCCCAGGCTCTTGAGGACGCTCAGCAGCTCCAGCAGGTCCTTCCCGTCGCGAAAGACCATGGCATGCACGCCGTAGGGGCCGTGTTCTCGCTCGTCGGCGCCCAGCCACATCCAGTGCGATAGAGCCCCATCGGGGCCATCGTAAAAGCCCAGGCCGGTGCCATTCTTTGTCTCCAGCGCCTGCGACTTGGTCATTTCTGCAGGCAGCAGCGACCAACCTCCGTGCCCGCGCCACCGCGCCAGCCGGGACGTGTGCATGGCCTCCCAGTCGGAAACCTCGAGCCGACGGGGGGCACGCAGCGGCATGGGTACGTTCAGATTCGAGGGGTCGAGCAGCACATAGGGCTCATAGCTGCCGGTGCCAAAACCCAGCCGATCATAGTAGCCCTGGTCAAAGATGCCGAGCCCAGCCACGCACGCACCCGCCTGGGCCTCCCGGGCTAACACGGCGGCCAGGGTTCTGCCGGCAAACCCCTGCCGTCGCGCCACCAGGCTGGTCGTCACACCGGTGATCGCCGCGGCCGGCAGATCGGTCTCGCCGTGGTGCAGCTCTGCCGATGTAGCCAGCACCAGGCATTCGGCCGCTCCCTCGTGCTCCGCCACCATAGCCCGACTGCAGCTCAGCAGCAGGTCCAATTCCTCAGTCTTGTCTTTTTCGATCCAGCCCACCTCGTTCCAAATCCGGTGGGCCGCCGCTTGATCTCGGCTCTCGTCATAAGGGCGAATGGTCATGCTCTCCTCCTGGTTCCGTGCGCCTCGTCGGGCCGGAAAAGCGACGCCCATTATACATTCGCTCAAGCAGACGGGCGAACGCGTCATCTGCCGGCCCCCCAACTGCGAAAACGGCATTTGCCCAGGGTCAGCGCCCTCGCTACACTGGCCCGCATGCGCACCACCGTTCCGGGAACCTATCTGCTAGTCATGCACGCACCCAGAGCTGCGAGCATCGTCGTTGGCTCCGTCCGAGTCATCGAGATCACCCCTGGCTGGTACCTCTATGTAGGCAGCGCGCTGGGCGGCCTCTGGCAGCGGGTGACCCGTCACCTCGCACGCGAGAAACGCCTGCGTTGGCATATCGACTATTTGCTGCAAGCCATGGAGATCCAAGAGGTCTGGTTCAGGGTGGGCAGCGAGAGGATCGAATGCGCCTGGTCGCGCGCGCTGGCAGCCTCGCGACACATGACAGCGGTCGGCGCTCTCGGCGCGTCCGATTGCTCTTGTCGCACCCATGTCTACCGGTGTGCGCAGCGGCCGGATCCCGCCTGGCTCCGCACCGACCCCGCCCTGGAGGGGCTCCGGCGCTGGATACCGGGCATGCCGATCCCCACGCAGGAGGAAACGCCCGATGGGCGCTGATGCGAACCTATCCCCCACAACCGCCCCCAGGCATCAGCTCTTCGCAGGCGTGCGCGCCACGCTGGCCATTGGGCTCAGTGTGGTGCCGTTCGGTTTGGCCTATGGCGCCACGGCCGTGCTGACCATGCCGGTGAGCCAGGTGAGCTTGATGTCGCTGACCGTCTTTGCAGGCACGGCCCAGTTTGTGACGGCCAGCATGTTGGCGCAATCGGCGGCGCCGATCTCGATCCTGGTGACCACGGTGCTGCTTCAACTGCGCCTGGTGCTGATGAGCGCCGCCATCGCTCGCAAGCTGGAACGCGTCCCGCGGCCAATCGAGCCGATCCTGGCACACCTGATCACCGATGAGAGCTTTGCCGTCACCATGGCGGCGATGGCCGAGGGCGAGGTGGGACCGCGGTTCTATGTGGGCTCGGGCCTCACCATCTTTGTGATATGGCAGCTCTCCAGCGTGGCTGGCGCCCTGCTGGGGAGCGGCCTCGGCGACGGATGGGGCATCGCCTATGCCATGCCCAGCTCGCTGATCTGCCTGCTGTTCATGTTGGTTCGCGACAAGCGCACGCTGGCGGTCTCCCTGGCGGCAGCAGGGCTGTGCCTTGCATTGCGTCCGCTGGTGGGCAGCACCTGGAACGTTCTGGCCGCCACGATACTGGCTGGGATAGGGGGTGTGTGGTGGAACGCACGGCACTCTGGGTGATCCTGGCGCTGGCCGCAGCCACCTTTGCCCTGCGCTACATACCCTTTGCCGCCCTGGCCCGCCTCTCGCTTCCCGATTGGGCCGAGGAGTGGCTGCGCCTGGTGCCCGGCGCCGTCTTGGCCGCCATGCTGGCGCAGACGCTGCTGTTCCCCGATGGCCAGGCTCCCCTGCCATGGCGGAACGCCTACCTGCTAGCAGCCATCCCCGCCGTCCTGGTAGCCTGGCGCACCCGCAGTGTGGTCGCCACCATGGTAGCGGGCGTCGGGAGCTATGCCCTGCTCTCGCGGCTGCTCGCCTTCTGAGGCGCGCCGC
>CAZUZB010000194.1:0-3438 GCA_964624695.1 uncultured Anaerolineales bacterium | reverse complement strand
TGGACGGCCTGGCCGGGCAGAGCGTCCACTCGATGCTGGAGGACAGCGCCGGCGTGCTCTGGTTCGTGACCGACGCGGGCCTGTCGCGTTTCGAGAGGTAAGAGATCCGTGAGCGACACCCCCGCGCAACCCACGCGCTGCGGCAGCGCCGGCCATTTCGAGTTCAACCTGCGCGAGCTGGCCGGCTCGGTGGGGGACTTTGGCACCCTGGTGCCGCTGGCCCTGGGGCTGATCGTCATCTGCCGGATGGATCCGGTGGCCCTGTTCTGCATGGTCGGCCTGACCAACATCGTCACGGGGGTGGTCTACCGGCTGCCCATGCCAGTGGAGCCGAAAAAGGTGGTGGCTGCCACGGCCATCGCCCAGGCTTGGGACGCAGCCGTGGTCAGCGCCACGGGGATGGGGCTGGGGATTCTGTGGCTGGTCCTTTCGGCGGCGGGGTTGGCGCGACGTCTGGCGCGGATTACGCCCAAGAGCGTCATTCGCGGCATTCAGTTGGCCCTGGGGATCAGCCTCTGCCTGGAGGCGGTGCGCCTGGCGCAGCCGGAGCCGCTCCTGGCGCTGGTGGCGTTGGCGCTGTTGCTGCTCTTGCGGCAGAGCCGGGTAGCACCAGGGGCGCTGGTCGTGGTGGCCGTGGGCGTCGCCCTCATGGCCTGGCGCGGCGACTTGAGCGAGCTACGGGTGGGGTTCAGCCTACCCACATGGCGATGGCCCCGCCTGGAGGACATCTGGGCTGGCATGGTGGGCGCGGGGTTCGCCCAGATCCCGTTGACGCTGACCAACGCCACCCTGGCCACCAGCGCCATGATCCGCGAGCTGTTCCCGGAAAAGCCGGTGGCCGAGGATCGTCTGCTGCTCAACCAGGGCATCGCCAATATCGCCACATCGCTAGTGGGCGGCATGCCCATGTGCCACGGGGCCGGCGGCCTGGCCAGCCAGCACTATTTCGGGGCGCGCACGGGCGGCGCCAACATCATGGAGGGGCTGATCGAGATCGCCCTGGGCGTGCTGCTGGGGGGATCGTTGGCGACGTTGCTGGCGGCCTTTCCGCTGCCGCTGATGGCCGGCATGTTATTCGCCGTGGGGGTGCAACTGGGGCAACGCGCGGCCGACCTCAAGCGTTGGCCCCTGGCCGCGGCAGCCATCACCGCCGGCGTATCGGTCCTCACCAACATGGCCATCGGCTATGCGGCGGGGTTGCTGGCCTGCTATCTGCGAGATCGCCTGCAAGCCCGCCGTCGGCGCTGATCACCGGGATCCTTCCTCCAGAAGGATGATGTCGGGGCCTCATCAAGCGTCGCCCTCGCAAAAGGTCAGGGCGGGGATCGCCTCGGTGAGCGCAATCACGTGCTGCCGCAACGCCAGCCGGGCGCGCCAAGCTTCCGGCGGCGAGGAAAAAACGTGGCCCTCCAGCAACGCGTCCAGCAGATCGCCCAGCACCACGTTGCGCGGCTCTCCCTTTGAAACGCTCTTGGCGAGTACCTGCACCCGAGCCAAAAGAGCCTCGGGACCCAGGTCGATCGGGCTGTCCGGCTGGGGCTCACCCATGGCATCCTCCCTCATGGCATGGCATTCGGCCCATCACGGCAGCTAGAACGCGGTGATCACCACGCTATAGACCAGCCAGCCGCTGAGCACCAGGAACAGCACGGCGGTAGCCAGCTTGACGCTGGCCGCATGGCGCTTCATCCAGGCGAGGAGCTGTTGCGAGGTGGTGCCACAGTAGACCAGTAGAAACACGACCACCAGCGGCAAGACAAACATCAGGTTGTAGAGCAGCAGCGCCAGCGTGGCGCGGGTGCGCAGGCCCGGCACGCCCAGAACGAACACGATGGTGGGCAGATAGACCTGCCCCGTGCAGGCCAGCTCGATCAGCGACACCACCAGCCCCAAGCCAAAGGAGGCCAGGACAAAGCCGCGGGCGCTGGCCCCCTCGCGGATCAGCTTGCGATTGGCCTTGGCCAGGCGATCGGGCAGCTTGAGGGTCATCTCATCGAGGCGCCCCTGCCGCGCCTTGCGGAAATCGGCAAAGCTACCCCAGGCCAACGCCAGGCAGATCACCGCCGTCACCAAATAGATCCAGCGGCCGACAGCCTCCAGCGCGGGCCAGCGATCCAGCAGGCGGAACATGCCCAGGCCGATGCCCAGGTAGGCCACAAAGACGCCGGCCGTAAAGGCGATGCCGGTGAGCAAGAGCTCGTGGCGGGCGCGCTTGCGGATGGTCAGGTACGAGACGAGAAAGATCATGGTGGCAAAGGCGCAGGGGTTGACGCCATCCAGCAGTCCCGCGCCCACCACGGCCAGCACGTTGAGCGAGCGGAAACGCTCGATGATGGAGCGCTCCGCCTCGGGGCTGGACTCTTCATACCCCTCCCAGAAGCGTTCGGCGCCGGTCTCCAGGTAGGGCGCCAGCACGTCACGCAGAGGTTGCGCCCGCACATCGGCGCCGATCAGGTAGGCATCTCCGACGAAAAAGGAGGGGGCGACCAGCCGGAGCCGTTCCTCCAGGCCCACGCGCTCGCTGAGGTACTCGTTGAGGGCGGCATACTCGCGGACGTCATAGTGCTCGACCTCGAGCTGCGGGTATTGGTGCTCGATCCACTCCAGATCCCGCTCGGCGCGCTCGCAGGCGTCACAGCCGGCCTGGGAAAAGTAGACGGCGTGGATGGGGGCGAACTCGGGAGTCGGCGTTGGAACCGGGGCGCCCCCGATGCGCTCTGTGAGCTCCATGTTGGCCGCCAACGCTTCCGGCGCGGCCAAGCCGCCAGCGGCCAGGTGGCTCTCGATGAGCCCGGGTAGCTCATCGGCGATAGCGCCGCTGCCGATGAGCACGCGGTCGCCCACGAATAGCATGGGGATATAGGCGCTCTCGCGGCCCAGGCCGGCAGCGGCCATGGCTTCGAACCAGAAGGTCTGCGCCGCCTCGGTGGCGATGGAAACGCCGTGCACGACCAGGGCCTCACCGTATTGCTCCTGAAGCGGCGGCAGCACCGCTTCCTTCACGGTTTGGCAGGCCGGGCAGGTGGGCGACCAAAAGAGCAACAGATGCACCACCGCGTCGCCATAGTCCGTAGCGGCAGCGCTCGCTTGGGCCTCCAGAAAGCGGGCCACCGCAGAAGGCAGAGCCACCCCGCCGGCCTCCAGGTAGCGCGCCACGGCCGCCGGTAGCTCGTCGCGGATGGCATCGGGGCCTACCAGCGCCTGGTCGCCGATGAACACCTCGGGGATCTCGCCGCCATAGACGCTGTGCTCTTGCTCCAGGGCGAGGAGCAGCTCAAGGCCGGCATCGTCTCCGATCTCGACCTCGACGACGCGCAGTTGATCGCCATACTGCTGGACGAGAGGCTCCAGCACCTCCTGATGCACCTCGGCGCAGGAGGAGCAGAATTCGTCGTAAAAGTAGACCAGCTCCACCGTGCCATCGGCGCGGGCGGGCGC
>CAZUZB010000193.1:0-3442 GCA_964624695.1 uncultured Anaerolineales bacterium | reverse complement strand
AGTCCACAAGCGTCTGCGCAAATGCGGTATGCGCCATAAAGTTGTCGCCGCTGGGGACGCCGGGGTTGATAGACGGGAGGAACGTCAGTTGCACAAAGGCGTGCACGTCCTGATTCGAAGTGATCACGAGTGAACCATACCACCCCGAAGGGAGCTCGGGTACATAGACACGATGGTTCTGCAAGAAGCTGCGCCCCGGTTCGATAGTGACGCCAGTGATATTGACCTCGCTAAAGCTGCTGGATCCGGGGATATACTTCAAGTTGACTGTCGCCACCTGATCACTCAGGTTCTGGATTGTCACGACGGAAGCAAACCCATTGGATAGCCGCTTGGCCACCAGTGGCACGGTAACCTGACTGCCGCCCGTGCCGTCCGAGATAGCCTCATAGGCAGCGGCTTCCCCCTGATTGATAAACCGCATCTGCACAAAGGTGACGATATCGATACCCTCGGGCGCCACGACCACCGCCGCGCCATAGATCCGTGCTGGGATGCTCGTATCGACAACAGGGTTGAAGTAATACGCTCCTGATGGCGGGATCGCCGTCTTGTTTCTGAGCTCGAACGGGGCAGCGCCGAGGGAAGCATCAGGATAGACCATCACTGTCAGCCCGTCCACGGGAATCGTGCTGGTGCTCACATTCTGTACCGAAATGACCGTGCTCAGCGAGTTCTCGAGGCGCGAAGTGAACAGGGGCACGTTCCACTTGGTGCCTGCATCGGAGGTGGGAAAGCCGTTAAAGGTCTGCATGGCATGCCCGGTGAAAAAGTTGGACACAACGGCGATCTCGCCCGTGCCCACAACACTGACCACTGCCGAGCCGAACCAGTTGCTGGGCACATTGCTGGCGATCTCATCAGCCAAGTCATAGGTGTAGGCCGCGCCAGCCTGTATGGTGGCATTGTGGGTATGTGTCGTCGAGCCATTAGCCCCGCTGATGAGGGCAAATGCCACATTCACGGCCTCGACACCCGTGTTCTGGGCGATGATCTGGCTGTTAGCCAGCCCGCTCGCAGTGTTCAGCATGCGCGCCACCAGGGGAACATAGAAAGCGCCGCTACCCGCGCTCACGCCCGAGTAGGCACCCATTGTGGTCGGATTCTGGCCACGCGCCTGAATCTGGACCACCGCCCCAAGCGGTTGGTCAGCATAGACCACCACAGATCCGCTGCCATCGGTCAGCCCCGGGTTGCCAGGCTGGTCGGTGCCAAAGTACTGGCGGAACTGAAGCTGCCCGCCAGGCTCGGGAATCGTGAAATTCTCGCTTCCCCACCCCCACGCGCTCCCGTCTGGTTGGAAGTACTCGACGGTGCCAGTCGCTCCCGCATCGCCGAGGTTCACCAGGGTAAAGTTGGTGCTGAGTGACTTGGTGGTAGATCCCGCTGCAATCGGGAAGGTCGCCAGTAGACAAACCGCCGTTACGAGGAGACCGGTGACAAACACGCGCGAGCGTCCCATGCTGTTTCCTCCTAGATACACAAAACCCGAGACTCTTGTGCCTTTACTATCGCGAGTGTACCCCCGGTTCGAGAGCATAGCAATAGCCCGTTTGGGTTACTGAAGGCATAACCTTGGGCACGGACAGTCGCTCAATCGGTAGCTGGAGTGTCGAGCTTGACGAACACAGCCAAGTAGCCCAGGGGCGCAAAGCGATTCACGAAGGGCGTGCGGTCCAGCAACCAACAGGGCCACACTAGCAGTAGGCAATTCATGATTCGCGCTGCTTCACGCAGCCCGGGAATGCCCCATACGACAAGCAGCACGAGGGTGGAGAGCTGATGCCCCAAGAAAGAGCATACGCTTCCGTATGGATGCATCTCTTGCACAACGAACCCCGCCTGCGCCGCGAGATGCGCCAGGCCGTGGCAAGTATACCGAAAGTAGTCATGTGGCTCGTCGTGAAGACGGCTGAGATGGGGGACGCTGAGAATCAGCATACCGCCGGGCCGAAGCACGCGGGAACACTCGCGAAGCGCTGCAGCGGGTTCGGGCACATGCTCGAGCACCTGGAGGCATAGCGCCGTATCATACTGCTCCGAGTCAACTTCGGGCATGTTCTGGATGTCGGCTACAAAGGTGACCGCTTGCCGGTCGCAGCTAGTATCCAAGGTGTCGTACCGCGTGGATTGCGGACGAACGATCTCAGCAAAAGGGCTCTCACCGGCTCCCAAGTCAATGACGTGCCCACGGACAAAGCGCTCCAAGGCGCTCTTGGTCGCATCATATTGTGCCATGAAAGCGGCCGTCAGGTGGCGCCGCGCAAGCCCGCGCACGTCCTGATCGATCCGTCTGCGGTTGCGAGCCAGCCAGCCCGCAGCTTGCGTCTGACCCACGTTAGCCAACTCTCCTGGCGATTCCAGCATCTGCGATGAGACGCTCATACAGCGCGACAAACCGGCCAGCAATCCGATTCCAGTCATAACGCTCAACCGCTCTGGCGCGAGCCGCCCTGGAGGCCCTCGCCCATCGCCACTCGTCACCCAAGAGAGCCATAACAGCTCCCGCCAAGGCGTCTGGATCCGCAGGCTGCACCAAGGCGCCGACGTCCGGCGTGATCACATCCTGGATGCCGCCCACGCGCGACCCCACCACAGGCGTGCCACAGGCCATCGCCTCCAAGAGCACAACACCCTGGCCTTCCTCGGTTGAGGGAAGCACTAGGACGCGCGCCCGTTGCATCCAGCGACGGACATCCTCTTGCTGCATGAAAGGAAGCCAAGTGACCTTCTCCGAAATACCAATACGTTGCGCCAGCGCCTGGAGATCGCGCTTCTGAGGCCCCTCACCAATGACAACAAGCATGGCCTCGGGAATGCATCTCAGAACGCCGGCAAAGGCTGGTAGCAGATGGCGGAGTCCCTTTCGTTCGATCAACGAGCCTACGAACAAGACCATCGGCTCGCGCTCGCGGACTGCCGGAGCAAAAGCCGCTGTGTCCACACCGTTCGGAACGATAGTCAACCGATCTTCCGAGACGCCGAGCGAGATGGCTTGGTCCGCAAGTGCGTGGCTGAGAACCGTCATGTGACGACAGCGACGCAGAATCATCTGTGTGAGAGAGGCGCCAGCGCGCCCTCTCGCTGCGCGAAACAGGTCGCTGCCCTGCGACGTGAGCAAAACCGGGGCTCTGTGCCATGGGCGTGCCGCGCTGGCTGCGGCGGCAGACAGGGTCCAATGAGCATGAACAAGATCACATCCCGCTGCATAGCGTGCCACAGCGGCAGAATGAGTGATCATAAATGGGGCGAGCAGCAGTCTTGTGAGTGGATACTGTTCCCAGGTGACAGGCAGTCCTCCCGCACCCCCGCGCCGCAACTGCTCCAAGCTCTCTGGCCAAGCGTAACGAGGACGGTAGATAGGAACGCCATCCATCAGCTCATGGGTCGCTGAACCAGGGCTATGCATGGCCACGACGCGGACATCCACACCCTGCCGCGC
>CAZUZB010000192.1:1909-3460 GCA_964624695.1 uncultured Anaerolineales bacterium | reverse complement strand
TTGGCCGCCCATGGCCGCCAACCCGGGCAACCGCCTCACCACCAATCGGCGTTGGCGCCCTTGCGCCGCGCCCGGATTAAGCCTACACTAGGAAGTGCCAGCGTCGGTTCGTGAGCCGAACCCGGGCTGCCGCCACCGCTCCCACGGCCGGGAGGGGGCGAGAGAGTCCCTTTGGCTCGACGTGGGTGCCACCGTGGCTGCCGAGGAAACGAACCCGATCCCTCCAGCCAGTTCTGTGACGCCGGTACATGCGGAACATGCCGCTGGATCGCCCAGCGGCCCGCGCCAGGTTCGCTCGCAGGAGGTGCTCGCGTGACTGACAAAACCGTGAAAAAAGACGACAAGAAAAAGGTCAAGAAGGGGAAAAAGGACAAGAAAAAGTAGCTTGTCCCGACGGCCGGCCGTGGCCATCGCTCCCCAGGTACCGAACACGAGAGGCACGCTCTTGCATGCGTGCCTCTCGCTTCATGTCCACCGATACTTGCTCCGGCCGCTCTCCTCGGCTATACTCTGGCTCTCCGATAGTTCTGTCTCTTCGCAGTCCATCGGGCTAGCAACACCTTGTCCGCAGGTGGCAAGTCGCCACCCACCCGTCCGAACCCTGCGACGCCGCCTCCAGCCGGCGGAATCTGGCGCAAAGGAGCTGACCATGAAGACCGTCATAGCCGCGGCCTTGGGCGAGTGCGCCCATGTGGCCGGCGTCATGCGCTTTCTCCGTTTGGCCGAGCAAGCCGGCTGGCGAACTGTCTTTCTGGGCCCGGCCGTTCCCATCGCCGACGTCCTGGAGGCCGCCCAACGGGAGCAAGCGGATCTCGTGGCCGTATCCTATCGCCTCACCCCCGAGAACGGCGAGCGGCTGCTGGGGACCTTTGCCGAGGAGGCCGACGAGCTCTACCGCGCCGGCGTGCGCTTTGCCTTTGGCGGCACGCCCCTCGTCGCCGAACGCGCACGCGGGTTCGGCTTTTTCGAGCGCGTCTTTGATGGCAACGAGTCCACCGATGATGTCATCGCCTACCTCCGGGGCGAGGAGCGTCAGGCGCGCGGCGAGGTGGCCTACCCCGATACCACCGTGGAGCGCATCCGCTGGAAGGCCCCCTACCCGATCTTGAGGCATCACTTTGGCCTCCCCAGCGTCGAGGAGACCCGGCGCGGCATCGCCGAGATCGCCGAGGCCAAGGTGCTGGACGTGATCTCGCTGGGCATCGATCAGGACGCGCAAGAGAACTTTTACCATCCCGAACGCCAGGATCCCCGGCGCACCGGCGCCGGCGGCGTTCCCGTTCGCACGCCCGATCACTACCGCGAGCTGTATGCCGCCAGCCGCACCGGCAACCATCCGCTCATGCGCTCCTACGCCGGCACCGACGACTTTGTCCGCCTGGCCGAGATGTACGTAGAGACCATCCACAACGCCTGGTGCGCCGTGCCCCTGTTCTGGTTCAACCAGATGGACGGCCGCGGCCCGTGGGACCTGGTCGGCTCCATCCGCGAGCACCAACAACTGATGGCCTGGCACGGCCAGCGCGGCATTCCGGTGGAACTAAACGAGCC
>CAZUZB010000192.1:0-1809 GCA_964624695.1 uncultured Anaerolineales bacterium | reverse complement strand
ACGGGCCTGCTCAGCTACCCGCTGCAGGCCGAGGCCGCGCGAGCGCACCTGGCCGCCAGCATCTATCTCCAGATGGCGTTGCGCCCGCATATCGTCCACGTGGTCGCCCATGTGGAAGCCCACCATGCCGCCACCGCCCCCGACGTCATCGAGGCCTGCCGCATGGCGCGCCGGGCCATCGAAAACGCCCTCCAAGGCCAGCCGGATATGACGGCCGACCCGCGGGTTCGGGAACGCTGCCACGAGCTGGTGGCCCAAGCCCGCCGCCTGCTCGATGCCATCCGGGCCCTGGCCGACCCCGGCATCGGCGACCCGCTCACCGACCCCGACACACTGGCCCGCGCCGTGACCACCGGCCTGCTGGATGCGCCCCACCTGCGCAACAGCCGCTTTGCCAAGGGCCAGGTCATCACCGAGATCGACGCCCGCGGCGCCTGCGTGGCCACCAACGGCTGGTAGCCCAGGCACAAAGAGAAAGGGACACACATGGCCCCGCAGAACACCCGCATCACCATCATCGGCGCCGGCAACGGCGGCAAGACCATGGCAGCCCACCTGGCACTGCTGGGCTGCCCCGTCACCCTCTACAACCGCACCCCCGAGAACGTCGCCATGATCCGCCGCCGGGGCGGCATCGAGCTGGAAGGGGTCGGCTGCCCCGAGGGCGTGGCCAGGCTGGAAAAGGTGACCTCGGACATCAGCGAGGCTGTGCGTGATGCCAATCTCATCCACGTGGTGTTGCCCTCGACGGCCCACGCCAGCATCGCCCAGGCCATGGCGCCCCACCTGGCTGACGGACAGATCGTGCTCCTTCACCCGGGCCGCACCGGCGGCTGCCTCGAGGTCTACAACGAGTTGCGCCGCCACGAGTGCGCCGCCCGCGTCGTCGTGGCCGAGGCCGAGACCCTCATCTACGCTTGCCGCTCCGATGGCCCGGCGCAAGCGCGCATCTTTCGCATCAAAGAGGCCGTGCCCTTGGCCGCCCTGCCCGCCACCGAGACCCACACCGTGCTGGAGGCGCTGGCCCCTACCCTGCCCCAGTTCGTCGATGGCGAGACCGTGCTCCACACCAGCCTGAACAACATGGGGGCGATCTTTCACCCCGCCCTCACCCTGCTCAACGCCGGCCGCATCGAATCCACCCGTGGCGAATTCCAGTTCTATATCGATGGCGTGACCCCCTCGGTGGGCCGCGTCCTCGACGCCCTGGATCGCGAGCGCATCACCGTGGCAGCGGCCCTGGGCATCCGTGCCCGCAGCGCCCGCGAATGGCTCAAGATGGCGTACAATGCCGAGGGCGATAGCCTGTTCGAGGCGATCCAGAACCAGCCCGGCTATCGCGGAATCAAGGCGCCCGCCACGCTCAACCATCGCTACATCCATGAGGACGTGCCCATGAGCCTGGTGCCCATCGCCGAGCTGGGCGAAGCCTATGGCGTCTCCGTGCACCAGATCCGATCCATCATCCAGCTCGCCTGCACCATCCACCAAACCGACTATAACCGGCGCGGCCGCACCCTGGATCGCCTGGGCATTCAGGGGCTGAGCATCCCCGAGTTGCATCGCTTTGTGCAAGAGGGCCTTCAGGATCGTCCCTAGACAGCCTCGGTCAGCGGCGCGACCGGCCGCATCAGAGAGGAGCCGCATGACCCGATTGCTCTGCGTGTTCGCCCACCCCGATGATGATGTGACCATCGGGCCCCTTCTGGCCCATTATGCCCGGCGCGGCATCGCCATCCGCTTGATCTATGTCACGTCCGGCCAGGTGGGCGATAACCTGATAGGCCCCGAGACCGGCGACGCCCTGGG
>CAZUZB010000191.1:0-3528 GCA_964624695.1 uncultured Anaerolineales bacterium | reverse complement strand
GGCCTATGCCAAACGCGTTCTTGGCGCGGAAGCTGCCCAGCGGGTGCTGGTGCCCCTGCTGCATGAGACCAACGACCCGCGGACCATCCCATTCACCGAGCTCCCGCCCGAGTACGTGCTCAAGCCCAACCATGCCTCGGGATGGCTGCTGTTCCAGACCGTCGCGGCCCCCGTGAGCGAGAAAGTGATGCTCCAGACGTGCCAACGCTGGATGCGGTCGCGGTTCGGCCTGCTAACCCACGAGTGGCCCTATGCCACGATGCCGCGTCGGATTCTGGTCGAGCCGCTGCTTCGCGATGAAAGCGGCATGGTTCCCCGCGACTACAAGCTGTTCATGTTCCACGGCCGTTGCCGGATGATCGAAGTGGACCACGACCGCTTTGGCCAGCACACGCGCACCTGTTACGACGAGACCTACCAGCCGATAAAGGTCTGGTACCGTTACCCAGTCGGCCCGCGAGAGCCCGCGCCGCCCACCCTCCCAGCCATGCTGGAACTGGCCCAAGCCCTGGCGCAGCCCTTTGGTTTTGTGCGTGTGGACCTCTACACCATGGGCGATCGGGTCTACCTGGGCGAGTTGACCCATTGGCCCGTGTCGGGGCACGGGCGCTTTGATCCCGCATCGTTCGACGAGTGGCTGGGATCGCTCTGGCAGCTTCCGTAGGTGACCAAACAAGCAACGCGGCGCGCATGGCTTGCCATGACGCGCCGCGTTGACACAGAAGGCGATAGAGCGTTAGCGACGCCGCCGTCTAGCCTGCGCTCCCCTGCCTCCCCCGAAACCACGCCGCGTGTTCACGCAGCAGCTCGTCCGAGGGTAGGCCCTCTTTGGGCATGATCTCCACGGAGAAATAGCCCTGATACCCCTCGGCGCGCAGCAGATCGAACTGGCGATCCATGTTCCCGTCGCGCAGATAGAAATGCGCGTGGCCCACGCGCCCCTTCACGTGGCGATAGGCCTCGTCCACATCCTCGCCGTGGTTGGTGCAGTGCGCCAGATGCCAGTTCACCCACAAAGCGTCGGGATAGCCGGCCCGGAACAGCACCTCGCCCGCGTCATAGGCGCGGAAATTGCCGTGAGTCTCCAGGCAGAGACGCACCCCCGCCTGGGAGGCGTGTTCGGCAGCCCGCGCCAAATAGATGGCCTGGGCCTCATAGTTGCGCGCGCGGGCTCCGGCGCCCTCATTGGGCAGAGGATCGCCAAACAGACGCAAGCACGGCGCCCCCACCCGATGCGCCAAGTCCAGCAGCGGCAAGAGACGCTCCAGGTTGGCATCGCGCACCCCCGGCTCGTCCTCACAAAAGCGCACGCTGGTGGCCAGGCAGGCCGTCTCCAGCCCTGCGTCGGCCATGGCCTGGCGCACCTCGGCAACGCGCGCAGGCGGGGCGTCCACCTCCACACCATGGCCATGGCCCGCCTCGGCCCGATACTCGATCCCGTCGTATCCCAGCCGAGTGGCCGCAGCGATCAACTCACGCCAGGACGCCTGGTGATACAGAAAACTCATAAACGCCAGTTTCACGGAACTCCCTTCTCGCCTAGTTCGGCTTCTCGATCGACTCAATCGACACCACAACCGTCACGCTATCGCCGGCCGAGAGCCATCCATCGCTGGTAGCCACCTCAGCCACACCACCGCCCAAGCGGAGTCTGGCTAGCCGCGTCCGCCCATACAATACCTCGACGTGAGCCGCCAGCGCCCCCTCTCTCTCGCGAACCACGCAGGTGCCCCAGGCCTCCCCCGTGGACCAGAAATGCCGCCCCGGCCGTGCGCCAAAGCGCATCTCGCCCGATACCGCCGAATACTGAAAGCCAGAGAGCGCCAGCACCGCCGCCCACGATGCCATGGCTCGCGCATAGTGATGCCCGCACTCGGCCTCGTCGAACGGGTTGCGCCGCTCGCCGTCATAGCGCGCGCGGATGTCGCCGATACAGCGCAGCCCCAGCTCGGTCATCCCTTCATAGAGCATGTGGATGGCCGCTGTGTACTCGAACCCCGTCATCACCTCGTTGCCATAGGGCACGGGCACCTTGGGCCGGCCGCCATGGGGCCAGGTGCACATGAGCAGGGCGCTCTCATCGCTCAATGCAAAGCTGCGCATGTGATTGAAATGGCCGTACAAGTCCTCGCGGTGGTTGTACCGATAGATGCTGGCCAGGGTTGCGCGTACGTGGTTGGGATCCAACAGATAACCCAAGCCACACACATGGGCCACAAACTGGCCCGCGAGCTGGTCCACCAAGCAGCCCGGGCCCATCTGATAGTCAGGCTGGGTGGGGTCGGTGGCCCCCATATCGGCGCGCAACCCCTCGGCAATCTTCTGGCCCGGGGCTGGCGGCTGGATGATCTGCTCATAGTACTCGCCATTGAACAGACGCGCATCCACCCAAGCGCCGCCTCTCTCGGCCAAGGAGGCGCAGCGCTCCGCGAACGCATCATCGCCCAGGTATCGCGCCATCCCTTCGCCGGCCCGCAGCGCGCCCAGATACCAGCCCGCCATCAACGGGTTGGGTCCATAGTACTCGACGTCCAGCGTATTGTGCTGGCACCCCTCCATCACCCCATCCTGGTCGGCGTCCCATCCGCCAGGCATCCAGGCATAGGCCAGCGCCTGCTTGACCTGGGGCCATAGCACCTGCAGCCACTGGTCGTCGCCGCACAACTGCCACTCCCGATAGGCCTTGAGAATGCAGCCCATCTGCCCGTCGGCAGCGGCGACGGGGAACTCGGCGGCCCGCTCCAGCGGCAAGCTCACCCGAAAACTCATGTGCCCGCCCTCATCGGTGGCATGCAGGAACTCGATCTCGCGCATGCTCCGCGCCAGCGAGCCAAACAGGAACGCCGTCGCCTGCTCATAGTTCCAGACATGCGTGCAGGAGCCCATGCAGCAGCCCCGATTGTCGCAGCAACCCTCCCAGCCATAGAACCGACCATCCTCGGTGCGAAAGCAGGTCTGGGTGCGCAAGGTGCTCACATTGTAGAGCGCCGCCTCTTTGACCACGGGCGGCAGGTCAGACCCACAGAACGCGCTCAGGAAGCGGAGCGTGGCCCCCTCCAGCTCCGCGAGCCGCGGCATGGTCCGCTCGGCCACCTCCCAGGCGTCGTGGTACTGCGTGGCGTAATAGTTGCCCACCCGGTCCTCGCAGGCGCAGCGCTGGTCATAGCTGGACGAGCCCGTAGGCGTGCACGACCACGACGGACGGTTGGGGAACACCCACGTCAGCAGGAACGTGACAGCCACCTCGCTGGCAGGGGGGACCACCACACTGGCGCAAAGCCCGCTGAGCGGCGCGTCGGCCGGCGGCGCATCACGGGCCTCCAGGCGGCCATCGGCCATCAGGTCGTCCCACAGGGCCAACAGGCGGCCGCCCCAGCTCCGCTCCTCGCTTCCCGTGCAGCAGGAGAGATCCTGGGCGTCGGTGGTCAGGGCAATGGTGCCCCACTGGGGCGCATCGCCTGGCACGCCCTCGCTGGTCATCCATAGGCCCCGCACCGCCTCGCCCTGGCGATAGATCGTCCGGTTGGC
>CAZUZB010000190.1:1393-3541 GCA_964624695.1 uncultured Anaerolineales bacterium | reverse complement strand
AACCGCGCCTACGCCGGAGGGGAGGGCGAAGACGGCTTGGCAGGGGTCAAGCTACGAGGATGATGCCGACCACGGTGAGCCCTGTTCCCAGGGCCACGCGCCAGTCGCTATGCTCTTTGAGAAACAAGAGGCTCATGGGCAGGGCGAACAGCGGCGAGGTGGACGTGAGCACCGCGGCGCGCGCCGATCCGACGGATGCGACGGCCAGCACGAACGTCAGCGATCCCAGCCCCCAGCCGATCAGGCCGCCCACGATCAGGGTGATCCACTCTGGCCTGCTGAGCCGTTTCAGGTCGCGCCAGGTGCCTCGCGCGGCGACTACCAGCCAGAGCGCCACCGAGAGCACGGGCAGACGCACGGCGGCTGCCGAGATCTCGTCCAGCCCGCGCAGGCCCGGCTCGAGCATGGTGGTGGAGGCCGCCCAGAGCACCGAGGCCACCAACGCGAACAGGATGCCAGACGTCTTGGCCTGTGGTGTGGGAATCTCGCTGGTGGGCGCGCGCCCACGCGAGATGGCTGTTACCCCCAGCATGGCCAGGAACATGCCGATCAGCAGCGGCCAGGTGAGGGGCTGATCGTACAAGAGCAGCGCCAAGACCAAGGTGAGGGCGGGGTAGGTGGAGGCGATGGGAAAGGCGCGGGAGACGCCGATGCGCGCGATGCTGAGCACGTAGATGGAATCGCCCAAGAAGCCGCCCACCAACAGGCTGCCCAGGAGCAGCGCCCACTGGCTGGCTCCGATGTTGGCATACCCCGTCATCCGCCCTGTGAGGCTGGCGACGAGGATGAGCGACAGCGCCCCGATGGCGGAGCGGGGTGCGTTGAGGGTGAATGGGTCCAGCTTGCGGGCGAGATCACGCATGCTGATGGAGCCGATGGCCCAACTGGCAGCGCACAGGAGGCCGTAGATGATGCCGAGCATGCCGTGTCCTTGCGATGTAGGGCGGTTACGTTGGAGGTTATGATAGGCGCTGCATCAAGAAGGGCAAGTATCGGCTGCAGATGCCCCGATCTGGCGCTCCTTGCCTTGAGGCGGGCACCATGGCAGAATCGGGGTGAATCGTCGCGCTGTGTAGGGAGGTGATACGATGCAGTACCAACGACTGGGGCGCTCGGGCCTGGTGGTGTCGCGCGTGTGTATGGGCACCATGACCTTTGGCCGCGAGGCCGACGAGGAGATGTCCTTTCGCCTGATGGACGCCTATTGGGAGGCGGGCGGGAATGTGCTCGATACGGCTGACGCCTACTCGACGGGCGTCTCGGAGCAGATCGTTGGCCGCTGGATCAAGGATCGAGGGGTTCGTGATCGGGTGGTGCTGGCGACCAAGGTGTACGGGACCATGGGGCCGGGGCCCAACGACGGCGGGCTATCGCGCATTCATATCCAGCAGGCCGTCGAGGCCAGCCTGAGGCGGCTGCAGACCGACGTCATCGATCTGTACCAGATCCATCGGTGGGATTTCGGGAGCGAGCCCGAGGAGACGTTGCGTGCGCTGGATGACCTGGTGCGGCAAGGCAAGGTGCGCTACGTGGGCTGCTCCAACCTCAAGGGGTGGCATCTGCAGCGGTTCCTGGATCTGGCCGACCTGCGGGGCTGGTCGCGGTTCGTCAGCATCCAGCCGATCTATAATGCCATCAACCGCAGCATCGAGGCCGAGGTGCTGGAGGTGTGCGAGGCCGAGGGGCTGGGCGTGATCCCCTACAACCCCTTGGCGGGCGGGATGCTGACGGGCAAGTATCTGGGCGCCGACGGCCTGCCGCAGGGGGCCAGGCTGGAGGCGTTCAAGCAGTACCACGATCGCTACTATACGGCGCAAGCGCTGGATCTGGTGGCGCGCTTTGTGGAGGCTGCGCGGGATCGCGGCGTGACGCCCGCCCAGCTAGCCTTGGCCTGGGTGCTGGCCGAGCCGCGGGTGACGGCGCCGATCCTGGGCGCGCGCAACCTGGAGCAGCTCAACGACACGCTGGGGGGGCTGGAGATCCAGCTCACGCCCGAGGAACGAGCCGAGATCCCCGCCGTCGTCGCGGGGCACTGGGTCGGCGAGGATCCCGTCTACGATCGCCAGCCCTAGCTGCGGGTCAGCCGTATCCCCTCGGCCACGACGTGGGCGTCCATGACTTGGGCGCCCGCGTCGATCAGCGCTTGCC
>CAZUZB010000190.1:0-1293 GCA_964624695.1 uncultured Anaerolineales bacterium | reverse complement strand
GGCCAGGGTGACCATGCAGCCCCCGCCGCCCGCGCCGCAGATCTTGCTGGCATCGGCGCCCGCGCTCTTGGCTGCGGCCATGTAGGCTTCGATCTCGGGGGTGGAGACGCCCTCGGCCAACCCGCGCCGTAGCTGCCACTCGTCATCCATCAGCTTGACGAAGCGGTCATGGTCCAGGTCGCGCAGGGCGTCGCGCATGGCGATGGCGATGGCCTTGATGTCTCGCATGCGGGCCACGGCGTCGCCCTCGCCCTCGATATAGCGCTTGAGCATGGCCCAGTTGGTGACGGCCGAATCGTGGGGGATGCTGGTATAGCTGACCACCACCCGCTCGTTCAGCCAGGGCACCAGGGCACGCCCCTCGGAGAGGCTCTCCACCCGCCAGCCATCGACCTCGAACCAGAGGGCCGACACGCCGCCCCAGATGGGGGGAAAATAGTCCTGCTTGCCGGTGGGGATGCCGATGACTTGCGCCTCCAGGTTGGCGCCCAGGTCCAGGATCTGCGCCGAGGTCAGGCGCTGCGGCTCATCGCGGAGGGCGTTGAGGGCGTGGAGCAGGGCCATCAGCAAGGCGGAGGACGCTCCCAGGCCCGATCCTCTGGGCGCGTGGCTCTCCATGGTCACGGTGACGCCGGTCGGCGGGCGCATGTGTGCCACGGCTCGGCGGGCCAGGTCCAGCCCCTGGCCCAAGGGCATCTCTTCCAGCGACCCGTGCTCTTCGCGGATTCCCAGGTCGGAGGATACGATGACGACGCGGCCATCGTCGCGGGTTTCAATGGTGGCGGAGGCCGTGACGTCGATGGCGGCGTTCAGCGTCAGCCCGCCACCCTCGAACAGGTAGAGCGGGTACACGTCCAGCGTGCCGCCCGCCAGATCGATGCGCATGGGTACCGTCGCCGTGATCTTCATGGGGAGCTCCTCTGCTTGGTTGGGTCGTATAGCTCAGGATAGCACATGACTGCCGTCGGCGTCACGCCAGACGCGCACACAGCTCTGGGCGGCTTGCTCAAAGGTGTCGTCATGGCTGATGACAAAGAGCTGCGAAAAGCCGCGGACGCTCATGAGACGCTCGGCCAGGCTCTCGCGGCGCTCGCTATCCAGGTGCGCTGTGGGTTCATCGAAAAAGGCCACGTCCACGGCCGAGGTCTCTCGCAGCAGCGCCATGCGGACGGCCAGGGCCGCGGCCATGCGCTCGCCACCCGAGAGCTGCTCAAAGCTGCGCTGCTCTTTCCCCAGGTCGAGGCGCAAAGCATAGTCCTCGCCCCAGACGAGGCGTCCGTCCGTCTGGCCCAT
>CAZUZB010000189.1:0-3541 GCA_964624695.1 uncultured Anaerolineales bacterium | reverse complement strand
GCCGCCACGAGGCTCTCGACAAAGCGCTCGATCTGGCGGGCCAGCCGTGGATCGCGGGTGAGGCGATAGCAGAGGACGGCAGAGGTCAGGTACTTGCCAACGAGCTCGCCCGCCCAGGGGACCAAGTCGCGGCGGGGCAAGCGATCACGGTCGTAGAGCATGGCCAACATGCCCGGGTTGGCCTGGGGTGCCGTCAGCAGCCAATGCTCCTGGTTGAGGTCGATGCGCCGGCCGACCAGGCCGTCGAACCGGTAGCGGGCATCGCCTAGCTCTTGCATGGCACAGCGTGGGTCGGTCACATCGCCTCCCCTAGTACGAGTGGGCGCGGCACCAATCGGCCACGCGGCGCATGCGCTCCAGCCCCTCTACCCCACAGCCCTCGGGCAGCTCGTCCGAGATGCCGAGGATCAGCCGTGGCGCAAAGAGCTCGACGATCCGCTCCACCGTGGCCATCAGCTCGTCCTCTGGATAGGTGGACATGAAGAGCACAGCGGGGATGCCATCCAGCAGCACCTTGTCACCGATGTGCTCGGCCATCTGCTCCAGGGTGACGTCGCCTTGGGGCTCGGGCGTCAACGCCTCGTAGCCATCAAAAGGCATGTCCCTCAAGTAGGGCAACAGGGAGGCGAAATACCCATCGATATGGACGTGCGAGTAGATGCCCGCCTGGTGTAGCTGGCCCACCCGCTTTTCATAGAACGGCAGGAAATAGCGCTCGAAATAGCGGGGCGAGATCAGCGAATCGTGGATGTTCTCGCCAAAGTTGACGATCTTGACGACGCCGGCCGCGCACATCTGCTCATAGAGCGGATCATAGGCGGCGTCGATGACGGCAAAGGTGGCCTCCACCTCGTCGGGGGCGTCCGCCAACAGGTAGATCAGGTCTTGCAGCTTCATCCAGATCTGGGCCAGGGCCTGATAGGGGCTTTTGGGCACCCAAAACTGGGGCTCGCCGCGCGGCCCGACGTAGGCGCTCCCCTGCCAGAAGTTGTCCACAGAAAAGCCATACTCGGTCCGCTCCAGCAACCAGCGCAGGGCACGGAGATCCTCGACCGTCTTGACCGGAAAGCCCACCTCGCGCCAGACCTGATCGACGGTCATCTGGTAGCGCTCCACCAACTCGCCATGGGGCGTCTTGAGCGTCCGCACCAGGCGATCCTCGGTGCGCTCCTCGTGCACCGGCACGTCGCTGCGGTAGCGATGGGTGACGGGATCGGGCATGCCCGTGTAATAGTGCAGGTAGCGCATCGAGACACTCAGATCGTCAAAGGTGCCCTGTAGGCCCAATGCCTCATATCGCTTCGGTAGCTTGCCAAAGAGGCGATGCCACTCGTACCAGGGCTCAAAGCGGGGCTGGAAGAGCACGTGCGGGATCGGCTGCCCCTGGAACACACGCAGGTTCATCTCACGAAAGGTCATCGGTTGCTCTGTTTGCGGCATGGCTGGCTCCTTGTGCGGGTGAATGGCTCAAGCCTACCCGATGGCGCCCCTGTGTCAACCCCGATGGAGCGAATGCGAGGGCGTCCGGCTGGAGGCGAGCGATCCGGGCGCTTGCCAGAGACGGCGACCCGCGCCAGAATGGGCGTACGATAGGGACGATACAGATGGGAGAGAAACATGCCGTCAGCGATCAACTGGCTCGAGCCCGCATCCCGCCGCGTCTATCCCCGGTCGGCGCCGCGGGGAGGCGCGGCGCTGCGCTTGGTCTGTGCTCGCGGGGAAAAGGTGGCCCTCCAGGCCTGCGTGCGTCCGCTGGGGGCCCAAGCGATCAAGGCTCGCATCGAGGCTTATGCGCCGGCCGGCTGGAAAGTCTCCATCCGCCGCGTGGGCTGGGTGCCCATGCCCCACTTTAGCACCGAGACCGAGCCCGCGGACCTGGAGGGGCTGGAGCACCTCCCTGGGCTGGCGCCCGATCCGCTCTTCCCCGACCAAGCGGCGGTGGTGGGGCCCCATGAGACCCAGCCATTCTGGGTGACGGTTCAGGTGACCGAGGACGCCGAACCTGGCACGGCGGAGCTCTCCCTTCGTTTTGTAGTGGGCCATGATGACCAGGAGATGCCGCCTCTCACCGCCCACCTGGAGGTAATGCCGGTAACGCTGCAGAAGCGCCAGGGGTTGCCGGTTACCCACTGGTTCTATGCCGACGCGCTGTGCGACTGGTACGGCGTCGACCCTTGGGAGGAGCGCTTCTGGGCCATTGTGGCGCCCTATATGCAAGATCTGGTCGCGCACGGCGGCAACTGCCAGTATGTGCCGCTGTTCACCCCGCCGACGGACGGGATCAAGCGCCCGACCCAGTTGCTGCGGGTGACCACGCCGGCGCTGGGGCAGTATGCCTTCGACTGGACCGATGTGGATCGCTGGGTCGACCTGGCCCAGGCCGCCGGCGCCGAGTGGTTCGAGTGGACGCACCTGTTCACCCAGTGGGGTGTGCAGAACGCGTTGCGCATCTACCGTGACAACGCCGATGAGAGCTCGCTGCTCTGGCCGCCCGAGACGGCCGCCACCTCGGACACTTACCGGACCTTTTTGGGGCAATTCCTGCCGGCGTTCCACCGCTACCTGGAGGCCAAGGGCCTGCTCGATCGCTCGGTCTTTCACCTGTCGGACGAGCCGCACGGCGAAGAGCACAAACAAGCGTATGGCGCTGCGCGGGCCCTGCTGCGCGAACTGGCGCCCTGGATGCGCGTGGCCGATGCCCTCTCCGAGATCGACTTTGCCCGCGAGGGCCTGACCGACATCCCCATTCCCAGCATCCAGACCGCCAAGCAGTTTCAGGACGAGGGGTTCGAGCATTCGTGGGCCTATTTCTGTTGCGGCCCCCGCGGGCCCTATGTGAACCGGCTGATGGATACCCCCCTGACCAAGATCCGTCTCATTGGGTGGCTGTTGTACCGCTTGGGGGCCAAGGGGTTCCTGCATTGGGGCTACAACTACTGGTATCGTTCGCAGAGCCGCGAGCTCATCAATCCCTACCAGGTCGCGGACGCCCATCAGTGGCCGGGCTGGTCCGCCGGCGACCCCTTTGTCGTCTATCCGGGCGAGGACGGGCCGGTGGACTCGCTGCGTTGGGAGCTGTTCTCGCTGGGGCTGCAGGACTATGCCCTGCTGGAGACCCTCGGCATCGCTCGCCAAGCCGACGCCCTGGCCGAGCTAACCGACTATCACCGCTTCCCGCGGGAAGAGAGCTGGGTCGAGCGGACGCGCAGTGAGCTGTTGCGAGAGGCGGGACGGTGAGCGCGTCGGCCGAGCGTTGAGGGGTATTCAGAGCGGCAACAACCCGGACCAATCAGAAAGGACGTCTGATGTCATCGGAGCGAGGCTATCCCAGCAGCACCATCCCCGGCTATGTGAACGAGACGCCGGGCATCCAGATCGGCACACAGATGCGCCCAGATGCCAGCGAGGAGGAGATGACCTTTGCGCGGCAGCTTGGCATCCAGTGGGTGATGACGGGCTTTGGGCGCGACGAAGACCACACCCTGGAGAACTATATCGCGCTCAAGAAGCGCTTTGAGGATCACGGGCTCAAGATCTATCG
>CAZUZB010000188.1:0-3552 GCA_964624695.1 uncultured Anaerolineales bacterium | reverse complement strand
CCTCGCCACTCTTCCAGATCCAGGTACGTGCGGATGCTGCCGCCCTCCACCGCCCACAGGCCGTCGGCCTGGCTGGCGATGAACGCCCGGTCGTGGCTCACCGCCAACACCGTCCCCTCGAACCCGTCCAGCGCCTCCTCAAAGCGCTCCCGCGACGGGATATCCAGGTGGTTGGTCGGCTCGTCCAGGATCAACAGATTGCAGCCTTGCAGCACCAGCGTCCCCAGTGCCAGCCGGGTGCGCTCCCCGCTGCTCAGGTTGCCGACCGGCAGGAACACCTCATCGCCCGCGAACAGGAACAGGTGCAGGAACCGGCGCGCGTCCGTCTCGTCCAGCGGGGCCGATCGCCGCACCGTCTCGTACGGCGTCAGGCGCGGGTCCAGCGTGTCATGCCCTTGCGCCAAATAGCCCCACCGCACCCCCGCGCCCAGGGTGACGCTGCCCGCGCTGGGCGCTTCCTCCCCGGTGATCAGCCGCAGCAGCGTGGTCTTGCCACACCCGTTGGGCCCCACCAGCGCCACCCGCTCGCCGCGGCGCAGCAGCAGGTTCACGCCGGCGAATAGAGTCCGCCCGCCGTACCCCTTGGCGATCCCGTCCAGGCGCAGCACCTCCTGGCCCGAGGGCGGCGTCTCCACAAACTCCAGCTTCATCTTCCAGCTCTGGCGCGGCTTTTCCACGCGCTCCTCGTCCGAAAGCATCCGCTCGATGCGCCTGCGCCGCACCACCGCCTGCCGCGCCACCTTTTTGGCGATCTTGCGATAGTGATAGTGGATCGTCTCCGACTCGATGCTCCGGGCCTGGCCCTCCAGCCCGCGCACGGCGCTCTCCAGTTGGGCGATCCGCTCCTGCTGCTCGCGGTAGGCCTGCTCGTGGGCCGCCCGCTCCCGCGCCTTTTGCTCCGTGTACGCCGTATAGTCGCCGGCGTACTCGCGGACCGCCCGCGTCTCGGGGCTCATCTCCAGGATCCGCGTCACCGTGCGGTCCAAAAAGGTGCGGTCGTGAGAGACCACCAGCGCCGCCCCGCGATGGGCTTGCAGGTAGCGCTCCAGCCACTCGAGCCCGTCGATATCCAGGTGGTTGGTGGGCTCGTCCAGCAGCAGGACGTCCGGCCGCTGTAGCAACAGACGCGCCAGCCCCAACCGCGTCTGCTCGCCGCCGCTCAGCCGGTCGATGGGCGCGTCCGAGTCCAGATGTCCCAGGTCCAGCCCCGCCAACACCTGCTCCATCTGGTGCTCGGGCAGCTCCTCCGCCTGCGCCAGGGCCTCCAGCGCCTCGGCATAGGCGTGCTGCACCCGCTGGAGCTCGGCCCCCTCTGCCGATGCCATCTGGGCGGCCAGCTCTTCCACGCGGGCCGCCAGCGCGTCGGGGTTGGGCGCGTGGCGCTCCACCAGCGCGTCCCGCACGCGGTCGCCCGGCCCGAACGTCGTCACCTGCGGCAGGTACCCCACCCGCGCATGCGGTGGGGCGCGTCGCACCGACCCCGCATCGGCCGCCTCACGGCCGCTCAACACGCGCAGCAAGGTCGTCTTGCCGCAGCCGTTGGGGCCCACCAGGCCCACCCGGTCGCCAGGGTTCAGGATCAACTGCACGCCCTCGAACAAGAGGACGTCGCCATACCGTTTGGCTAGATCGAAAGCTTGAAGCAACGAGACCCCCTCGCGGCACATGCCACGGCTGCTGGGAGGGCCTCGTCGGCGCTGGGGGCGCCAGGAGGCCCTTAGGCAGGCTCGTGGGCGTGCACGCCAAATAGCGGAATCAGATCGGCAAAGGCGCGCAACACGGTCACGCGCTCGGGATGCTCCAGATGAGCATGTTCGGCGGTCCAGGTCTGGTCATGGGGCACATAGATGGCCCCCAACCCCGCCTCCACGGCCGGGTTGATGTCGGATTTCGGGCTGTTGCCCACCATCCAGGTGCAGCGCGGATCGAGGCCCATCTCGCGGGCGATCCCGCGATACACGTCGACGTCCTTTTCGGCCACCACGTGCTTGCCATCGAACAGCGGCCCCAAGCCCGAACGCGCCAGCTTTTCCAGTTGGGTGGGGCGGTCGCCCTTGGTCACCAGCACCAGCCGCGTGGTGGGCCGCAGCGCCAGCAGCGTCTCGCGCACGCCCTCGATCAGCACCATGGGCGCCCGGCGCACCGGCTCGGCGATCCGCCGCGCCTCGTCCACCAGCGCCTGCGTCGGCTCCACACCGGCCGCTCGCAGCAACGTCTCCGTCGTCGCCACCACCGCCGCCACGTACCCCGCGGGGCCATAGCCGTGCTCTTGCACGGTCCCCCGCTCGATGCGGTCCAGCGTCTCTTGCACGCGCTCTTCCGCGATGCCATGGTTGGCTAGAAAACGCTTGAGCCGTGCCGTGCACCGTAGATAAAAGATATTGTTTTCCCAGAGCGTGTCATCGGCATCGACCAACAGCGTACGCTCGGGGCAGCGAAAATCATCCGTCGTCATGCGTGCTCCCTTACCGTCCGAGATAGGCTCTCTCTGACACAGACGAGCATTCTAGTATGAGCGTTCGGCCCGGTCAAACCACGCGCCCCCGCGCGGGGGCCTGTCTCCCCCAACGCAAAACCTCTCCCCCAGCGCGATACCCTCGCATCGCCCTTGGGGAGAGGCCTCCCGTGCCCCGCGCCCGGCCCTAATCCTCGTCGAGATAGATCCCCATCCCCACCGTGCCGGGCCCGGCGTGCGCCCCCAACACCACCGAGAGCAATCCCACGCCCATGGTGGCCGGCGCATACGCCTGGATGAGCCGCCCCGCCAGGGCGGCGGCATCGTCGGGCGCGGCGGCGTGCATCACCCAGGCCCCCACCTTGCGCCCCGGCTCGACCCCTTCCGTAGTCAGGTGGTACACCCGTTCCAGCGCGCGTTTCCAGGTGCGGGCCCGCTCCACGGCGTCGATGCGGCCCGTCTCGCCGTCCAGCATCAGTACAGGCTTGAGGTGCAACATCGTCCCCAGCAGCTTGGCCGCGCCGCCGATCCGTCCCCCCCGATGCAAATAGGCCAGCGACTTGACCGCAAAGTAGATCCGCAGCCGCCGTCGGATCCGCTCCGCCGCCGCCAACATGGCCGGCACGTCGCCGCCCGCGCTGCGCGCGGCCTCGGCCGCCATCACCTGCAGCCCCAGCCCCATGGAGACCGAACGCGAATCCACCACGTGCACCGGCACCGCTGCCTGCTCTGCCGCCGTCACCGCCGATTCGTACGTGCCGCTCAGCGCCCCCGAGAGGGTCAGCGCCACAATCTCCTCCGCGCCCTCGGCCACCGCCTGGCGGTACGCACCGCAAAAGTCCAGCGGGGTCGGCCGCGACGTCGTCGCCGTGACGCCATCCTGCCCCATGCGCTCGTAGAACGACGCCTTGCTGATATCCACGCCATCGACGAACGTTCGGTCGCCCAGGGTCACGCCCAGCGGCACCTGGATGATCCCGTTGCCCACGGCGATCTCGGGCGGCAGGTCGCTGGTGCTGTCGGTCACGATCGCGATGCGTTGCCCTGGCTTGGCCATGCACTCACTCCTGCTGCACAGGTATGCCCCATCTAGTACG
>CAZUZB010000187.1:0-3575 GCA_964624695.1 uncultured Anaerolineales bacterium | reverse complement strand
CCCTCGACGATCCGCGCGTATTTGGTGGTCAGCTCTTGCGCCGCCTCGTCCGAGCCCGCCTGTGCGTACACGTGGAACAGGGGGCGGTCGGGGTCGGGCGAGACCAGCACCCACTGGTCATCGGAAAGGACCACCCGTACCCCGTCGATCTGGGGGGCCAGGCGCTCTTTGAACTGCTCGTTCATCAGGCGCATCACCGTGCCTTTGGATTCCCACGGGCACTCGACCATGGTCTGGGCCATGTGGTAGGCGGGCACGCTATCCAGCAGCTCGGAGAGGCGCAGGTTCAGCGTGGTGAGGAACTCGAGCAGCTTGCCCACGGTCATGATGCCGTCCACCACGGGCTGCCACTGGGGCCAGAGGAAAGCGCCGTTGGTATCGGTGGCCAGCACCACGTTCTCGCGGGTGGCGGCCTGCATCAAGGCATAGGGCGTGTTACGGGTGCGCAGCACCTGCCCGCCATGCTCGGTCGCCACCTGCTCAAAGGTGTTGGGCGCGGTTACGGGCACCGCCACGATGCCTCCGCCGTTGGTGCGCAGCGCCGCCGTGGCTATGGCCAGCGCCAGCTTGCAGGGCGGCACTTGGCGACCCAGGTCGTCCACCACATAGGTTCGTTCGCCGCCCACATCGATGCGCACGCCCAGGTCGGTCTCCAGGGCGCCACAGATGCGCGTCAGCGTCTGCATGGCCTCCAGGCGCTCTTCATCGGGGATGGCCATCTTGGTCTCATCCACCGCCTCGTTGAGGGCCACGACGCGGCACTTGAGCTTGGTCAGGATGGGCGCCAGCACCTGGGCCGTGGGCGCGTTGGCAAAGTCCACGGCAATGTACGGCGTCCGCAGGGCGATGGCCGCCGTCTGCAGGACTTCTAGGTACTCTTTGACATATTGATCGGCCACCTCGTTGGCATAGCTGATGGTGCCGATCTCATCCAGGAACACGCGGCGAAAGTCCTCGCGGAAGAACACCCGCTCGATGTTGCGCTCGCCGTTCTGGCTCAGATCCTGGCCGCGCCGATCAAAGAACTTGATATCGACCAGGCGGCTATCATGGGGCGAGAGGCGCACATGCACGCCGCCCAACGCCTCGGTGCGCCCCGTGAAAAAGCGGGCCACGGGAATGGGCAACTCGCGCACGTCCAGCACGTTGACGCCCGCCGAGGGCAGGCCCGAGATCAGCGCCCGCTTGAGCATCCGCGGGCTGCGGTTCGGGTCGCGGTTGATGGTCACCACGGCGCCCTTGGGCAGGGTGGCGGCAAAGGCCGCGCCCAGCTTGGCGGCAAACTCGGGCGTCAGGTCCACGTTCACCAGGCCGGTGACGCCATAGCGCCCAAAGAGCACCCTTCGGCCCTGGGCCCCCCAGATGATGCTGGAGCGCACGGTGGCGCCGGCCTCTACCTCTTTATCCGGCCAGATCTTGACCCCCGGATGGATCACGGCGTTGTCGCCGATGACGGACGAATCGCCCACCACGGCGCCTTCGAACACCACCACCTTGCGCTTGAGGCTGCACTGCCGCCCGACGATGGCGCCGCGCAGCTCGGACCCTTCGCCGATGTAGCAGTTCCGCCAGACGATGCTCCGGTCGATGTGGGCGTACCGATCTACCACCGAATAGTCGCGGATCACCGTCGGCCCGTGGATGATGACCCCGTCCATGATCTTGACGCCGCGCCCCAGGAACACGGGCCCATAGAGCTGGGCGCTGGGCGCGATCTCGACGCCGTCCTCGCCCCACACGCCAGCCGACTGCTCCAGCCGATGTCCTACGGGCTCGACCTTGACCTGCCCGCCCAGCACGTCGCCTGTGGCCCGCATGTACTCGGCGATGTTGCCCACGTCGCACCAGTAGCCGTCGGCCACATGGCCGTACATGGGGTCGCCGCGCTCCAGCAGGATCGGGAATAGATCCTGGGAGAAATCGAACTTGACCCCGTGCTCGAAATGGTCCAGCACCTCGGGCTCGAGCACATAGATGCCGGTATTCACCGTATCCGAGATCACCTCGCCCCAGCTTGGCTTTTCCTGAAACTGCTGGATGCGCCCGTCCTCGTCGGTGATGATCACCCCGTATTCCAGCGGGTTCGAGACCCGATAGAGCGTCAGCGTCGCCACGGCCTTTTTCTCTTGGTGAAAGGCGATCACCTTGGCGAGATCGATATCGGTCACCGCGTCGCCGCTGATCACCAGGAACGTTTCATCCAGCAGCTCTTGCGCCAGCTTGACGCTGCCGGCGGTGCCCAGCGGCACCTCCTCGATAGAGTACTCGATGTTCATCCCGAACGAGTGGCCGCTGCCGAAATAGTCCTGCACGTCCTCGGCCATATACTGCAACGTCACGATCACGTCGGTGATGCCGTGGCGCTTGAGGAGATCAAAGATGTGGCCCATCACCGGCTTGTTGACGATGGGCACCATCGGCTTGGGTCGGTTGATGGTGAGGGGACGGAGACGGGATCCCGCGCCGCCTGCCATGACGACCGCTTTCACGATACACCTCCTCTTGGCATGATCTATCGGTACCGACCGAGCTTGCGTCACGCCGCCTGCAAGCGGCAGTTTGGGCTAGAGCGTCTTGGTGATCTTGCTCAGGGTGCGGGGTTGCATCGGATCATACCCCTTGGCGATGGCCAGATGGTGCGCCAACAACTGGCCGGGCAGCACGGCGATCAGGGGCGTCGCCCACTCGGGGACGCCTGCCGGCAGCGGCATGGGCGTGGTGGCCAGCGCCAGCGTGGCCGCGTCATCGGAGACGACCAGCAGGTCGGCGCCGCGTTCTCGCAGCGTCTCGCCCAGGGCGTGCAGCTCAGGGTGCACCCGGCCGCTGGGCGCCACCAGGATCACGGGGTAGCCTGGCTCCACCAGGGCGATGGGGCCGTGCATGAAATCGGCCGATGAGAACGGCGTGGCCCCCACATAGGCCAGCTCGCCCACCTTGAGCGCGATCTCGAACGCCGTGCAACGGTTGAACCCACGCCCCACCACCGCGCCGGCGCGCATGGCGGCATAGGTGGGTGCGGCTTGCGCGAGGTGGTCGTTGGCCTCCAGCGTGCGCTGCATGGCCTGGGGGAGGGCTTGCAGGGTGGCCAGGGACTCGGCGCTATCGCCGAGGGCCGCGCTCAGCAGGGCCACCGCCGCCAATTGGGCGGTATAGGTCTTGGTGGCGGCCACCGCCTGCTCGACGCCGGCGTGGCAATCCAGCACGAGCTCGGCCGCCTCGGCCAGGGGCGAATCGGCCGTGTTGGTGATGGCCAGCGTCAGCATCCCCTGGGCGCGGGCGTCGTCCACCACCGACACAATGTCGGGCGAGGTGCCCGACTGGGAGATGCCGATCACCAGGGTATCCGCCAGGCGCGGCGGCGTCTGGTATACCGTATATAGCGAGGGCGTGGCCAGCGCCACCGGCAGGCGGTGCTGGTGGCCCCACAGGTATTGGGCATAGCGTGCGGCGTTATCGGACGTGCCCCGCGCGGCGATGAGCACCTGCTGGACGTTGCGCGCGCGAATGGCAGCGGCGGCGCGCTGGAACTGCTCGCCATGCTCGGTGGTCAGCCGCGCGATCACCTCGGGCTGCTG
>CAZUZB010000186.1:0-3585 GCA_964624695.1 uncultured Anaerolineales bacterium | reverse complement strand
GGCTACCAGAGCCCAAGCTGATACGCGGGGCGGCGCCCGTCCAGCAGCACCCACGGCGCAGCCCAGCTCGTCACCGCGCCCAGCGCCGCCAGTTCGCCCAGGCTGCGCACCCGATGGTCGCGTCGCGTCTGGAGCACCCTATCCACCGACCGTGGCCCCATCCCCGGCACCCGCAGCAGCGTGGCCCGCGGCGCCGTGTTCACCTCCACGGGGTAACACTCGGGGTGCGCCCGCGCCCAGGCCGTCTTGGGGTCGGCCTCGCGGGGCAGGTGCCCACCCTCGTCGTACACCAGCTCGCCAAAATGGAACCCGTACTGGCGCATCAGGAAATCGGATTGATACAGCCGGTGCTCGCGCCAGAGCGGCGTGGGCGGCTTGGCATCCAGGGGCGTATCGGGCACCGGCTGAAAGGCCGAATAGTAGGCCCGGCGCAGCTTGAGCTTGCCATAGAGGTGGCTCACCGTCTGCAGCAGCTCCACGTCGCTCTCCTGGCCGGCGCCCACCACGAACTGGGTGGTCTGGCCGGCCGGCGCCCACCGCCCCCCGCCGCGGGCCTCAAAGGCGCTGGCCCAGCGCATGGGGTTCAGCAGCTCGTCCCGCTCCTTGTGGGGAGCCACATCGTGCAGTCGCTGGTAGGTTGGTAGCTCCAGGTTGATCGAGACCCGATCGGCCAGCTCGCCGGCCCGCTCCACCTGGTCGCGGCGCGCGCCGGGCAGCAGCTTCAGGTGGACATAGCCGCCGAACCGGTAGCGATACCGAACCAGCTCCACCGTGGTCAGGAGCTGCTCCATGGTCTCGGCGCCGCCGCCGACGATCCCCGAGCTGAGGAACAGCCCCTTGGCGATCCCCTTTTGCGCCATGGCGTCGAACGAGCGCGCCAGCTCTTCCGGGCGCAGGCGGGTGCGTCGCACGCAGCGGCCGGCGCGGTTGGCGCAATAGCCGCAATCCTTTTCGCAGGCGTTGGTGAGCAACACCTTGAGCAGCTCGATCCGCTTGCCGTCGGGCATCACCGCCGGATAGATCCAGCGGCCGAGATCGTCGCGGGTGCGGTGGGCGGCCGTGCCGCACGCCTCGCTGCACAGATCAAAGCGAGCAGCGTCGCCCAAGGTCGCCACCTTGTCATAGGTATCGGGCTCCACATGAAACGCCAGCGCCATGGCATGCCTCCGTCGTCGCAGATTCACACGCCCATCATACGAACATTTGTTCCAGATGTCAAGCCGTTTGGCGCGGATCGTCTCGACAAGCGTCGTCCTGCCAGGTAGCATGGGGCCAACGTCGTGCCAAACCAGGAGCGATCACACCGTGCAGACATTCTCATCCAGCAAGACCTATGCCATGATGGTGACCTTTAAGCGGGGCGATATGATCGTAGAGCAGCTCACCGAGATGCTGCGCGACGAGGGCATTGTCATGGCGTTGATCACCTCGGGCCTGGGCGCCTTTGATCGGTGCAACCTCCACGTCATCGGCGGCACCGGCCTGCCCCCGGTGGAAGAGTTCATCCACCTGGAGGGGCCCATCGAGGTGGGATCGATTCAGGGCACGGTCATCGGCGGCCAGCCGCACATCCACGTGGTGGTGCAAGACGTGGCCAACGACAAGGTCTACGCCGGCCACCTGGAGCCCGACAGCCGCGTCTGCTACCGCGCCGCCGTGGGGCTCGTCGTCCTCGCCGATCAGAGCAGCGCCATGGGCCAGGATCCGCAGACCGGCCTGGTGAATACGGCACTGGGGTAGGCGCCAAGGCCCCCCTAGCACCTCCCGTGCCGTGAGAGGGGCCGGGGATGGATCTCGTTCACGCCCGCCTCGTTCGCGCGGTATGGAAACCGCGCCTACGGCGTGGTCAGGCTGAGGGGCTTTTCTGCTCCGCTTTGGCTTGATCGAACCTAGGGGATCGCACAGTACCGAACCCGCGCCCACCGATGGGACGCGACCGCCCCTACTCTTTCTTCTTGGGCTTTGTCAAGCCGGGGGGCAGCTTGGTTCCCGCGTCGCGCTCGAGGCCGGGCGGGGTGACGCTATCATCCAGGCCGGGCGGCGTGCGCGTCAGCCCGGGCGGAACGTGACCGCCCTCGCCGCTCTCGCTCTCACCGCTCTCGCCCCCCTCGCCGGGGGCGGGCTCGGGGGTGCTGCTGGGGGGCGCCGGCGGGTCGCGCTGGTCGCCGGGCGCGGGCGTGTCGCTGGGTGACGGCGAGGCCTCGCCGGGCTCGTTGGTGCCGGTGGGATCCTCTTGCCCCTCGGGCGGGACGGTGATCCCTGCCTCGTCGTCGAGATGGCCGACGTCGGCGGCGGCTTGGGATACCTGCTCCACCACCTCCGCTGCGGCGACCAGGCCGGGCCGCACACTCGCCGGCACGCGCCCCAGGGCCTGGTCCAGCGCGGCTGACCAGCCCAGGCTGCGTTGCCAGACCAGATCCGCCAGCGCCACCGCCTCGGCGCCGCCCGCGGCCACGGCCCGCTCCAGGCTCTCGCCCACGTCATCGACCCAGCGCACCAGTCCTTGGCTGACCACCGGCACGCCTTCCCACCGCTCGGCTTGCAGCAGGGCCTCCAGTTCGTCCACGCGGCGGTCGGCATAGCCGCTGGCCACCCGGACGTGAGACGCCGGCGTCAAGGCGAGGTAGGCATGCCCTTCCTCTAGTGCGGTCTTGACGGGATAGAGCAAGTCGCCGGGGAGGCGATCCTGGGCGGCCACGCCGATGCCGGTGCCCCCCAGCAAAAGCGCCAGCACGGTGACCAGGGTGACGGCCACCCGCCACGGGCGCGCCAGGGGCGTCCGGATGCCGCGCAGCAGAGAGACTAGGTCGTTGGGGACGGTATAGTCGCGCTCTTGGCGCAGGGCGGCCGCCAGCTGCAGGAAGCGCGCGCGCCCGTGGGCCGCGGCGCCGCCGTTCAGCGGCCCGGTGTCGCGGAGCCCCTCCAATGCCTGGGTTAGGGCTTGGCGCCGTTCGCGCCTACGCCTGCTCATCATGGTCCCCGTTCTCGCTGGATTGTGTCAGGATCCGCTCCAGGGCCCGCAATCCGCGATGCTGCAACGACTTGACCGCGCCCACCGGCTTGCCGATGACACGGGCGACCTCGCCGTTGCTCCATCCCTCCACGAATTTGAGCACGATCACCTCGCGCTGGTCGGGCGTCAGTTGGCCGACGGCCCAGCGCAGCCGGTCACGGCTCTGGTGGCGGATCATGCGGGCGGCGTGGTCGCTGGGCTCGGTATCCGCCAGAGCGGAATCGTCGGGGAGCGGGCCCTCTTCGGGGGCACGTTGGCGATCCCGCCAGAAATCCGAGATCCAGTTATGCGCGATACGATACAGGTACGCTTGCAGATGCTCGCGTGGCCCTTGGCCCTGGCTCAGGCCGTATAGAAAAGCCTCAAAGGTGGCCGAGACGCATTCCTCGGCCAGCCCGGCCTCGCCCAGTTGGCGCAGGGCGTAGCGATAAAGGCCCGGCCGATAGGTGTCATACACCTGGCCCAGCGCCTCTTGATCCAGCGCCCGTGCGCCTTTGAGCAGCTCGCGGTCGTCCAAGCCTGCCTGCCTCCACCCGGAACGTGGTTCCTTGTGGAGACATGATAGCGCAAAG
>CAZUZB010000185.1:0-3587 GCA_964624695.1 uncultured Anaerolineales bacterium | reverse complement strand
TATGCAAACTTCCACGCCCGCACTCTTTGCTGCTCATCCCACATGCGGCGGTACAATCCCCTGGCGCGCATCAACTCATCATGCGTGCCTTGCTCGATGATCTGCCCGTCTTCCAATACCACGATTGTGTCGGCGTGGACGACGGTGTTGAGCCGGTGGGCGATGACGATGACGGTCTTTTCTCGCACCAGGCCGTCGATTGCCTCTTGGATGTACAGTTCGTTCTCCGGGTCGAGCGCGGCGGTGGCCTCGTCCAGCAGCACAATGGGAGCGCCCTTGAGCATGGCGCGGGCGATAGAGATGCGCTGCTTTTCGCCGCCCGAGAGGGTCGAGCCGCCCTCGCCAACCATGGCTTCGTAGCCGTCTGGCAACTTGCTGATAAAGTCGTGGCAGCGAGCCGCTTTTGCGGCAGCGATGATCTCTTCCTCGGTCGCCTCGGTCTTGCCGACGCGGATGTTGTTGAGCACCGTGTCGTTGAACAAGTAGACATCCTGGAAGACCATGGAGATAGAGGCCAGTACGGTGGCGGGGTCGTAATCGCGCAGGTCGTGCCCCCCCAGTGTGATACGCCCGGCGGTGACGTCCCAAGAACGGGCAATGAGGCGCGTCATCGTCGTCTTGCCCGATCCCGATGGGCCGACGAGGGCCACGAAGGAATGTTCCGGGATGGCGACGTTGATATTTCTCAGCACGTCGGCATCGAGGTAGTGGAAAGAGACGTCCTCAAAGACGACATCGCAGTTGGGCGGCTGTAACTGCGGCTGTGCACCGGTGAGCGCCGGCGTCTTGCGCAGGTCTTCGATGCGGTCCACGCTGATCTTGTAATAGTTCAGTTCGGCCAGGAAGACAAAGACCTGCATCAGGGGTTCGTAGACGCGCACGCCCAGAATCAGGAACATGATATAGACCGGCAGAGGCAGCGTGCCGGCAAAGAGCCAGGTGAGGCCCAGCAGGATGATCAAGGTCTGGCCGCTGTGCAGCACGAAACCGCTCAGAAGCACGGTTGGCCCGCTCCCGCCCTCGAGCTTGATGCTGAGCGACTTGAAGCGGCGGAAGACCTTTTCGAGCCGCTCGAACTTGGTGCCAGTCAGGTTGAAAGCTTTGATCAGGCGCATCCCCTGCACGTACTCCAACATGCGCGAGGCGGCTTCGATCTTAGTTTTCTGGTGCTGCTTGCCAAAGAAATGGATAAAGGCGCGCGTGATAAAGGTGAACGGAATGGACAGCGGGATCACCAGCGCCGCCGCCAGCGCCATGCGCCAGTTTTGCGTCGCCAGCACCAGCAACAAGAGCAAGGGCATCGTCAATGCGCCCACCGCCTGCGGCACCAGGTGGGTGAAGATGAACTCGACATTGGCATAGTCGGTGATCAGGTAGGAGCCGATAGCCCCAGGGTCGCGGGCGTTGAAAAAGCCCATCGAGAGCTTGCGCAGGTGGTCGCCCATCGCCAGGCGGCCCTCGGCGCACAGCCCGTAAGCTTCGTCGAACATCTCCAGGTAGGCGCGCTTGCTGACCAGATGCAAGAGCGCCAGCGAAACGAGCAGCGAAACACACAATCCGACCAGGGCAGCGATGTTGATCGGCGCTCCGGGGTTGGTCAGCGCATCAAAGAGCACCCAGGTGACGGCGAGGACAATGCCATAAGGCGCGCCCCGCATAAAGTACTCCAGCATCGTCCACAAGACCATCGGGCGCACCCGCTTGGGGTCGCCCATGGTGGCGGCGCGAATGATAGCCATGATGTTAACCATTGTTAAGCTGCTCCCTTCGGCGCCAGCGTCCATTGCCGCGCCTGCGAATAGGTATCCCACATGCTGCGATAGAGGCCCTGCGCCGCAAGCAATTCGGGATGCGCGCCGCGTTCGACGATCTGCCCTTCATCCACGACCAGAATCTGGTCGGCCTGGGTGATAGTCGAGAGGCGATGGGCGATAATCAGCACGGTCTTGTTCCGGATCAGGCGGGCCAACCCCTCGAGGATTCTGCCTTCGTTCTCGGGGTCGGCGTAAGCGGTGGCTTCGTCCAAAACGACGATGGGCGAACCTTTGAGGATGGCGCGGGCGATGCCGACGCGCTGCTGCTCGCCGCCGGAGAGATAGGTGCCGCCCTCGCCCACCAGAGTCTTGTAGCCACTGGGCAGGCGTTCGATGAACTCGTGGCACCGAGCGGCTTTGGCGGCGGCGATGACCTCGTCCATTGTGGCGGCGCTGTTCCCCATGCGAATGTTTTCCTCGATGGTGTCAAAGAACAGGAAGCCGTCCTGAAAGACAAAAGAGACGTAATCCATAAGCGTTTCCAGCCTTATGTCGCGGATATCCACGCCGCCGATGCGGATTGCGCCGGACTGCACATCCCAGAAACGCGCCGTGAGCAGACCGATGGTCGTTTTGCCCGCCCCGGATGGGCCAACCAGGGCCGTCACCGTGCCGGGTTTTGCGGTAAAAGATACATTCTCGAGTACGGCCGCCTCGTCGTAGGCAAAGGCGACATTCTCGAAGGTGATGGTGGCGTCTTGCGGCTGGCGACCGGAAACGCGCTCGGGCACCTCCGCTGCGGCGAGGATCTCGTCAATCCGCTCGACCCCCATGCTGATCTGGTTCAGCAGTCCCGCCATAAACGTGAGCTTGAGCAGAGGGAAGAAAAAGCTGCCGCCGATCAGCGCGAAAAAGAGCACCGTCGGGATCAGCGCGTTGGGATTATCCGCGCGATAGAGCAGCCACACGGCCACCGGCAGGATGAACATCATCGAAGACGAAGCCGCCGTCAGCAGCGCGGGATACGTACTGCTATAGTCCCTGCTGACCCGCTGCGACCGGTCGCGATGGGCGGTGACCGTCTCCTGGAAGCGGCGGAATGAATCTTTGTCCGTGCCAAAGACCTTGACCACCGGCATCCCGCGCACATACTCGACAACCGCCGCGTTCATCTTTTCCAGCGAGGTGTGCCATTCCTGGTACAGTCGCTTGCTTTCGGAACTCATCATCATCTTGGACATCAGGCTCAGCGCGATGGGAAACGGGAGCAGCGCAGCCAGAGCCATGCGCCAATCCACCACGAACAGGTAGCCGATCACCAGCAGGGGAAAGACCACCGCGCTGGTGATGTCAGGAATATGGTGGGCGACAAAGACCTCGATTTGCTCCACATCCTCGGCCAGGATCTTCTTGATCTTGCCGCTGGCGGTGTTGGCGAAATAGCCCATCGAGAGCCGGGGCAGCTTTTCGGCCAGCTTGATGCGAATCTCATAGAGGATGTTAAAGGCGGCGATGTGCGAGAGCATAGACGAAATGTAGAGCAGCAGGCCGAACACGCCCACCGCGCCCAGGCTGACCCAGCCCAAGCGCCAGAGCGCATCACGATCCACCCCCGACAGGTCGGCGGCGTGAGCGGCCAGTTCGCGGATGATCTGGTAGACGATGATCGTCGGCGCAAACTGCACCAGGGTGGCGAGGGCGGCCAATACCATGGAGGCAAACAGCCACCATTTCTTGGCGCCGGCGATTTCGATCAGCCGGGCCAGCCCGGTCTTTTTCCTTTCGGGAGCGTCTTGCGATTTGTGAGTCATCGTTCTCCTAGGGTACTGATAA
>CAZUZB010000184.1:0-3640 GCA_964624695.1 uncultured Anaerolineales bacterium | reverse complement strand
ACCAAAAAGGTCTGGGAGTACTATTTCGGATAGGAGCGGTGGGTCCGCCAACTTGTCGGCAGGATCTATGATCGCCTGGTAAGGCGCTAGGGCTCGTCTGATTGAGCCCTAGCGCTGCGATGCGATCCATCGCAACGAAATGAGGGTATCTGACTTGCTCTTGCAGCTCTAGTTGCTCCACAGCTCTGGCAGAGCTAGTTGCCGGGGCAATCGGTGCCTGGTTCAAGCTCTGGGTAGTCCGCCCTGGGCAGGCGCTCCTCCACCGGCAGGATGCCAAAGGGCTTGTGCTGCTCCTCCTGATACCAGTATGCGGTGCTAGAGTAGTCGTCACTGCGGCGGTTGGCGTGCCCGTGCTCGATGGAGACGCGCAGCGACTCTCGAAAGCGCACGGGATCCAGTAGGTGAAAACGAAACCAGGAGGACTTGCCGGACCAATCGGCCCCTCCCGCCTTGGCGATGCCAAAGAAGGGGGACGAGAAGCGCTCGTTCGGTCCCCAGGCAGTGTTGAAGTAATCCTCCATGCCCGTGCCGTGAATGCTGACCGGCCACTCTTCGCCATCGATACGCATCATCTCATCGCCCTCGCCCGGCCAGTTGGCGCCATCCCCCTTGCCTGGGCGGAGATTGTGGATATTCAGGTTGCAGCCAACATAGTGGCCACGCCCCTCCGCCTCCAGAATCAGATAGTTGCCCGCATCGCTGCTGTTTGTCCCCGCGTGCAAAAAGGTCGAGGTGCTCATCTCTGGCGGCTCCACGATCCCGTCGCAAGGGTTCTCCCGCCTCCACTGCGCGTGAAAGAGGCCGAGCTCCTCTCGAGGCTGCGGCCAGGTTTCATAGTCGATGTTATAGTACAGCCGCGTCTCGCTGCAGAAGCACTCGCTGGTAACCTCGATCCGAGCGTGTTTCCGGAAGGGCATCGCGAAATAGCAGTTCAGCCCGTGGCCTTCAGAGGGCGCCATCACCAGCGGAAGCGACCAGAAGGTCATCGTCTGGCCGTGCCCCATGCCGAAAAAGTCGCCCAAGGGCACGAGCACGCTAGGAGACTCTTCCTCATCCCAATACATGCGCAGCACAAGCTTGCGCAGGTAGAACTCTTCGATGCTGGCGGGAGTCATCCAGATGTGGGTGATACAGCCGGGGCCCTCGGTATCGAGCAGCACGGCGGTCTCCCCTGCAGCCAGTGAAAGACGGTCGCGATTGCCACCGCGGCGGTCATAGCTCGATGCGCGATGCGTCCGAGCATCGACCAGCGTAGCCCAGTCGAGCGCACCTAGATGATGCATGTCCCTCCCCTTTTTTTCGTGGCGGTCGCAGCAGGAACGGCGCCGATCCCAAGAGCACCGAGAGACGGACTGTGTGACCGACCGCTCTCACACAAGATAGAGAGCGGTCTGCCGGCCGTGGATGGGGCGGCACCCACCGGACGTAAAGCACACGTCCTCTTCCTGGCGAAGACGCACGATCTGCCCGCCCCATTCGGGGACGGGGCCGCTGACCGAGAGCTCCATGGTGAAGGCATAGTTGTGGTTCAAGGCCACGTCACCTCGGCCGGCACAGCGGTCCTGCTCCCACGGCAGGCCGATGAGCGGGCCGGGCTCGTGCAGGAACAGCCCCAGCGAATGGGAGTAGACCTTGGCGCCGGGGATTTCCTCTCGGCGCGCGCGATCGAGTATCCTGGCGAGCAACTCGTTCCCGGTGAGCCCGTGCACAAACTCGGCCAGGAACACATCTTGGAGCCGGGTACAGGCCTCCATCAGCGTCACGAGACCTTCAGGAGCGTCCGACTCACCATCCTGCAGAACATAGGCCGATTGCTGATGATCGGTGTTCAGGCGCAGATAGCGCAATCCCACGTCACAATGGAGCAGGTCGCCGGGGCGCACCACTCGGTCCGCCTCTCCATAGGCAGCGCGCATCTCGTCGCTGCGGACGATGTCAAAGAGGGGCATGAACGCGATCTCTAGCCCACGATCGGCACAACACTGCCAATAGTGCCAGACGAGATCCTCGGTGGTGGTGATACCCGGGATGATGACCCTGCGGCTGTAGCACTCTGCCATGATGGCCTGTGAGAGATGGACGACATAGTCGTACAGCGTCAGCTCGCCGGGGGTCAGGGTGGCGAGCCAACGGGTGATGAGGGCCTCTGCCGAGGTAAGCCTGTCGACATAGGCGGCGGGCAGTTGCTCCGTGAGCTGCGTATAGAGGTTATACGTCAGGCCGCCGGCCGCCCACTGGGTCGAGCCGATGTTGATGCCGATCCGCTCCGGGTTCCGCTCCTGTACGATCTGGCAAAGCCTAGCCCACTGCTCGGGCTCCATCTGGCCGCGATAGGGCCAATCGTAGAGCCCGTGCATGTTGGTGCCAGAGATGTTGATGCGCTCGATTCCGCGGTCTGGTCCACGGTCGTAGAAGACGAGCATCTGCAGGATGGGACACCACGTATCCATAGGGATCAAGGTAGTGAACACGGGATCGAGGTCATCTTCCTGACAGAGGACGATCCACATGTCGAGACCCGCTTCGCGCATCGCCACGGGGAGGATGGTATCCAGACGCTTGGCCAGGATGGAGTGGATCACTTGGCTCTGCTGTCGCACGGGCATGACGGGCGGATAGATGGCAGGCATATCTCCCTGCGGTCTTGTGCCTCGGTCTGTGGTCATGGTGCATCTCCTCACTTGTGTGACAGCCCGACTCTCGGAATCCAGGCAGAGCGGTACGCCGGCGGCAGCCACCACCCCGATGAGCCCACACCTGAGACACGGCGGGGGAAGGTGCTTGCATCACGTCGCGCCCATCCCCCGTGCCATCCGGATCACTGGGGAGCCATCCCGGCGCCCTCCCGCCCCTATTGTGTGGGTTCCACAGGGCAGTAGGCGATTCGGGTATAGGGGATCTGGCCCTGCACTAGATCAAGGAAAGGCTCCCCATCACGTACGCCCACCGTGCCGTAGCCAGTGGCGGTGCACAAAAAGCCGCGCCAGTCACCAGCGATGTTTGGCTGCACATACAAGACCCGGTCAACTGCATCATAGCGAGCACCGGTCAGTCCCTGCAAGAGGCCGTATGAAGCCAGTGCACGTCCATACCAATGGCCACACTCGTACTCGTCAAAGGGGTTGCGGATGCGCCCATCATACCGATCACGCAGAACGCGGACGATGTCGAGCCCCTCCTCGACCTTGCCCATGAGCATCAGGTGTGATGCCACCTGGTACTCGATGCCTGTCCAGACCTCGTCACTATAGATGAATGGCAGGGTAGGCGCGTCACCCTTGGGCCAGGAGCAGAGCAATAGCCCCCCCTCTCTGCCAAAGGCAAAGGATGGGCGCTGAGGGTTGGCATGCTCCGAGAGGTCACGGCGCAGATTGTATCGGTGCACAGCCAGTAGGTGGCTGGCCACCTTGTCCGCATTCAGGACATCTCCCAGCCCACAGACGGCAGCCATCCACGCTCCCAACACTCCGTCCGATAGACAGCCGCTGCCATACTGGTACTTGGGGCCTTCCCTCTGCATGATGTCGCGCGCCTCGGGAGAGTAACTGCCCACCATGGAATTCAGATCCTCGGGCCGAGACTCTAGTGTAATGGTTCAGCGTCAAATGGAGAATCGCCCCCTCACACTAAGCGACAATCA
>CAZUZB010000183.1:0-3647 GCA_964624695.1 uncultured Anaerolineales bacterium | reverse complement strand
CCCACACCGACGCCGGGGCATCCCTTCAACGGGATCCTTAACGGCAACCTGAGCACCGACGTCTTCGTCATGGGGATGCCGGCGGCCATGCAGGGCTCTACCGCCCAGAACACGCCGCCGCACATTCCGCTGAACCCGACGGCGCCGTTCCAGATCCCGCCCACCAACCTGGCGGACATCACCGTGGGCAGCACGAGTGTGTTCATCAATGGGCGGGCCGCGGCGCGGAACGGCGACATGGCCCGTACCTGCGACGACGTGGTGCCGGCGCCGCATGGCCAGGTGGTGGCTGTGGGCACGGTGTTCATTGGCGGCTGAGCGGGCGATAGAGAGGAGCCCCATGAGTCGTGACATCATCGGACGCGGATGGGCTTTCCCGACCCGCCTGGATCACCGGGGGCAGATCGCGCTGGTGGGCGACGCCACCGAGATCGAGCAGGCCATCCGCATCATCCTGAACACGGCGCCGGGCCAGCGGGTGATGCGGCCCGAGTTCGGCTGCCGATTGCACGAGCTGGTGTTCGCACCCAACAACAGCCAGACCGCCGGCATGGCCGAGCGCCACGTGCGGCAGGCTCTAGGGCGCTGGGAGCCGCGCATCGCCATCGAGAGCGTCACCGCCGGGCCCGACCCGGACCACCCCGCCGCGTTGCTGATCGACGTGCGCTATCGCATCAAGGCCACCCACTCCAGCCGGAGTCTGGTCTTTCCGTTCTACCTGATACCAGAGGAGTAGGCCATGGCGCTGCCAACCCGTTCGCTCGATGATCGCGGCTTTCAGGACCTGGTGGACGAGGCCAAGAAAAAGATCCCCCTCTACTGCCCCGAGTGGACGGATCACAACGTCAGCGATCCGGGCATCACCCTGGTGGAGCTGTTCGCCTGGATGGTGGACATGCTGCTGTACCGGGTCAACCAGATGCCGCACAAACATTATGTCAAATTACTGGAGCTGCTGGGCATCACCCTGGAGCCGCCCCGCGCGGCCACGGCGCCCTTGACGTTCTACCTCTCGGCGCCGCAGCCCGCGCCGGTGGTGATCCCGCGCGCCACGGCGGTCTCCACCCGGCGGGTGGACCAGGCGGAGCCGGTGGTATTCACCACTCAGGAGGAGCTGCGCATCCACCCGGCCGAGCTGGGGCAGATTCTGGTGCGCAAGCAGCGGGGCTCCAGCATGGCCTATGAGGATGTGCCTCTACGTCGCCTCAAGAAGGAATTCACGCCGTTCTCGGACGAATCGCCACGGGTGGGCGAGGCGATCTATTTGGGGTTCGCGGCGCCGTTGCACCACCACGTGCTGGGCGTGGACCTGACCTGCGTGCGGGCTGGCGGCCAAAACATTGTGCCGGAGAACCCGCCGCTGCAGTGGCAAGCCTGGACCGGGGGCGGCTGGGTCGACCTGCCCCTGGAGCAGGACGGCACCGGCGGCATGAGCTGGAGCGGGCAGGTGCGGCTGCGGCTCCCCGAGCTGGCCCAACGAGCCATAGGAGAGGTCAACGCCTATTGGGTGCGCTGCGAGGTGATCGAGGCCAGCGGCGAGATGCGCCCCTACACCACCTCGCCCATCATTCGCGAGGTCAAGCTGGTGAGCTGGGGGGCCACGGTGCCCGCCACCCACGCCAGCGAGGAGCGCGACGAGCGGCTGGGCCGCAGCGACGGCTCGCCGGGACAAACCTACACGTTGGCGCACACGCCGGTCCTGCCGCGCTGGGAGACCGAGCGCCTCGAAGTGTGGCTGCCGGGCATGCGCACCTGGCAACCTTGGCGCGAGGTGACGGATTTCAGCGAGACCGGGCCAGAGGACCAGGTCTATGCAATGGATAGCGTCTCGGGCGAGGTGACCTTTGGCCCGGCGTTGCGGCTGAGCGACGGCTCGGTACGGCAGTACGGCGCTATCCCCCCGCGCGGGGCGGATATCCGCTTCTCCAGCTATCGTTACGGCGGGGGCACCAGCGGCAACGTCCGCAGCGGCACCATCACCGAGCTCAAGAGCAGCATCGCCTATGTGAGCCGGGTCACCAACCACGCACCGGCGCTGGGCGGACTGGACGCCGAGACGCTGGACGCGGCCATGTTCCGCGCCAAGAGCCTGCTGCGCACGCGCTACCGCGCCGTGACGGCCGACGACTATGAGCATCTGGTGCGGCAGGCGTTCCCGGGGCGGGTGGCGCGGGTGCGTTGCCTACAGACGCCCTTGGCCGGCGGGCGGGGCGGCGCCCCCAGTCCCGGGCAGGTGTATGTGATGCTGATCCCGGCCCTCCACGAGCAAGAGGCCCAGGGCTATATCCCCCTCTCGCGGCTGGCGCTGCCCGAGGCGCTGCGTGAGGAGGTGCAGGCATTCCTGGATGAGCGCCGGCTGCTCACCAGCCACCTGCAGGTACGCGAGGCCGGCCTCAAGCGGGTGCGGGTGACGGCACGGGTGGTGGCCCAGCCCGGCGTGGACCACGCCCGGCTGGAGCTGGCCGTGATCGCCGCGCTGAACCGCACGCTGAACCCACTGGTGGGCGGCCCCGATGGGCACGGCTGGCCCTTTGGCCGCGAGCTGTATCTCTCGGACCTGTACGCCTGCGTCCAGGGTGTCGAGGGTATCCAGTACATCCAGGACGTGGCCATGTTCACCGTGGACGAGGCCGACAGGCTCCAGCCGGTGGAGCGCAAGCTGGAGCTCTTGGCTCACGAGGTGGTGGTATCGGACCTGCATCAGGTGACGGTGGAAGCAGAGTGAGCCATGGATAGCAGCAACCCTAACCAAGAGGTATCGCCAGGCGGCAGCCTGCGCATCACGGCGCCGGATCAAGCCGAGTGGAGCTATGCCATCGACCGGCCCGTGGTTCGCATCGGGCGGGCCGAGGCGGACACGGACTTGGTGCTGCCGCACGGCTGGGTCTCGCGGGCCCACGCCCGCTTATACGCCGATCGGTTGCCCTATCGGATCGAGGATTTGGGATCGAGCAACGGCACCACGGTGAACGACGCGGCGTTGCCGCCGGGCGAGGTGCGGCCGCTGCAGGACGGCGACGTGATCGCTATCGGGCCGTTCCGGCTGACACTGGTGGCGCCGCCGCCGCCCGAGCCAGTGGCGGCCGAGCCGTCTGCGGAGCCCGAACCAGCGGCCGCCGAGCCCGCGCCGGCGGGATTGGGCGTGCGGACCATGCCCCGCGGCCGCCCGGCCCCGCCCAGGCCGCCAGAGCCGCCACCGGAGACCGTATCCCGCCCCCAGGAGCCGACACGCTGGGTGGGCGTGCCCGAGACGGCCAGCCGCTGGCTTCAGTACCTCCCGCCGATCTATGCCGAGCCCGACAGGGACGGCGAGGGATTCTTGGGGCGTTTCCTCCTGGTGTTCGAGGACCTGCTCGGCCCGGTGGAGCAGGCGATCGGCCACTTTTGCCTGTACCTGGATCCAGAGACGGCGCCGGCCGGGTTTCTGCCGGTGCTGGATGCGTGGCTGGGCGGTCTGCTGGAGGAGCGCCTGCCCGAGGAGACCAAGCGCGAGCTGCTCAAGCAAGCCCATTGGCTGTACCAGGCCCGAGGCACGCGAGCGGGGCTGACGCGGCATATCGAGATCTGCACCGGCATCACGCCCGAGATCGTCGAAAACGCCGGCGAGCCGCACCATTTCGCCGTGACATTGCGAACCGGAGGGCAGA
>CAZUZB010000182.1:2374-3665 GCA_964624695.1 uncultured Anaerolineales bacterium | reverse complement strand
ACAGCGACGGCCACCATCACGCCCAGCCCCACACCCACCCGCACGGCCGCTGCGCCAGCGGAGGGCCCCGCCTCGGGTGCCACCGTCTATCTGCAGCGCCAGTCGCTCTTTGCCTGGCTGCTACGCCTCCTCCGCCGCCGCTAGCCCGCGTTCTGCCTTGCGCGCGAGCCGTCCACAGGCCATAATCCCGCCAAGCTACTAAACCAAAGGGGGTCTCGACCATGTCCATCTCGCTCGGTCTCGTCGGCTTGGGTTCCTTCGGCAGCGCCTTTGCCGAGCTGTTTCACGCCCACCCGCTCGTCGGCCGCGTGGCCCTATGCGACCGCGAGCCCGATCGTATCGCCCGCTTTGCCGATCGCCCCTCCTGGGGGGCCAAGCTCGACCGCGCCGCCTGCTCCACCCAGTTCGACGATCTGCTCGCCTCTGACCTGGACGCGCTGATAGTCATCACCCAGCCCTGGCTGCACGCGCCCCAATGCCTGGCCGCCCTGGAACACGGCAAGCACGTCTACAGCGCCGTGCCCATCACCTCGATCCCCGATGCCGACGAGATCCTCGACTGGTGCGACCAGCTCGTCCGCGCCGTGGAGCGCACCGGCCTGCACTATATGCTGGGCGAGACCACCATCTACCGCCCCATCACCATGTACTGTAAGCGCCGCGCTGCCGAGGGCGCCTTTGGCGACTTTGTCTTTGCCGAAGGCCACTACTACCACCCCTTTGACTCGCGCGGTTGCGACCTGCGCGAGGTCGAACGCCTGCGCACCGCCAGCACCATCGGCCAGGAATGGCCCCAGATCCTGGACACCTACCGCCAGCGCGGCATCGTCGGCGGCCCCATGACCTATCCCACCCACTCCACCAGTGGCCCCATCCATGTCATGGGCGGCGTGCCCGCCCAGCGCGTATCCTGCTTTGGCAACGGCCCCTTTACCGACGATGGCTACTTTCCGCGGACCAACCAGGGCTACTCCAACGAGACCGCCCTCTTCCAGATGGCCAACGGCTGCACCATGCGCATCTGCGAGCACCGCGAGATCGTCAACGATGATGACGAGGGCTTTCGCCTCTATGGCACCGAGGGCAGCTTTGAGCACGACGCCTGGCTCACCAAAGACGGCCGCACCGCCCTCACCGTGGACGACATGCGCGACCCCCTGCCCGACGACGTCGCAGCCGCCTTTCGCGCCGCCTCGGGCGACAGCTTTTACGGCGGGCATGGCGGCTCCCACGCCTACCTCGTGCACGAGTTCGTGGACGCCATCGCCCACGACCGCCTCCCCACCATCCA
>CAZUZB010000182.1:0-2274 GCA_964624695.1 uncultured Anaerolineales bacterium | reverse complement strand
TCCCCAGCATGACGAGCGACGCCCGCCCTGACGCCACCAGGAGCCTGCCATGACCACCTCCCGCCAACGCGTGATGCGCGCCCTCAACTTTCAGCCCGTCGACCGCGTCCCTCGCGACCTGGCCGGCATGCGCTCCACCGGCATCAGCACCTTTGCCTACCCACGCCTGGTCGAGGCCTTGGGCCTGCCGCCCCGCCTCCCCCGCGTGGAAGACACCGGCCAGATGCTCGCCCTGCCCGACCTGGACGTCCTCGATGCCCTCGGCATCGACGTCGTCACCATCGCCGATGGCGCCACCAACGCCATCGAGCAGCCCGGGCTCTGGCACCCGTATGACTTTGGCGGGCGCCTCCCCGCCCTGGTGCGCCGTCCCGCCGCCTTTCGCGCGCTGCCCGATGGCACCATCCTCCAGGGGTCCGGCGAAACCATCTTTGAGGGCCGCACCCGCATGCCCCCCAGCTCCGTCGTCTTTGACGAGGCCCACGGCGGCCAGCCCCTTGACCTCATGGGCGACCTGCCCAAGCCCGACCTGGACCAGATCCGCCGCCAGATGGACGCCCGCCTGCTCACCGACGCCCAGGTAGAGGCCAAGGTCGAGCTCTGCCAGCAGGTCCGCGAGGCCAGCGACCGCGCCGTCTTTTTCAACGACGGCGCCGCCCAGATGCCCATCGCCATCGGCGGCTGGGGCGGCCTCGGCGTCTTCCCCCTGCTCTGCGTCCTCGAGCCCGACCTGGTCCACGATCTCCACGAGATCTATACCCAATACACCGAGCAGAACATCCGCCGCCTTCTCGGCGCCGTCGGCCCCTATGTGGACGTCGTCATGATGGCCGCCGACGACTGGGGCACCCAGAACAGCACCATCGCCTCGCCCATCGTCTGTCGTGACCTCTTCGTGCCCTTCTGGCGGCGCCTCAACGACGCCGCCCACGAGGTCGCCCCCGAGACCAAGACCTTTCTCCATTCCTGCGGCGCCATCTATGACGTCATCGACCTGGTCATCGAAGGCGGGTTCGACATCCTCAACCCCGTCCAATGGTGCGCGGGCAGCCACTCCTACCGCCAGTGGAAGGACCGCGCCAGTGGCCGCATCGCCCTCTGGGGCGGCGGCGTCGATTCCCAACACACCCTGCCCCTCGGCACCGTGGACGAGATCGTCGCCCAGGTCCACCAGGTCGTCCCGTACCTGGCCCAAGATAGCGGCTATGTCTTTTGCAACATCCACAACATCACCGCCGAGATCGCCCCCGAAAAGGCCATCGCCATCTACCGCGCCGCCGGCGAGGTCCAGCTCTAGCCCAAGGAGGCTCCGCCCATGACCCACCAACCCATCATCGCCGGCCTGGCCCACGTCTGCTTTATCGTCAGCGACCTGGAGCGCGCCGCCACCTTTTACTGCGAGACCCTGGGCCTCCAGCGCGCCTTTTCCTTTGTCAACGACCAGGGCGTCACCTTTGGCCACTATATCCACGTCGGCGGCCGCCAGTTCATCGAGCTCTTCCAGCGGGACCTGGCCCCCCGCGCCGAGGGCCAATCCTACCAGCACCTCTGCCTGGAAGTCGCCGACCTGGCCCACACCGTCTCCGTCCTGCGCGGGCGCGGCGTGGCCTGCACCGACCCCCAGCTCGGCTCGGATAACGCCTGGCAGGCCTGGATCCAGGACCCCGACGGCAACCGCATCGAGCTCCACCAATACACGCCCGAGGCCAAACAGATGGCCTGGCTGGCCTGAGCCTAATGGCCGCTGCGCCCCCTCTGCCGGGCCCCGCGGCCCTCGGCGAGCTGCTCATGCCCGCGGCGCGCTACCACCGGCTGCGGCGGCAGCTTCAAGCCCAGCTCTCGCCGCCGCGCATGGCCCACAGCCTCGGCGTCATGATCACCGCCCGCGCCATGGCCCCCACCATGGGCGCCGACCCCGCCGCCGCCGAGCTGGCCGGCCTGGTCCATGACATCGCCAAAGAGCTGCCCGCCGCCGAGCTCGCCCGCCTGGCCCGCGCCGCCGGCATCACCTACAGCCACCCCTGCGAGCGCCACCCCGTCTACCTCCACGCCACCGTCGGCGCCCACCTGGCCGAGGCCTGGCTGGGCGTCCGCGAGCCCGCCGTGCTGGACGCCATCGCCGCCCACAGCCAGGGCGGCCCCGATCCCCGGCTGGGCTCTCCCCTGGTCTGGTGCCTGCGCCTGGCCGATCTCACCGAGCTCCACCGCCGCTACGGCGCCGCCAACGCCATCCGCTGGGCCTGGGCCCACCGGGGCTGGCGCCCCGCCGCCCAC
>CAZUZB010000181.1:0-3675 GCA_964624695.1 uncultured Anaerolineales bacterium | reverse complement strand
GCTGCGGCTGATCGGCGTGTGAGCTACCGGGTTGTCTCGGCATGGTGCCCGCCTCTTGTTCGTGACTGGGCCGGCCGATCTGGGTGATCACAGCTCGGCCGGCCGGCGAGGATTCCCTAGCTCTCGCTCTCGTCTCCCTCACAAGGGTGCTCGGCCACGTCGCCGTGGCACTCTTGGATCTGCTCCGGCGTGCACTCGCCGGGCTTGCGCTCCTTTTCAGGATGCTGGCAGCCGCAGTCCTTTTTACAACACATGCTCTTTCTCCTTTGCTGGTGCGACACTCACTTCAAACGCGTTTCCGAGCAGTTCACGCGCCAGATCCTGGTACCGGGCCAAGCGCCGCTCGTCCAGAAAATAGTGGATGCGCATGCCCCGCCGCTCGCCGTGGACCAAGCCCAGGTCCTTGAGCACGCGCAGGTGCTGCGACAGGTTGGGCACCGTGGTGCCCAGCTCGTGGGCCAGGCGGGTGACGCACAGGGCCCGCCCGGGCTCCTGCTGCGCCAAGAGCCCGACCAGCCGAAGGCGGGTCTCATCGCTGAGGGCTTGATAGAAGCGGGACAGGCGTTGTGCTTTGGTCATAAAAGTATTCAAGCAACTACTTAAGTCTTCCCACAGTATAGACAGGGGGGCCGTCGTGTCAAATCGAGTTGCCGATCTGCCGGGGAGCCGAGCGGGCGCATCATCGGCCCGTGACGGCGGACGATGCGCCCTCGGCTGGGCGTCGGGTGACTTGCTACGCCGTGGCGCGCCGCTCGCGGAGCTGGCGGATCCACTTGACCAGCTCGACCACGATCAGCACCACGCTGCTCAGGGCCAGGCTGAACACGAACTGCGGCGCGGTGAGGGCCACGGTGCTAAAGATGTTCTGCATAAACGGCACATAGATCACGGCCACCTGCAGCGCAAAGGTCAGCACGATGGACCCGATCAGGGCCGGGTTGGTGAAAAGCCCGAGCTGCGTCAGGTTCAGCCGGTCCGAGCGGATGGCCAGGGCGTTGCCCATCTGCGCCAGGCAGAGCGTCGAGAAGACCATGGTCTGCCAGACCGCGCCCTCGAGGTGGAACCCCAGCACGAACTGGTCCAGCAGCCCCGGCAGCAGGGCCACGATGCCCAGCAGCGGGCCCACCCACAGGATATAGCTGCCCAGCCCCCGCGCCAACACGCTCTCGTTGGGCGGGTGCGGCGGGCGCTCCATGGTGTCCGGCGCGGCCGGCTCGATGCCCAGCGCCAGGCCCGGCAGGCCGTCGGTCAGCAGGTTGATCCACAGGATCTGCAGCGCCGTCAGCGGGATCGGCAGCCCCAGGAAGGGCGCCAGCAGCATCACCAGGATCTCGCCCACGTTGCTGGACATGGTGTACTTTACAAACTTGCGGATGTTCTCATAGATCGTCCGGCCCTCTTCCACGGCGTGGACGATGGTGGCAAAGTTGTCATCCAGCAGCACCATGTCCGACGCCTCTTTGCTCACGTCGGTGCCGGTGATGCCCATGGCCACGCCGATATCGGCGCGCTTCAGGGCCGGCGCGTCGTTGACGCCGTCGCCGGTCATGGCCACGATCTGACCCAGCCTTTTCAAGGCCGCGACGATCTTGACCTTGTGCTCTGGGCTGACGCGGGCATACACCGAGACGTCGCCCACCACGTCGTCCAGGTCGTCCACCGACATCTGGGCGAGCTGCTGGCCGGTGATCACCTGGCCGTTCTCCTCGGCCGTGGCGATGCCCAGGTCGCGGGCGATGTGCAGCGCCGTGAGGGGATGGTCGCCGGTGATCATGACCGGGCGGATGCCGGCCGAGCGGCACTCGGCCACGGCGGCGCGCACCTCGGCGCGGGGCGGGTCGATCATGCCGGTGAGCCCCACAAAGATGCACTCGCTCTCCAGCGCGTCCTCGTCGCCCTCGGCGGGGAGTTCGTCCATGGGGCGCATGGCCACGCCCAGCACCCGCATGCCCTCTTGGGCCAGGCTGTCATTGGCGGCCTCGATGCGCTGCCGCCACGGATCGTCCAGCGGCTCGATGGCCCCCTCCGACCAGACCCGGTCGCAGATGCCCAGCAGGCTATCCACGGCGCCCTTGGCAAAGGCCACATAGTTGCTGGCGGGCAGGCAGTCGGGGATGCGCCGCACGGCCGGCCGCTCGGAATCCTCCGGGCTGCGCTCCATCTTGTGGACGGTGGTCATGCGCTTGCGCTCCGAGGTAAAGGGCACCTCGGCCACGCGCGGCATATAGCCGTCCATCTCTTGCTTCCACATGCCCAGCCGCGCGGCGGCGACGACCAGGGCGGCCTCGGTGGGATCGCCCACCGAGTGATAGCTGCCAGAGCCGTCCTCGGCCAGTTCCAGCGTGGCGTCGTTGGCCAGGGCGGCGCCGGCCAGCAGCAGGGCCATATCAGCGTCCGGCTCGGCGATCGGCTCCTCGTCGGGGCGCAGCACCGCGCCCGTGCGCTCCAGCCGTTGGGAGAGATCCAGCCGCTCGCCGGCCACATCGAGCACCGTGACGGTCATGCGGTTCTCGGTAAGGGTGCCCGTCTTGTCCGAGCAGATGGTCGTCACCGAGCCCAGTGTCTCCACGGCCGGCAGCTTGCGGATCAGGGCGTTACGCTTGACCATGCGCTGTGCGCCCAACGCCAACGCGATGGTGACCACGGCCGGCAGCCCCTCGGGCACGGCCGCCACCGCCAGGCTGACGGCCGTCAGGAACATCTCCTGGACGCCGCCGCCCTGCCACAGGCCCACGCCGAACACCACCAGCACCAAAAAGAACGCGCCGATGGCCAGCCACTTGCCCAGCTCGGCCATGCGCCGCTGCAGCGGCGTCTTTTCCTCGGTGACCTGTTGGAGCATGTCGGCGATCTTGCCCAGCTCCGTGCGCATGCCGGTCTCGACCACCATGGCGGCGCCACGGCCATAGGTGATGGCCGTCCCCATGAACACCGAGTTGCGCCGGTCGCCGATCTGAATGCTGTCCCCACTTAGTGGCGCCGTGATCTTGTCTACCGGCACCGATTCGCCGGTGAGAGCGGCCTCCTCCACGCGCAGGTTGACCGACTCGATCACCCGGGCGTCGGCGGGGACGCGGGCGCCGGCCTCCAGCAGGACGATATCGCCGGGGACCAGGTTGGTGGCGGCCACCTCGCGCACGTGGCCCTCGCGGCGCACGCGCACCGTCGGCACCGAGAGCTGCTTGAGGGCGGCCATGGCCCGCTCCGCGCGGTACTCTTGGGTAAAGCCGAGCAGGGCGTTCAGCACCACGATGATCATGATCATGATGGCGTCGGTGGTCTCGCCGATCAGGAACGAGATGACGGCGGCGATGAGCAGCACCACCACCATGATCTCGGTGAACTGGCCCGCCAACACCGATAGCGGGCTACGCAGGCCGCGCTCCTCCAGCTCGTTGGTGCCATAGCGTTCCAGCCGTTCGACCACCTCCTTGGCGGTGAGGCCGTCGGGCGACGAATCCAGCTCGCGGTAGAGGGCGTCGTGGTCCAGTTGGTGCCAGGCGGTCACTGCGGGTCCTCCTTTGTGGATCCGGGGCCGATGGTCACGATGACGGCCGCCGGGCGCCAAAACGCCCCCGGCGCGAGCCAGGGGCGTTGCCCAGCGATCTACGAACGCCTCACGGCGGAGACGCTCTGGCCCAACGGGGTTACGCCCTGGCGGGCTCTCCGCTCCCT
>CAZUZB010000180.1:0-3684 GCA_964624695.1 uncultured Anaerolineales bacterium | reverse complement strand
CGCGAAGGGATCGCCGCCTGAGATGGCCTCATCCACAACATTTGACAATATCTCCAGTTGCTCAGGATCCTTGAGATTACGTATGATGCGTTTTCTGTCTTCACCGGAAAGGCCCTTTGCGACCTGTGCGTGTAGTGTCACACGCTCCTCGTAACTCATGCTACCATAGTTAGCCGGCACCAGCCCCGGGTCATCCATCATCGCAGCGACCGCGACGGACACTTCGGTGATGCCCAGTGAAGGATTCTCTTTTACGATGGGTGCAAGCAGGTTCTTGATCTCAGGACCTCCTGCAATACCCAACGAGAAGATGGAGGTCCAGTCTTGGCCGGGGATCCAGTTGAAGTCATTGCGGTTCTCGGCGAACACGACACCAGCCAAGAGAAGCGGGTCAAGATCGTATTGGGTTGCAATCTCTTTGATACGGTCTCTATATTTCCTAACCAGGTTCAGAGCACTTCTGATCGTGTGTCCATCGGGGTCTGTATAACTCATCGGGTTGTTGTTAACGTACGTATACCGGTTCAGGCTCTGCGGATTGCCGGCCCCCGGCACGATGGTATCGGCGCTGAGCCACCGGCCGGTGAGGGCATCGTACCACCGCGCTCCCATCTGGTACAAGCCTGTCTCGCCCTGCATCCGTTGCCCCGTGAAGGCATAGTCGGTTGGCAGGGCGTTGTCCGGCCCGGAGCGGATATCGCCCCAGGCATGGTAGGTCTGCGTCACGGTCTGGCCGTCGCTCACCCGATAGGACACGCTGGTGGAGCCCAGGTGGTCGCCCAGGAGAAAGTAGAGCTCGCCGCCCTCGCGCAGCGCCACGCGCTGGCTGCCCTGGTAGTAGTAGCTGCGCGCCGCGCTGCCATCGACCCACTCGTAGGCGCCGCCGATGTGCACGGTGGTGGTGACGCCGCCGCTGTCGGTGATGACGGTGCGCACCCGCACGCCGTCGCCGTCGTAGGCATAGCTGGCGCTCGACACGCTGGACTGGTAGCCGACGAGGCGGTTCTCGGCGTCCCAGGTCAACACCTGCGCGCCGGCCTCGGTGGCCCGGGAGGCCATGTTGCCGTTGCCGTCGTAGGCGGCGGCATAGGCCCTCTCGCCGACGACAAAGCGCAGCGCGCCGCTTTGTGTCAGCTCCTCCTGGCCCGGCGTGACGTGGCCCGGTTGGAAGGCCTCTTCGACGTCGCCGTGGCCGTAGAGCATGGCCCCGCCCTCGGCCTCGATGACGGCGACGGCCCCGCCCCCACCCTGGACATGGACGACGGGCGCGCCCAGGCCGAGGCCCAGGCCGCCGTCGCCCTCACCCTCGGTGTTCCGCAGGATGGCCGCCATGTACAGGCGGTGGGACAGGGGGTCGGTGAGGGGCGGCAGATCGACGCGCTGCACCTCGACCCGGTCGACGTACAGGGTGCGGGTGCCGCCGCCGTCGTCGAACCAGAGCTCGAAGACGTCGTGGCCGGTGAGCGCCACCTCTAGCGTGTAGGTGGCGTACTGGGTGGCGGAGATGACGTTCCACGCGCCGCGGGTCGAGCCGTTGACCTCGAGGGTGACGGTGGTATCGCCGCCCTCGGCCCGCGCCATCAAGGTGACGGTTCGGGTGATGGGCGCGCCGCTGCCGATCACCTGGCGCACGGCGTGCGGCTGTTCGTTGGTGTACGTGTAGACGCTGCCATCGCGGGCGGTGATGTTGCCGATGGCGTCGTAGGCATAGTGGCCGAAATAGCCGCCCCGGGCGATCACCAGGCGGCTGAGCGAGTCATAGAGGAACTCTACCGTGGGCGTGACCACGTGGCCATCGGTGATGGAGCGTACGTTGCCGGCCCGGTCATAGGTGTAGCTCAGCTCTTGCAGCGACGTGGGGTCGCCGGGCGTGCCGGCTGTCAGTTGCTGCAGGCGGCCGCGGCCGGCGGGCGTGGTCCAGGGATAGTAGACCCAGTCGATCTGCAGCAGCGGCGACTGGGCCGTGCCGCCCAGCTTGAGCAGGTCGGGCCGGCCGTCGGCGGTGACGGACAGGCCGGTGACATAGTTGCTGGCGCCGGTGAGCGTATCGGGCTGGCCCCACAGTCCATAGCCGGTGGTCACTTGCTCGCCCGCCTGGCCGGCGGCGCCGCCGGGGTAGGTCTGGGAGGTGAGCCGGTCAGCGGCATCGTAGGCCCACTGGGTGGCAAAGGTGCCGCCCCCCGCGCCGCTGACGACCTTGGTCTCGCTGATCATTCGGCCGCGGGCGTCATAGGTCCAGGCGCTGCTGCCGGTCGTGTCGGTCATGGCCGTGCGATGGCCGATGCCATAGCTGCCGCCGGCGGTGCTGTCATAGCTGTAGGCGACGTCGGGCTGCCATTCGGGCGGGCAGCTAGCGCCGCTGGTGTATTGCTTGCCGATGACGCGGCTCAGCGCGTCATAGCGAAAGCAGGTGGATTGGCCCTGGTCATCGGTCTGGCGCAGCAGGTTGCCCAGATTGTCATAGGCGTAGGACCAGTCGCCCATGTCAGGATCGGTCATGCTGGTCTTGCGGCCCAGGGGGTCGTAGAGCATGGTGGTGACGCTGCCCAGGGCGTCGGTGACCTCGGTCAGGCGGTCCAGGACGTCATAGGCGTAGGTGGTGGTGGCGTAGGGGATGGCCGTCCAGACGAGGCCCAGGTACATGAACTCGTCCACGCGCACCAGGCGCCCCAGCCCGTCCTGCTCGCGCACCACCTGGCGGTTGTCCTCATCCACCACGGCCACCTTGAGGCCGTCATAGTAGGTGTGCGCCGCCGTGCCGTCGGGGTGGGTGAGAGTAGTCAGGCGGCCCAGGGAGTCATAGGCATAGCTGGTCTTGGGCTGGCCGGTATCCAGGGCCACATAGCTGGTGCCATAGGTGGTCGTGTAAGGCAGGTAGGCCTTCGCCTGCAAGCCGTAGGCATTGTAGGTATAGTGGGTGACGGCCATCTGCGAGCTGTCGCTCGTGCCCTGGTTCTCCTCGATGAGCTGGCCCAACCCGTTGTAAAAGCGCAGGGTGGGCAGCGTCGCGGACTGGCCCGAGACCAGGCGCTGGTCGGTCACGATGCGCAGCGGCGAGCAGGCGTCGCAGTAGCTGTAGCTCACGGTCGGCAATTCGCTGGTGTCGCCGGGCTGGATGACCTTGGTCAAGCGGGCAAAGCTATCGTATTCGTAGCTGGTGGCGGTGGCTGCACCGTTGGGGCCGGTCACCTTGGTCACCACCTTGAGGACCGGGTCGTACTCGTAGGTGGTGGCTTGCCCCAGCGCGTTGGTCACCGTTATCGGGTGGATCCAGGAGAGGTCGTACGCGGTCTGGGTGACGTTGCCGTTGGCGTCAGCCGCCGCAATGGGCTGATAGTAGCCCGCAGCGGTGGCGTAAGTGATGCTCTGGGTGGTGAGATAGGTCTCGGGGTCCAGGCTGGCGGCCTGGCGCACCATGGTCAAGTTGCCAATCACAGGCGCGTGGTTCCAGTACTGGCCGTCATAGCAGTAGCGCGTCTTGGCCTGGACGGCGCCGGCCCCATCTCGCACCACCACCAGCGCCGGCTGGCCGATGATCCACGCCGACGCATTGGGATAGTAGGTCATCTCGGTCTGGCGGTAGAGCGTTTCCCCCAGATACTCTTTCATCAGAGTGAGGTTGCCGTAGGGAGATATAACCAAAAGTTGTGGATTGGTAGAGGAAGAAAGGCGGCGTATCCTGGG
>CAZUZB010000179.1:1374-3700 GCA_964624695.1 uncultured Anaerolineales bacterium | reverse complement strand
AATGGCTAGATTGTGCCGCAGTGTGAAGAAGCTGTCAAGGAAACGTAAAGAACTTCTTTATGGATAGGGATATCATGGGGAGTGCGATGCCGTAGAGGTGGGTTGGGCCACTTGGTGTGGCGAGGAGGGGCTCTGGGCCAGGGCTAGCGGCTCAGGCTATCCTGCAGCGCCCCCAGCCGCTGGAGCTGCTGTGCCCAGGGCGCCACCAGCGCAGCGGTGAGGTCGCGGCCCAGCACGCCCAGCCCCTTGGCGCGGCGCAGACGGCGCAGGCCCAGCGAGATGCACACTTGCAGCAGCACATATCCCAGCGCCCAAAGGGCTGCCAGCGCGACGCCACCGGTCTGCAGGTGGGTCGCGGGCAGGGCTCGCCGCTGCACAAAGGCCAGCACCGCGTCGGCGCCGACCCAGACCAACATGGCCAGGACGGGCAAGTTCAGCAGGAATTGCACAGGAGCCGCCGCCAGCCGGCTGGCCAGCCGCTCCAGCCGCTGTCGATACAACGCCGCGACCTGGTCACCCAACGCCTCGACGGCCTGCGTCAGCCGATCCTGCCAGGCGCCCATGGCCCGCACCGATGGAGCGAACCCGGCGGCCACCAACTGGTCTGCCAGCGGGGGCCAGGCGCTGGCCAGGACGTGCTCCAGCTCGCCAGACCTGATCTCGGCCATGGAGGCGACCACTCCCTCGCCTGACGCCTCGGGCAGGCCTTGCCCCAGGATGGTCGGCCGACGCGCGCCGGGCCGGCTGACAAAGGAGGCGATCCGCAGCAGCAGCGCCCACAGGCCCACCAACCAGCCCACGGGCCCCCACCAGCGCGGCGCCAGCAAGCCATAGACGGCCGTGCTCAGATCCAGCCCCCGCACCTGGGTGAACGCCGTGGCCACGGTGTGCTCGAGGGCTCCCTCCACGCGCCGCTCCAGCGCCTGGATGCTCTCGCTGGCCGCGCGGCGCGCCGGTGCCGTGTCATCCAGCGCCCGCGCCACCTGCTCGCGATACAGGGCCATCAATCGCTGGCCGTGGGCGGCGCGACGGTCGGCCAACTGGCTGGCGCGGTTGAGGGCCGAGTAGATGAACGCCTCCAGCGATGAATAGTCGTTGCGCGGGTTGATGGGGGCCTCGTCCGGCGCGAACAGGGCCCGTGTGGATGCGCTGCGCTTGGCCGAGAGCAGATAGACCCGCTCGGGAACCAGCTCCCACTCGGTCTCCAGCGCCCGGCGGAAATCGGCCTCGACCTCGTCCAGCTCGGAGGGCGGCACCCGGTCCACCATGTTGAGGATGGGGACGATGCTCGCGGCGGGCAGCCGCTCCACAAAGGGCCGCAGGAAGGACAGGTTATCGTGGAGGCGAGGATTCTGCGCCGGGAAGACCGCCAAAATGACGTCGGCCAGCTCCAGGGCGCGGGCCAGTAGGGTCTGGTTCTCGGGGATGGTGTTGGTGTCGGGCGTATCCAGCAGGGTTAGGTAGGTCAGTGCGGCGGCGCGGGCCGAGGTCTCGACCACCAGCGCGTCGCCCTGGAGCGCGCGGCGCAGTGGCGCGGCGGCGGCATCGTCGCTGGCATAGGCCACCACCTGTCGGGTGGTGGGGCGCGTCAGGCCGGTAGCCGAGAGCTGTGCGCCGGCCAGGGCGTTGAGCAAGGTGGACTTGCCGGCGCCCGAAGGCCCGACGATGGCCACCACCAAGCGGGTGTGCCAGGCGGCGGCCAGGTCATCCAGCTTGTGGCGGAGCCAGGCCGCCTGCTCCAGCAGCGCCTTGGCGGGGCGCCAGTCTGGCAGGGCCTCCAGAGGCGCGGCCAGATCATCCAGCTCGGCCTCCAGCGCCGCCAGCGCGCCGATGCTCTGCAGCTCCAGGGCGTCACGGTCCCAGGCGTGGGGGTTCTCGCTCATGGGGTTGCCTCGAGTTCGTTCAGGGCTTGCGCCACGGCGCCGAAACGGGGGTCGTCGGGATCGGGGACGGTCGCCAGAGCCTGCAACGTGGGGCGGCAGACGGTGCGCTCAAAGAGCTCGACGACCTGCTCGGCCCGCTGCTCCAGCCAGAGCTGAAAGACCGGCTTGAGCATGGCCTCGAGCTGCCGGCGATCCTGCTCGGTCAGCCCCGCCGAGGCCGGGATGGATACCAGCGCCCAGAGGTCGTTCAGCCCCAAGACGCTGGAAAGCCGGATCTCTAGCCCCGCCGCCGTGACGGGATCGGCGGTGAGCAGGGCATAGGTGACGCCCAGGATGGGCGGCAGCGCCGCCAGAGAGGCAAAGAGGCTCTCGCGAAGGCGCTGGCCCCAGCCCATCTCCTGGCGGAACTGGATCACCTTTTCGCGGAGATCGCGGTCGATGCC
>CAZUZB010000179.1:0-1274 GCA_964624695.1 uncultured Anaerolineales bacterium | reverse complement strand
TCAAGGTCCTCGGCTGGCGGCGCTCCCTCGCGGGTGCCCATCCAGATGGCCACCCTTTGCGCGACGGCCCGCAGGCCGCGGAACGGCGCCCCGACGATCACGCCGGTCTGGCGCAAGGCGCGCACCAGCGGCGGGCTGGTTTCCACAAAGAGCTTGGCCGTCAGGGCCAGCGCCTCGCTGGCGGGAAAGGCCTGGAGGGCCTTGAGCGAGTCCTCGGCCATGGCGTGGCGGAGGGCGTCGCGGTAGAGGGCGGCCTGGCGCGCGGCCGCTCGAGCACGGTCAAGGTCGCCCTGGGCGTCGGCGCGAATGTCGCGCAGATCGGCGCCGAACACATGGCGCTTGATGCGGGCGACGTCCAGCTCGGCCAGCAGGGTGGTCAGCGGGCGCCCGGCGGTCACCTCCCCGATGGGCAACAGCGCGGGTGCGGCCTCCCCGCGGGCTACGCGGTCGGATTCGTGCACGCGGTAGATGCCGATCACCTCGGGAGGAAAGGCAGCGCCGCGGCCGCCGCCGTACAGCCGCCGCGCCACCACCTGGCAATGGTCAAGGACCTCATCGTCGGAGGCCACCCGCGATACGCGGTAAACCAGGACCGTGGGCCGCCCGCCAATGCCGCCCACAATCTCGGCCATGAAAGCGGTATTGGCCTGGTTGTTGTAGACGGTGTTGGTAAAGACATACACGAGGACCTCGGCCGTGCGAAGGACCGGCTCCGCCCGCTCGCGGTTCACCATTTGGCCGCCCTCGCCGGTATCGAAATCGGGCGTGTCGATGAGCAGGAGTCCGCGCGAGATCTCGCTGGAGGTGGCATAGAGCGGCGGGCCGGCCACCATCGTGTCCTCGGCCCGCGTCCAGGGCACGGGGCGGGCCCCCAGGCGGTGGAGCAGGCGGGCGGCGACCTCGGGGCCGTCCAGGATGCTGGGGTGCCCCACCAGCAGCACCCGCTCGGTCAGGCCGGCGCGAAAGGCCACCTGCGAGACGCGTCGCCCCGCCAGGGCGTTGACCAGCGTGGACTTGCCGGTGCTGCCCCCGCCGCAGATGGCCACCAACAGCACGGGCAGATCAAAGTCCAGCGCAGGCAGGACGTTGCGCTCCAGGGCGGCCAGCCAGGCGCCGGTAGTGGCCTCGCCGGTGGCTTTCTGAAGCAAGGGCGGCAGCGCATCGCGCAGCGTGCGGAGTTGGTCGCGGAGCCCCAGCTGGCGGGTGTGTGTCATGGCGCGAGTATAGGATGGCCGCGCTATCAGGGCAAGGGTGCCGCGAGGGGCGGATCGCCA
>CAZUZB010000178.1:0-3703 GCA_964624695.1 uncultured Anaerolineales bacterium | reverse complement strand
GTCGTGGCCAACCTGGTGCGCGCCCTGGCGCCGGATCTGCCCGTGGAGGTGGAGGCGCCGGCGTGGCTGGAGGTGGTGCTGACGCGCCAGCCGGCTAGCGGCGACAGGGCGGCGCGTCGCCTGGTCCATCTGGTGAACCATCACGGCAACCGTCCTGTGGACGGCAACAATGTCTGCGTGGAGAGCGTGCTGCCAGTGCGCGATGTGACCGTCCGCCTGCGGGTGGACTCTCAGCCCGGCCAGGTGCTGCAGCAGCCCGACGGCATCGAGCCGTCCTGGTCGGTGGAGGATGGCGTGCTGGTGGTCGAGGTTCCGCAAGTGGATGTGCACACCATCCTAGAGATCGCCTAGCCTCGCAAGGACGTCGGCGGCCAGCAGGGCGCTTCGGGGTGCTGGCCGCCGACCTTTTCTGGCCTAGCCGGCGCTCTGCTCGGCGGGGTGAGCCTCGTCCTCGGGCTCTTCACGAGGTGGGGGGGCTGGCTCTGGGGTGGGGCGAACGCGCACCCAGCTCGGGCCGCGCTCGCGCCACTCTTGCAGCTTGTCCGTCAGGCTGATGGGCGCTGTCTCCGCCACAGTGGTGCCACGAACTCCGGTACGACGGTGCTCGCGGTGTCCCTCGCTGTCGTAATAGTAGCGATAGTAGGCCTGCCGCGAGGAGGCGCCTCCGTCCTTGGAGCGGTTCAGCACCAGCCCTAGCAGCTTGGCCCCGCTTTGGCGTAGCTGGTTGGCGACGTCAGCGAGCAGGGCGCGCTGGGTGATGGTGGCGTCAGCCACAACGAGGACGGCATCGACGCGTGCGGCCAGGATGGCGGCATCGGGAAAGATCGTCGGCGGAGGGCTGTCAAAGATCACCAGGCGATAGCGATCCTTCAGTCGCTCCAGCACGGCGCCCAGATGCTCCGACGCCAGCAGGCCGTAGGGGTCTTTGTAGGCCTCTTGCAGCAGGGCTCTGACCTCGCCGTTGAGATGCTCCATGGCCAGGGGGCTGCCGGGGCTGGAGGCCGTCTCTCCCGCTGCGAGCAACGACAGCCGGGGCACTTTGGTGGCCTGCACCACCCGCGGCAGATCGGCCTGGGGGTCTCGCAACAGGTCCGCAAAGCCGATCTCGTTCTCCAGCCCAAAGAGGCCGTGCTGGGACGGTCGGCGCAGGTCCGAATCGACGATCAGCACCTCGCGGCCCGCCTCGGCAAAGGCTACGCCCAGGTTGGCGACCGCCAGGCTCTTGCCCTCGCCGGGGCTGGGGCTGACGAACATGACCGTGGATAGGGGGCCGTCGCCCGATTCGAGGGCGATGCGGGTTCCCAAGAGGCGGAACGACTCGGAGGCCGGAGATCTCGGGTCGTAGACGGTCACCAGGCCGCCCAGATCACGCACTTGGTCCAGCGGGGGGATGCTGGCAAAGAGCGGCAGCCCGGAATAGCGCACCGCCTCCTCGGCGGAGCGGATCCTCCCATCCAGCATCTCGGTGACCAGGGCGCCGGTGACGGCCAGCGCCAGACCGATGGCCATGGCCAGGGCCATGCTGCTCATGACGTTGGGGCTGACGGGCTTGGTGGGCAGGGTGGCGGGCTCGACCACGGAGACGCGGTTGGTGGCCTGCTGGGTATTGGCCAGGAGCGACGCGTACGAGTTCTGATAGTAGGTCAATTGCTGTTGGAGCGCGTCGATGTTGGCCTGGTGCTGCTGCACCGCGCTGGCGCTGCTGGCAGCCTCGAACTTGGCACGTTCTTGCTCCATCTCTTCGCGGGTGGCTGCGATCTTGGCCTCCAGGTCATCGAGCTGCTCCTGCACAAAGGCCTCGCGCTCGGTGATCTCGCGGGCCGCCGGCGTGAGCAGGATGAGCTGCTGCGCGATGGCATCGGCCAGGGCGCGGGCTCGCTGGGGGCTGGTATCCAGCACGCTGATCTCGAGGAGCTGCGTGCCCGCCACCTGCTGGGCGGTCACCGCTTCCGCCTCGGGCGGCTCCGCCAACCCCAGTTGGGCTGCGGCGGCCGCCAGAAGCGACTCGCGGCGGACCAACTGGGCATAGGTGTGGGTGAGCTGCTGGCCGATGGCCAGGTCCGAGCCGGTGGGGCTGAGGGTCTCTAGGCTCTGGCCCACCATCACGGTGGTGGTGGATCGGTAGATGCGCGGTGTGCGCTGGAGCCCCAGATAACTGGAGACGCCGGCGATGAGCATGCTGGCGACGGCCAGCCACCACCAGCGCTTGATGATGCGCAGATACTGATGCAATCTTGACTGATCCATAGCAACCGCCCTATCGCTCTATGAGCCAGCGCCGATGGCTGGCTTTCCGTCCGTCTCTCGGCCAGATGCCCGTCATCGGCCTCAGATGCCCTCGCATGGCAGAACAACCTGCTTGGAGCGGTGATGCGTGAGGGCAACGTGCACACGGAAGCAAAGGACCTCGGCGCCCAGCGCGGCCAGGGGGAGCAGCGCCGCATCGACGGGCAGGCGATAGCGCACCATCGCCCAGGTCATGATATGCATCACCGAATACACTAGTACGAAACCGAGAATCAGGCAAGCAACTGAGCTGAAGATGCGCTTTTTCAGCCCCAAGGTCAGCCCATAGAGCATCAACGGCAAGGCCAGACCGAAGGAGGCAATTCGACCCAGGTTGTGCAATGTGCTCGAATCGGGGTTGGGCCAGAACTCGACAAACGCCCTCAGCCGGCTGAGGCAGAGCAGCAGGTAGCGACCCGGCTCGGCGATGACGAACTGGATGCCCATCCGCAACAGCTCGCTATCCATGGCGGCTTCGTTGCCCCAGGAGAGCCCCTCGGGCAACGGCGCCGCCACAAACTCGGAAAAGTGGGTGCCGTGCATCGGGTGTTGGGCCGAGTACATGGCATAGCCGGTGTTCGAGTTCAGCAGGAGAAAGCGCCCGTACACCGCATAGTTGCGGATCGTCCACGGCAGCACCAGGGCGAACACCCCCAGGCCGGCCAGCACGAGGCCCTGAATGGTAGGCCTGATCTGGCTCTTGGCACGCCCTTGCCAGAGCAGCCACAGGAAGAGAAAGGGCAACCAGGGCAGGATCGATTGGCGCATCAGCGTCGCCAGGCCTAGCACGAGGCCCAACCCGAGCCAGCGAGGCCATGAGAGCGGCTCCCCCGCGCGTAGCGCCGCGCCAAGATCCATGCTCAGAGTGAGCGACCAGAGCAGCAGCGTGATGTAAAAGGTCTCGGTCATCAGGGTCGCGGCGTATAGCACCAGGTACGGATAGCCGGCCGCGACGGCCGCACCCCAGAGCGGGGTCCACTGGCGGCTGGGGAAGGTCCGCCGGGTCAGGCGGTAGACCATCCAGGGCACCAGCCATCCGCCCAGCACGGCCTGTACCAGACGCACGGCCAGAGGGTGCGGGCCGAACACTCCATACACCGCCGCCACAAAGAGGGGATAGAGGAACGACCAGTGGGCGGTGGGGGTATCGGCCAAGGTAAAGGGGTACCACTGCCGATCAAAGCTATAGCCGTGGCCGCCCAGCAATCGCTCGCCCAGGGCGTGGTAGGAGCGCTGGTCGGTGAGCAGCGGCGGCGCATCGACCACATTGCCGAGATAGAGCGCCACGGCCACACGGGCCAGCACCGATAACGCCAGGATGAGCCAGAGCCATCGGCGCTCGTCCATGCCTCGCCGTCTAGGTTGCGCGATCCTGTCAGCTCCCATCAGGCTTCCCTTGCATCTCTTCACGTCGTCT
>CAZUZB010000177.1:0-3716 GCA_964624695.1 uncultured Anaerolineales bacterium | reverse complement strand
CGCCCGCCGATATCGACGCGCATGTGCGCGAGGCCGTGGAGACGCTGGGCTCGCCCGAGGGGGGGCTGTGGCTCAAGGCCGAGGTCGGCCCTGATGTCCCGCTGGAGAACGTGGAAGCGATCTGCCAGGCCCTGGAAACGTACCGCGGATACTATAGCTAAGGGGCAACGCGTCTCTGACCGGCGCGTTGGCGCGCTGTGTTTGCTGCCTTTTGGGTCGTGGCCGCCATGTGCTGGCCACGACCCTGTTTTGTCTCTTGCTGACGCGATAGGATGGTCAGGGTGCCGTGGCAGGCACACACGCGTGGGTACCGCTGCGAACGCTGCTCTGCGGCTTGCCCAATCCGTCGTCTGCTAGGCCTTGATGCCGGTGAGGATCACGCCTCGGATCATCTGCTTCTGTGCCACAAAGAACATGATGATCATGGGGATCACCATCAGCATGGACATGGCCATCATCAGGGGAATCTGGGTCGCGTACAGGCCTTTGAACATATTGATGCCTAGCGCCAGGGTGAATTTCTCGCGTGTGGAGATAAAGATCAGCGGCCCGTAAAAGTCGTTCCACACTGCTTGAAAGCTGAACACCGCCACGGTGGCCAGAGCCGGTTTGGAGAGCGGCAAAAAGATCTGCCACCAGATGCGAAAGCGACCGGCGCCATCGACGATAGCCGCTTCCTCCAGCTCCAGGGGGATGCTCCGGAAGAACTGCCGTAGCAGAAAGATATTGAACGCTCCGCCCCCGAAAAACGCCGGGATGATCAGCGGCTTGAAGGTATCCAGCCAGCCGATGCGGTGGTACCCCACATAGAGCGGGATCAGCGTCACCTGACCGGGTAGCATGATGGAGGCCAGCACCATCATGAACCAGAAATCGCGCCCCGGAAAGCTCAGCCGGGCGAACCCGTATCCGCAGAGCGATGAACTAAGCAATACACCCAGGACTACCATGGCGGTGATAAAGAGCGTGTTCACCATCCAGCGAGGCCACATCATCCCCTGGTAGTTCCAGCCTTCGGGGAAATTCTGCCACTGAAAGGTCTTGGGAAGGAACGTAGGCGGAAAGACATAGACCTCCGATTGCGGTTTGAGGGAGGTGGTCACCAACCAGAAGAGCGGCAACAGGAACACCAAAGCCCCTACGACCAGGAGTGCATGGACGGCTACTAGCTTGACGGCGCGGCGCGGCTTGCTCAAGTCGATATCGCCCAGGCCATAGAGCGTCTCTCTCGTTTCTGTGGCCATGGTTACCTGACCTCCGTCTCATAGTAGACCCACATGCCGGAGCTGCGGAACACGGCCAAGGTTAGCAGCAGCACCACCACCAGCATGAACCAGGCCATCGCCGAGGCCATTCCCATCTGGAGCCACTTGAAGGCGCGCTCATATAACATCAGATTATAGAAATAGGTCGAAAAGACAGGCCCACCAGCGGTAAGTAAAAAGGCAGCTGTGAAATACTGGAATGATCCAATCAACCCCATCACGAGATTGAAAAAGATGGTCGGGGTCATCATGGGCACGGTGATGTGCCAAAAGAGACGCAGCTCGTTGGCTCCATCGATCTTGGCCGCCTCATAGAGGGACTCGGGGATGCCCTGTAAGCCCGCTAGGTAGATGATCATGCCCCCACCTACGCCCCACAGGCTCATCAGCACCAACGAGGCCAGCGCGCTCTTGGGATCGCCCAGGAAGCGCGACGTCGGGAGCCCCACCTTGAGTAGGATGGCGTTGACCAGGCCATAGTCGGGGTTCAGTAGCCAGCCCCAGAGCACGGCGCTGGCCACCGCTGGTACGATGGTGGGCATGTAGAAACAGGTCCGGAAAAAAGCGATCCCCTTGACCTTCTGGTTGAGGAGCAGCGCCAATGCAAAGCTTCCAGCCAGCCCCAGAGGCACCGCCGTCAACGCATAGGTGACCGTGACCTTGATCGACTGCCAAAAGTAGCGCTCCCTGGTGAACATGTCCACATAGTTCTTAACGCCGATCCACTCGGGCGCACGAAGGAGCGGGAATCTGGTGAAGCTATAGTACAACGAAGCGAACATCGGGCCGATGGTAAACACAAGGAGACCCAGCACCACAGGTCCGATGAACAGATAGCCGATGGCCGTATCTCTCCAGCGACGTTTGGTCATCCCCCGCCGCGCTGCGGGTTGCGTGCCCCTACCGGCTGTTGGTGTTGTCGCAGTCACCCATCTCCCTCCCTACAGCACGTCCACCTGGTGACGGCTAGCCACTTGGCATCACTAATCTAGGGCGAGCCGCACGAGGCCCGCCAGAGGTCGCACAATCGCCAATGAGAGGACGATGGGGGCGGCCCATGCCGCCCCCATCGCAAGCGTTTCTACAGATAGTCGTCCAGGCAGCGCTGGATGTCCTCATCGCACTCGGCGAACGCGTCCTCCACGCTTCGCTGGCCGCGGATAGCGGCCTCGAGCGCGGCGATATAGGACTGGTTCACCAGGCCCGTGTAAAAGCTGCCACAGTCAGCCGGATAGTCCACGATGGGCAGGACCGCATCATCGGCACCCCGCACGTAAGCCATAAAGTTGGTCGGAGGTGGCTGGAGACCCTCGTACCAGGAGGGATCCTCAGCCACGGAGCGCAGCAACGGCACCGATTCCCCTCGCTGAGCCAACAGGCGCTGGATCGCGGGCGTGACGATGCCCTTGACATACTCGTAGGCCAGGTCGCGATTCTGGCTGCCCGAGTAGACGCTGATGCCCCAAGTCCCCATGCCGGTGCGATGCCTACCGTCAGGCATGATCGGCATCACCTGGACATCCCACTCAAACTTGTCCTCGATAGCGGACTTGAGATGCGGTCGCAGACCCTGGATATGGGTCCAGACTGCCGCACGACCCAGCTCAAAGGCGCCACCGCCGACATCGAGGCCCAACGGCAGGGCGATGTTGTGCTCGGTCCAGAGCTCCGTGTAGGCGCGAAGTCCGGCCAGCGCCGCTTCGGAGCTCCAGGTCGACTGGGTTTTGTCCTCGTTCCTGATCTCGCCGCCATAGCCGACGATCCAGGGATAGACGGTGGCCCACCAGTTCCAGGTCTGGTTCGTCAAGCCCCAATAGACGGGGATACCCTGCGCGTCCGTCTCCATCTCGACGACCTTTTTCATCTGTGTGGTAAAGTCGTCCCAAGTCCACGTGTCGGCGGGCAGCTCGGCCCCGGCGTCTTCCATCATGGTCTTGTTATAGTACATCGTCACGACGTCAAGAGCCGAGGGCAGCATGTGGATCTCGCCCTCAAACGTGCCCAGACCCAGCATGCTCTCAAAAACGTCGTCCAAGTCGACGACGGGATCCACCTCAAGCCATGGCCCCAGATCCAGAGTCACATCATTGTACGCAAAGGGAACGCAGAATAGGTCGGCGCTGTGGACCACATCCGCCAGGGTACCAGCGGCTGCGCGCGTGTACATCTGCTCGGCCATGTCGCCGACGATGTACTCGAACTTGACCGTCACATCGGGGAACCGAGCCATCAGCGAAGTGGCGAGAAGCTCGTGCACAGGCTCCACCGGCGCTCCTGCGGCGATGAACGCCCGCAGCTCGCCCGAGTAGCTAACCGCCTCTACTTCCTTCTCAACCTCGACGATCTTTTCGACGACCTTTTCCTCACCCTCGACGACGACTGTCTCTTTCACGATCTTTTCGACGGTCTCGATCACCACCTGCGGCTTGCAGGCCGCCACGACGGCCGCGG
>CAZUZB010000176.1:0-3742 GCA_964624695.1 uncultured Anaerolineales bacterium | reverse complement strand
TCCACCGCCACCGGCCCCAGCAGCCGCAGGCGCAACGGACGGGTGGTGAGCCACTCGAGGCCCGGCGGCATGCTGCTGCGGGGATGCGGCTCCAGGTCGTCCGGACCCAGCGGCTCGTCGACGACGTGGAGCCAGCCCAAGAGCTGGCCGTCGTGGCGGATGCTGCCGTCATCCTCCAGGCAGACTAGCCTGGGCTTGAGGGAAAAGACCTCGGCCAGGTGGCGGTCTGGCGTGATGGTGCTGCCGGCCCGCAGGCTGTAGAGGCGCTGCGGCGAGCCGTGATACCACGTGGCAACGGGCGGCCCGGCACCGGCGCCGCCCAACGCGCTAGGATCCATCTCTTGCCCCGCGTGACCGTCGCCGGCTAGTTGGCGAGCAGCTCTGCCGTCTCCAGAAAAGCCCGCAGGCTCTCCACGTTGGGCTCGATGGGGCTGTCCTGCTGGGTGCCAAAGACGCCGATGGAGCGTATCCCCACGCCCTTGAACAGCACCTTTTGCGTATCCACCACCACCGTGACTTGCTTGTGACGGGTGCTCATGATGCGCCAACGGTAGCACGACCCCTCTTTGACTGGCCCCCTGAGATCCAGCGTCTTGCCGGGGACCTTGGTCTGGGCGAACTGGTCTAGGACCTCTTGAACGACTGCGATCAGCTCAGGCTCTTGCTTGCTCATCACGCGTGTCCTTTGTTCCGGCGGGGGGCTCGGCGCCCCCGGCCCGTGCGCCCGCGAGTGGCGCCATGGTTAGTTTTGGGGAAACAGATAGGCGAGCCCCTTGGCGCTCTCGGCGAGCTGTTGTTGCTCCTCAGGCGTGAGCGGCGTCAGATCCTGGGCGATCTCGATGGCCCACTCCAGGAACTGGGCGTGGCCGGGCGTCACCGCCGCGGTGACGGGCAGCGACAGCGTGAACCGCAGCGCCAGCCGCGCCTCGTCCAGCGTCTCCACCGGGCGGTACCAGCTCTTGGGCCAGGCCTTGCGCTCGTCATCGTTGGCCCACTTGCGCTTGGCCAGCGCCTTGAGGGCCAGGCGGCCGGCGCCCTTGGCGCGGGCCGTCTCGATCACCTTGGGGCCGAACTTGCCCTCATTCCAGGTCACCCAGTTCAGTGGAAAGAGGATGCTATCAAAGGCGAATCGGTTCAGCAGGGCGATGGCCGCCTCTTCCGAGTGGGCCGAGAACCCCAGAAAGCGGACCAGACCCTCCTCTCTCGCCTCCAGCAACGTCTCCATCGCGCCGTCGGGCCCAAAGATGGTTTCGACCTCCTCCAACGTGGTGACGCCATGGAGCTGGTAGAGATCGAAATAGTCGGTGCGCATCTTTTCCAGGGAGGCATCCAGCTCGTCCCGGGCGCCCTCGGCGTCGCGCTTGGCGGTCTTGCACGCCAAAAAGACGTTCTGCCGATAGGGCTCCAGCGCCGGGCCCAGCCGCTCCTCGGCGTTGCCATAGCTGGGGGCCACGTCGAAATAGTTGATGCCGGCGTCGATGGCGCGGGCCACCAGGCGCGCAGATTCGGCGGGGGTCTCGTTCATCACCAGGATGCCACCGAACCCCACCACGGACAGTTCGCAGCCGGTCCGGCCTAGAACTCGTTTCTCCACGGCGACTGCCTCCTTACAAACTACCCCTCCACACCATGATTATGCGCCGAAAAGGGACGCATTTCAAGCGCTAGCGGGCTGCACCTGCGGTTTTGCAGCGAGACTCGTTATCCTCTATAGTAGGTATGATGAGATGTGGCGGGGAACGCCACGAGCCGGGCTCGATGTGCGAGCCTGACCGTCCGACGGCGTGAGAACCCCTTTGGCGAGCAGACGGCCCAACGATGGGATGCCATCGGCGGGCCGTTTTGGATGCCTGGTATCTATGCGACCTGTTTGGCTTTGAGAACTGGAGAGGTGGACGATGAGCCGAGAGCTGGTGTTTGAGATGGTGTTGCCGCCAGACCTGAGAGTGGCGCTGGAACATGCCGCCGATCTGGTGGTCCCCGAGAGCCGCCAGGAGATGCTGGAACTGGCCATGGGCGGCGAGCCGGATTGCTTCGAGGTGGCCTATGACGTGCCCGAGCGGGGCCGCCTGGTGGAGGCCACGGTGGTGCGCTGCCGTAACGGCGTGGTGGTCAACTATCCCGATGCCTATATGCGGCGACGCGACCCGGGCTGCATGTTCATCGGCGACGAGGGCCCCACCGACAAGCCTCGCCTGCGGGACGAGTTCCCGGTAGCGATGGACACCTTGCGCGGCGAGGTGTTCGACTGGCTGGGCCAGCAAGAGCTGCTCGTGATGCCGTTCATGGTGGGAGACGACCGGCTAGGCTACCCCGGGCTGCTGGTGGCGCCCAAGAATGCCGGCTTTTTCGCCGGCGGCTTGGCCGATCTGCAGGGATTTGGCCCCGCCAGCGCCGTGCCTGACGGGTACGCGCCGCGCGCCATCATCTACCTGGCGCCCACCTTTCGCCACACCCATTTTGGCGGGCGGCAGGTGGTCGTCCACCAGCGCTCCAAGGGGCTGCACGAGGTGTTCGCCTTTAACCTCTACCCCGGCCCCAGCGCCAAAAAGGGCGTCTATGCCGTCCTGCTGGATATCGGCGAGCAGGAGGGCTGGGTGACCGCCCACGCTTCCACCGTGCGCGTGGTGACCCCCTATGACAATATTCTCACCATCATGCACGAGGGCGCCAGTGGCGGCGGCAAGAGCGAGATGATCGAGCAGATCCATCGCGAGCCCGACGGCCGCATCAAGCTGGCCACCAATATCGAGACGGGCGACGAGCTGATCCTGGAGCTGAGCGAGACCTCGCGCTTGCAGCCGGTGACCGATGACATGGCCCTGTGTCACCCGGCCCTCCAGAGCGGCACCCATCGCCTGGTGGTGGCCGACGCCGAAGAGGGCTGGTTCCTGCGGATCAACCATATCCGCCAATACGGCACCGATCCCCACCACGAGCGGCTCTGCGTGCACCCCCCCGAGGGGCTCATCTTTATGAACCTGCAGGGCGTGCCCGATGCCACCTGCCTCATCTGGGAGCACACCCTGGACGCGCCCGGCATGCCCTGCCCCAACCCGCGCGTCATCATGCCCCGGCGCTTTGTGCCCGGCGTGGTAGAGGGCGCGGCCGAGGTGGATGTGCGCAGCTTTGGCGTGCGCACGCCTCCCTGCACGGCGGAGCATCCCAGCTATGGTATCTTGGGGCTGTTTCACATCCTGCCAGCTGGCCTGGCCTGGCTGTGGCGGTTGGTGGCCCCCAGGGGCCATGACAACCCCAGCATCACCGATTCGGCCGGCATGACCAGCGAGGGCGTCGGCTCCTTCTGGCCGTTCGTCACGGGCAGGGCCGTCAACCACGCCAACCAGCTCTTGGATCAGATCATGGATACCCTGAGCACCCGCCACAAGCTGATCCCCAATCAGCACATCGGCGCCTATCGGGTGGGGTTCATGCCCCAGTGGCTGGCCCGCGAGTACCTGGCCCGTCGCGGCACGGCGCGCTTCCGCCTGGAGCAGCTCGATGCGGCGCGCTGCCCCTTGCTGGGCTATGTGCCCAAGAGCCTGACCATCGAGGGGTACCGCGTGCCCACCGTGCTGCTGCAGGTGGATCATCAGCCCGAAGTGGGTGCCGCTGGCTATGATGCCGGCGCCGCCATGCTGACCAGCTTTTTCAGACGCGAACTGAACAAGTACAACACGCCCGAGCTATCCAGCCTGGGGCGGCGCATCATCGAGGTGTGCCTGGACGACGGCGACATCGA
>CAZUZB010000175.1:0-3748 GCA_964624695.1 uncultured Anaerolineales bacterium | reverse complement strand
GGCCGCGATGGCGTCGGCGCCGGCCAGGTTGGCGTGCTGGGCCAGGTCCACGGCCTGCTCGGTGTTGATGGCCCCCACGTGGACCATCACCGGCACCCGGCCGTTGGCGGCAGCGATGGCGACCTCGGCCATCTCGCGGCGCTGCGCCATCGAGAGCAAGACGCCCTCACCGGTGCTGCCGCAGACGTACAGGCCGCTGATGCCGGCAGCGACCAGGGCCGAGACCAGGCCCTCGGTGACGGCCGCGTTGACGGTGCCATCCTCGTTGAGGGGGGTCACCAGGGCGGGCCAGATGCCACGATATCCACTCATTGCGCTCTCCCTTCCGTGCCCGCGGGCACGACGCTCAGGCAGGTTCTTGTTCGGTTGCCGTCTCCGGCGTCGGTTCGGTCATATGGGTGATGGGCGGCTCGTCGGGCAGGGCGGTCGCAGGGGCCGCCTCGGCGCCTGCCACCATGTTGTCATAGGCGCCGAGCACGCCAGTGGCGTCCATGGCGGCGCGGGTGGGTCGCCCGGTGGCTGGATCCCACCCCAGCCGCTGATAGTACTCGCTGACCACGGGGGCAAACTGGGCCGCGTCCAGGCCCCGCCGCTCCCCCAGGAACCGGTTGGCCCAGTTCTCCGGGTAGGTGAAATAGGGCAGCACGGTCTCGTCCATGCGGCGATCCCGCCCGAAATGGCGCACCTGGGTGGCGCGCTCCAGGGTGTAGGCGTTCAGGTTGGCCCGCTCAAAGGCGGTGGCGTCCCAATCCACGCCCGTGCCGGCCCGGAAGAACGCCGCCTCCACGTCCCGCCCCTCCATGCCCAGGATGCGGGGGATGCCGTCCTCGGAGCGGTGGCTGGCCACCAGCGGCAGCACATAGTCGTCGCTGGGGAGGCTGTCCTTCATCATCGAGCGGACCACGTGAAAGGCCCCGGCCGCGGCCTTGCCCTCGTAGCCGCCGGTGGGGTCCAGGGCGCGGTCGTCGCCATAGAGCCACTGGGCGATGCCCGGCAGTTGCGCCAGGCGGGCCTGCTCCTGCTCGGGCGTCCACCGGCCCGGGCGCATGGGCGCATAGCCCATAAAGCGGGAGGCGTGGCCATGCCCGCTGGGGATCGGGTCGCGGGTGTCGGTCAACCACTGCAGCACGGGCACGATCCAGTAGGGGAACACCACATAGTTGGCCATGTCGCCGTGGCCGTCCCAATGGCCGGCGTGGCCCCACCCCGTATAATAGCGCCGCATCAGATCGACGCCCAGGTCCAGCGAGCGCGCCGCCGCCCAGCCGCCCCTGGCCAGGGCATCGCCCAGCCCCTCGCGGTACGCGATGGCGCGCAGCAGCATCACCCAGAACTCGGGCGAATCGAAATCCACTGCCATGCCGTTGATCTCATCCAGCAGGCCGGCGGCGTGGCAGGCCTGGAGCCAGGGGGCCATGCCCACCAGCAGGTCCCACTGGTTGAGGCCGTAGGTGTTGCTCAGGACGTTGATCTCAAAGGCGGCCCGGGTGCCCAGGTGCCAATCAAAGACGCCCCGCCGGTCGATGCCGGGCTCGCTGCGGACGCCGCGCAGCAGGCCGCCCACGCAGGCCCAGTGCCCCGAGTAGACCCGGTCCTCGACGACGCCGCGCACGCCCTCATAGTAGACGTTGCAGGGCGTGGGGCAGGCCTCGGTGCAGGGATAGAGGCGCACGCGGCCGCCGCCGTCCTCGGCCATCTCGGCGTTGACGCGGTCGAGATAGGCGCGGCGATCCTGGGGGTGCCCGCCCTTTTCCTCGGCCAAGGCGCGCGAGAGCTCGCGGATGCGCTCCGGGTCGGCCAGCGCGACCTTGCCCGTGCCCACCACGGTGATCGCCTTGAGCTTTTTGGAGCCCATCACGGCGCCTAGCCCGCCGTGGCCCGCCGCGGAGGACGACGCCGTCTGGATGGTGGCGATGGCGCTCAGGTTCTCGCCGGCCGGGCCGATGACCAGCGAACGGGCGCCCTTGCCGGCCGAGGCCTCTAGCGTCTCGATGCAGGCGATGGCCTCGCTGCCCCAGAGATCGTCGGCGGGCAGAATGCTGACCTGATCGTCGCGGATCAGGATGCGGACCGGGCCCTCGGCGGCGCCGGTGACCACGATGCCGTCATAGCCGGCCCGCTTCAGCTCCCCACCCAAGTGGGCGCCGATGCTGGAGCGGGTGAACCAGCCGTGGGGCCAGCCTTGCGGGCTGAAAGCCGCCACGGTGGCGCGCCCCGAATAGGCGGCGCGGGAGCCAGTAAGTCCGCCCGCAAAGACCATCAGCGGGTTGGCGGGGTCCAGCGCGGGGACGGCGACGGGCGCCAGCTCCCAGGCGGCGCGGGCGACCAAGGCCCGTCCGCCGATGCTCTCGGGCAGCCAGGGGGCGGCCTCGCGGGCGGTGATGGTGCCGGCAGAGAGATCGATCAGCAGGATGCGGTTGGCCCAGGCGTGCATGTGGCCAAAGCGCGGCAGGTTCGCCGTGATGGGTCGCATGCGTGTCTCCCTTGTCGTGTGTGCGGTGGCTGTGTCGACGCAGGGGCCATGATAGCGCGGGCTGGCGCGGCGTCAAGACAGGGGGGCGGGAGGGGCATGCGCGCTCTAGCGCTTGCGGCGCGTAAAACTGGCTGTTATAATGCGCCGCGTCGTCAGCGGCGGGCAGCCGTGGGCGACACCATCGAGCCGCTACAACCGAGGCCTAGCCGCGATGACAGAGCCCATGACGCCCGACCAGGCCGATCGCCTCGATCCTGCGCTGGAGCAGAGCACGTCATTCGACCCTGTGGGCGAGCCCCCGCGGTCGCCGTTGCGCGGGTTGGGGCAGGCGCGCTTGCTCAAAGGCGGCGCCATGGTGGCCTTGTTGGGGTTCACCATGGTGGGCAGCCTGGTGCTGCTGCTTCTGGCGGGGAGCGACCACCTGCATCGCGAGGCTCGCTACCTGACGGGGCTGATCACAGCCACCCCCACCATCACGCTGACCCCCACCGCCACCAACACGCCCACCATCACGCCGTCGCCCACCCATTCGCCCACACTCACGCCCAGCGCCACGCCCACGGCTACCCAGACGCCCACCGTCACGCCGACGCTGACGCCCAGCCCAACCCCCACGCCCGACTGGATCACCGAAAAGTACCTGCCCCTGCCCACCGACGAGAAATGGATCGAGGTGGACCTGAGCGAGCAGGTGTTGCGGGCCTGGGATGGCGAGGAGCTGGTGTTCGAGACGCTGGTCTCGACGGGCAAGGCGGGCACGCCGACGCTGCTGGGCAGGTTCCGCATCCGCACCAAGATCCGCTCGCAGTTGATGACGGGGCCCGGCTATTACCTGCCCAATGTCGAGTGGGTGCAGTACTTTGTGGGGGCGTATGCCATCCACGGCGCCTACTGGCATGACAAGTGGGGCACGCCCACCAGCCACGGCTGCGTGAACATGCGCAACCACGACGCCCAGTGGATGTTCGAATGGACCGACCCCGTGTTGCCCGAGGGCGCTACCCGCGTGGACGCCACCGCCGCCAATCCCGGCACCCTGGTGATCGTCCATCCTTAGCAGGCTGGCGTGCTAAAAACCTTGACAGATGTTTGACACATGGCCCAGCCATTCTCTGGTACAATGCTAGCATCGAGCACGGGGGTTCCAGATCCAACAACCTCCATGCGCGGGAGGTTGCGCCAGAGTCTCCCAGCCTGGCTGGTCACGACTGCGCTCCCCTATGGCGAGCGAACTGCGCTTGTCGTGCTGGTGATCTCCCCGTGCTCGTGACCCTT
>CAZUZB010000174.1:0-3748 GCA_964624695.1 uncultured Anaerolineales bacterium | reverse complement strand
GGAGTCTGCCATGATAGGTGAGAGCAAGCTTCGAGATCAGACACGCCAAGCAGGCTATGGGAAGCTCGAGCACGCAGTCCCCGTTGCATCGGCTGCCCTCGCCCTCTTGGCCTATCTGTTTGGGCTCTTCACGGATACCCCTCAGGCTGACTGGCAACCCAAGGTTGTGACACTGGTTTGTATGGCACTGGCTGCAGCTACATTCTCTATTGGGCAATGGAATGACCAGTGGGGCCGATGGGCCGTGGTCATCGGCTTTTCGATCTCTCTCATCACGGCGGCCAGCCTTTTGGATGCACCAGGGGCGCTTTCGCTATGGGGAGGGGTGGCAGGTCTGGCGGCGGTGACAATCTCCATGTGGGCCGGGCTCGGCATGGCAATGTGCGGTTCGATCATTCTTGCGACCTTGGCGGTCTACGGCTGGGCCGGGCCAGTGCCGCGGGGGTTGCTCGCATCATCGCTCACCAGCATCTGGGCCATGACTGGGATCGCGTATTGGGTATACGTCTCAGCGGAGGGCATGGGGATCTGGTCCTGGCATCACTTTGAGCGAGCGCAGCGCTTGCTGGAAGAGGTGCGGGGGCGTCAGGCAGAGCTACACCAAGCGCTGGACGATCTGGCGCACGCCAACCGACAGCTCGCCTTGACAAACGAGAATCTGGCAACCATGCGGCGGCTGGCGGAGGATTCGCAGCGGGCCAAGGCGATCTTTGTGAGCAAGGTAAGCCACGAGTTCCGAACCCCTCTGAACATGATCATTGGGCTCACCGACCTTGTGATCGACAACCCTTCGGTGTACGAGTCGCCCATCCCTTTGGGGCTCTTGCAGGACCTGCAGATCGTGCATCGAAACTGTGAACATCTGGCAACCTTGGTCAATGACGTGCTAGACCTGAGCCAAGTGGAAGCCGGGCGGATGGCTCTCTATCGAGAGGAAGTTGATCTTGGCAATCTGCTGCGAGACAGCGTCGAGGTGGTTCGTCCCCTCCTCGAAAAGAAGGGGCTGGGACTGGAGCTAGCGCTGGAGCCCGCCCTGCACCTTCGCTGTGACCCTACCCGAATTCGGCAGGTTGTCCTGAACCTAGTGAGCAATGCGGCCCGCTTCACTGAGCGCGGCTGGGTGCGCATTCGCACCGAGCGCGATGCCGGCATGGTGGTTGTATCAGTGGCCGATACGGGCGCGGGGATCCCAAAGGATGACGCTGAGCGCATCTTTGAGCCGTTCTACCAAGCCGGCACGCGCCCCAATCGCGCACAGTCAGGGAGCGGGCTCGGCTTGAGCATCAGCCGCCAGTTCGTGATGCAGCACGGCGGGCGCATGTGGCTGGAGAGCAAGGTAGGGGAAGGCTCGACATTCTCTTTTTCCTTACCCATGGGCGACGAGGCACGACCGCGAGCCGGGGCGGAACGATGGATCTCTGAACAATGGCCATGGGTGGAGCGTCGCGTTCGTTCCAGCGTGCCCCTCGCTGACCTGACGCCAAGACTGGTTCTGTTCGATGAAGCCGGGGATCTAGAGCGGGTGCTGGTACGCTACGCACGCGATGTCGAGTTTGTGGCTGCCGAGTCTGTGGAAGAGGCTGTAGCCGAGCTAAAGAGCGGTGACTCTCTGGGCGCGATCGTGAATACGGCCTCGTCCAATACTCTTTGGCCAACGGTGGATTCCATCGGACGCCAAGTGCCCCATGTGCCAGTGCTGGGCTGTGCTTTTCCGCCCAGCAAGGAACATGCCGAGTCGGTTGGGGCCGTCGATTATCTGGTCAAGCCCATCGACCGTCAGGCGCTGGCCCGTGTATTGGGGGGAATCGGGCTGCCGGTCGAGCGCGTCCTGGTGGTGGACGACGATCCCGATAGCCGCCTGCTTTTTGAGCGCATGCTACATGCCTGGCGCCCTTCACTAGAAGTGGTAGCAGTAGCCAGCGGCAGTGAGGCCCTGGCGCGGTTACGGGAGGATCCGCCTTGGGACGCCGTTCTGCTCGACGTCATCATGCCGCAGATGGATGGGTGGCAGGTGCTGGATTCTATGCAACATAGTGGGCTCGGCCATGTGCCCGTGGTGATGGTCTCAGCTCAAGACGCACGCGAGGAACCGCTGGCTAGCCCGTTGGTGATGGTCTCCTCTGGGCACGGCCTATCGCTGGCGACCGTGCTACGCTACCTCGTCGAGCTGCTGAGCCTGATGCACTCTCCCATCAACGGGGGCGGATCTGGCGTAACGCCTCGATGAACTCTGAGCGGCGCACGGGCTTGACGAGGTACGCGGCTGCGCCGAGCGCTGTGGCCAGCTCCTCGGCACGCACGACGGTACACACAAGCACCGGGATCTGGCGCGTGTTGGGATGCTGGTGCAAATGCGTCAGCAACTCCCACCCATCCACGTCGGGCAGCATGACATCGAGCACGACGATCTCTGCGCTGGCTTCCCGAACGGCCCTAACGATATCGCTCCCATCCGGCTTGTGGATGATCCGATAGGGCGTGCCGGCTGCGAACCGCCGGTAGAAATGGACCAGATCCTCATTGTCATCGACCACGAGCACGCGGCAAGGTCGCACGGCGTAAAGCTCAAAGGTGATGCTTGCTTGCTCACAATCCGCATGCCATTCTGCGCGCCCTTGGTGAATTGCTAGAATCTCCTCCACCAAATAGTCCAGGGGACGTTCCTTTACCAGAGCCGGGCGCGTGGTGATAACGATGCGCACGTGGTCGCCATCGCCTCGAGCGCCAATGGTCGCCATGGCCCCCTGGTCCTTGTTGGTATGGGCGTCGGTCATGCGATCCAGCGTGACGAGGAGCACCTGGCGCAGCGATGTGGCATGTACGCCTACCATCAGATCGGGATCCCCCGGCGCATGGGTCAGGCAGACGCCGCGCTTGGCGAGAACAGGCTCTGCCAACGCCAAGACTCTGGTGATGACATCCTCCACCATCGAGGCCCCGCTGCTCGACTCTTCCCGCAAGGCATCGAGCTCTTGGCGGACCTGGGCCATCCATGGCGTGGCGCTGGAAGGGGCCTGGTCTTCTGGCGCTGCCGTTGGCAGGCGCAGCCGACCCGCCAACCACTGAACGGCGTCTCCCTGCTGGCGGCGGAGATGGCGCACGCTGATTTCGAGCTGCTCTGCGACGACCTCTTGCGTGTGCCCTTGCACGTAACGGCCGTGCAGGATGGCATAGAAACGGGCGGCGGGCGATCCGGTGGGCGCATCCGGCCGCGGGGCGAGCTCCTGGATGGCCCGGATCAGCTCTTCACGGGCAGGGTCCCAGTGAATCGTTCCCAGGAGATTCGCCAGGGCTGGTGGCGTCTGGTAGGAGGGATCGTGCAGGTGCGCCAACGCATCCTGCAGGGCGCCGTCGAGATCGCCAGTGGTTTGCGTGTCCCCCGTCTGTCCGCTCATTGTCCCCCGAGAGGCCTTGTGCGAGACCTCGGCCTGGCCTATGGTAAAAGCAGCGGGAAGCCACTCCCGTGCGAACGGTGCGCATCCGCTCGTATGCCCGCGTAGCTAGGTGTCATTATAGCACGCGGGCTGAGAGGCGCACAGCCGCCCTATGGCGCTGGCTCTCACACCAAAGGAGGGTGCCGGGACACGTTGGAGATCGTTGGCAGAGTGCGAGTTCTCTTGGCAAGATCAACGGAGGAAGAGATGGAAAAGGTTACGCGACGCGAGCTTTTGCGGCTGCTAGGGTTAGGGTCAGCCGCGGCCGTCGTGGCGGCCTGCAAGCCGCAGGTGGTGATCGAGACCGTCGAAAA
>CAZUZB010000173.1:0-3831 GCA_964624695.1 uncultured Anaerolineales bacterium | reverse complement strand
ATTCATTCGCTCTTGGCCTGGTCCGTCCCTGGATGGCAGCCTGGGCAGCATCTGCGAGGTGCAAGCGACTCGACTCTACCTGGTGTGATCATAGCCGAGGGGTCTAGCAGCGTCAAAGCACGGGCTGATGGCGGGCGCGATTGACGGGGTGGGAGCGCTGCCACTAGAATCGATCTGGAGTTGGCTCGGTTTCAGGGTGTGGTGGCTGATCTGAGAAGAGGAGGATTGGGCGATGAACGGTGCCGAGGCTCTGGTCGCCATGCTCAAGGCAGAGGGGGTTCCTTTTATCGCGGCGCTATGCGGCAATGGGCTCGACCCTCTGTTGGCTGCCGCCGACCGTGGCAGCTTGCCCGTGATCGACAGCCGTAACGAGCAAGCCGCCGCGTATGTGGCCGATGCCTACGCTCGTCTCACCGGACGGCTGGGCGTCTGTGCTGTGAGCAGCGGCATCGCCCACGTCAACGCGCTGGCCGGAGTGGCCAACGCGGCATACGACGGGGCCCCGCTTCTGTTAATCTCGGGTTCCAGCCCCTCGGACGGCCTTGGCAAGGGGGTGTTCCAGGATATGGACCAGGTTGCGCTGGCCAAGCCTCTGTGCAAGCATGCCGAGCTGGTGACAGACGCCGATCGCATACCGAGGGCTCTGCACGAGGCCATCGAAGCAGCTTGCTTGGGCCGGCCGGGGCCGGTGCACCTGACTATCACCGTCGATGCGCTGGAGGGCGAGGTCTCGACGAATGCCGTAGCGCAGCAAGGAGCCGTCTCTAGGGGCGGCATCAGCCCGGATGCAATCGATGCGAGCGGCATCTCAGAGGCGCTCGCGCTTTTGGAAGAGGCGCAACAGCCGCTCATTGTCGCCGGAAGTGGCGTCTTCTACGGGGCGGCGGGCGCGGCTTTGGAGGCTTTTTCGCGGCGGACGGCCACGCCGGTGGTGGCGCCGATTTGGGAACGGGGTGTGGTCGACCATGCCTGGGATACCTACCTGGGAGTGGTTGGCGCGGCCAGCGGCGAGCCGGATCTGTTGGCCCAAGCCGATTTGCTCGTGCTGCTGGGCGCTCAGAGTGACTACCGCGTGGGCTACCTCGGTTCGCCCCCGTTGCAGAGGGGGTGCCGGACCATCTGGGTGGGAGCCGAGCCACCGAAGCGGGCGCCGGTAGCCGTGACGGTGGTGGCGGATATCGGCGCGGTGTTGCGCCGATGGAGCGAGGGATGGGCGAGCCAGCCCCACACTGGTTGGCTGGAGCGGGCGCAGTCTCTCCGTGATCGGTTCTACCAGCGGTGGCAGGGCGGCGCGCCGGATGTCGAGGATGGCTGTATGGATGGGGGCGCGCTGGTGCGCGTGCTGGCGTCAGAGCTAGAGGGCTCTGACCCCGAACCGGTCTTTCTGGTGGATGGTGGCAATATCGGCCAGTGGGCGCACATGCTGTTGGCTTGGCGGCGTTATCCACGCCACTGGCTGACCTGCGGCGCCAGTGGCGTGGTGGGGTGGGGCGTGCCGGGGGCGATGGCGGCGCGCTTGGCCTTCCCGGAGCGCCGGGTCCTGCTGCTCAGCGGCGATGGGTCCTTGGGGTTTGGTCTAGCCGAGTTCGAGAGCGCGGCGCGGCAACGGCTACCCTTTGTGGCGGTGGTGGCCGATGACAGCGCCTGGGGCATTGTCGCCAGTGGACATGAGCGACGCTATGGCAAGCGGCTTTCCTGCAGTCTGGGCCCCGCCGACTATGCAGGAGCGGCGGCCGCCTTGGGCGCACGGGGCGCGCACGCCAAAACGCCGCGCGAGCTGCGCGCTGCCATCCGTGAGGCCTGGGAGCGCCCGTGCCCGACGCTGATCCAGGTGCCCGTATCGCCCGGCGGCCCGGTAGACTGAGCGATCTAGACGCGCATTGTGTGTTGCCGTGCTGGCCGCGACGCACCGCGCCGCGGCCAGCACGGCTCTCGCCGGAACATATTCTACGGGAGAACTAGGTGGAGATCAGTTTTTTACTCAAAGGCCTCATGATCGGCTTTTCGATTGCGGCACCTGTGGGCCCTATCGGCGTGCTGTGCATACGCCGAACGCTGGCCGATGGGCAGCTATCCGGCCTCGTCTCCGGCTTGGGCGCTGCTGCCGCTGATGCCGTATATGGTTGCATTGCTGGGTTCGGCTTGACGTTCATCTCGAGCTTTTTGGTCGATCAGCATGTATGGCTCCGTCTTGGCGGGGGCGCGTTTCTTGTTTATCTGGGTCTCAGAACGTTGTTTGCAGCACCATCAGAGACAGCGGCCTCGGCCAAGGGGAGTGGTCTCGTTGGCGCTTGGGCTTCGACGTTTGTTTTGACGCTCACAAACCCGATGACGATCCTCTCGTTCGTGGCGGTATTCGCCGGGTTGGGGCTGGCCAGCTCGCGTGGCGACTATGCCTCGGCGGGGGTTCTGGTGCTGGGGGTGTTTCTTGGCTCGGCTCTATGGTGGCTCTTTCTGAGCGGCGGGGTAGGCTTGTTTCGAAAGAGGATCGGCCATCGCGGGCTGCAGTGGATCAACAGGGCCTCGGGCGTGATCATCGTCGCATTCGGTCTGGTCTCTTTGTTGGGCGCAATGTGACGGGAGCATAGGATGTGAGCTAGTGGCCTTGCCATATCTGGGCACCGATTTTGGTGTCGCTAGGTAACTCGGGATCTACCTGTAGCTTGAGCTTTGGCGCAAAGGTCGTCGCTGGTCATGATGCCCCCTCTTCTAGGACGGACTGCTAGTTGCCCTGCGGTCCATGCACAGGTTCTGCTTCAGGTGGCGTGAGCCGTGGCTTGACTGCCCGCTGGTCCTGGGCACAATAAGTCTGGGCAGAATAGTGTGCGTTCTGTGTAGAGGGCGATAAAGATGTCCGACGACGCCGCGCTGCATCTGAGTGAAAGCGTTCAGAACTATCTGGTCAGCATCATCCGGCTGCGCGAAGCAGAGGATGTGCCGGTCCCTCTTTCCCAGCTAGCCGAGATGCTCTCCATCTCGCCTATCTCGGTCAACGATATGTGCCGCAAGCTCCAGGATCAGGGTCTGGTGATCTACAGACCCTACAAGGGCGTCCTCTTGACCGAAGAAGGGCAGCGCTCCGCCTACTATATCGCGCGGCGGCACCGCCTTTGGGAAGTCTTCCTGGTGGGAAAACTGGGCTTTGACTATGACGAGGCACACGCAGCGGCATGCCAGCTCGAGCATGCTACGCCCAATCGTGTGGCCGATCGCTTGGATGCCTTTTTGTCCTACCCGGCGGTCAACCCCCGAGGCGAGCCGATCCCGCGTCCGGAGGGCGTCCTCCCGGACTGCATTGCCGTGCCACTCTCCAGCCTCGATGTTGGCCAGCAGGCGCATGTCTTGCAGCTTCAAGCAAGCGAACCGGCACGCATTGCACTCGACGCTCAGGGCATTCGCCCCGGCGCTAGGGTGCTTTTGTTGGCCGCTTTTGAGTCAGGTGTGTTGATACAAGTCGAGGGTCAACATATCTCGCTGGCAGGTGCCTTGGCAGGCGCCATATCGGTCGAACCGATTGACAAAGGCAAGTGCGAGGGGTGCACGTTGCAGCCGCTTGCGGATGCCGTCCCCGCCAGCAGACTGCCCGCACCGGCGCCCCGTCAGGTGCCTTTGGATACGCTCAAGGTGGGGCAACGCGCCGTGATCGTGCGCCTAGAGGGCAAGGGACCGGCGCGGCAGCGGATGATGGATATGGGACTGGTTGCCGGCACAGAGGTCAAGGTCGTGCGGGCTGCGCCTTTGGGCGATCCGATCGAGTTTCAGGTCAAGGGGTACAGCCTGAGCCTGCGCAAAGCAGAGGCCAACAAGATCACGGTTGAGCTTGAGACGGCG
>CAZUZB010000172.1:0-3853 GCA_964624695.1 uncultured Anaerolineales bacterium | reverse complement strand
TTATCAACGGATTGCCCGTTCCTCTCTACCACTCTTTAGTTGTTAAGGTGCTCGCCACGGTCCCCCGCGGCAAGGAGAAAGTCTACCATGAACCATCCGGGCTGTCAACTCGCGTCTGGAGGTATTTCGCGATTCCTCGCATACCCCTGCCGCTGGCTTGAGGCCGAGCGGCTCTCGCCGCCTCTGCCCCTGCCGGATGCTTCGCTGGTAAGGTGCCGTCCTTTCGGAGGCAACGAGGCGCGAGTATACCACCACCCGCGCCCCCTGCAAAATCGCCGTTTTCTAGTGCAGAGGACGCCTTCCGGCCAACGCCTCAGCCAGAGTAACCTCGTCGGCGTACTCGAGATCCCCGCCACGAGGCAACCCGAGAGCCAAGCGAGAGATAACCATGTCAAAAGATGACAGTCGATCCGCCAGATAGCGCGCCGTCGCGTCGCCCTCCATGGTCGGATTGGTCGCCAGGATCAGCTCGCGCGCGCCCCCTGACTCGAGCCGCCTCACCAGCTCCTCGATGCAGAGATCCTCTGGCCCGATGCGATCCATGGGCGATATGTGGCCATGCAGCACATGGAAGCGCCCGCGAAACTGCCCTGTACGCTCAATAGCCGCCACGTCCAGGGGCTCTTCCACCACGCATAGCACGTTGGCGTCGCGGGTCTCGTCGGAGCAGATGGCACACGGGTCGGTCTCGCTGATGTTGCAGCAAACCGAGCAACGCACCGTGTCGCGATGCAGAGCCACCAGCGCCTCGGCCAGAGTCTCGGCCTCATCGGCAGACGTGCGCAGCAAATAGTAGGCCAGACGCGAGGCCGTCTTGCCCCCGATCCCCGGCAGGCGGGAGAGTGCCTCCACCAGGCGGTCGATGGCCTTGGCGCCACCGGCCATCAGAGCAGCCCCGGCACGTCCAGCCCGCCCGTGAGCGGGCCCATCCGTTCCGTCACCAGTTGCTGCACCTTGTCTTGGGCCTCCTTGAACGCCGCCAGAATCAGGTCTTGCAGCATCTCAACATCGTCGGGGTCCACCACCTCGGGCGCAATGGTGATGCTCTTGAGCATCTGCGCGCCCGTCATCTCCACGGTCACCGCTCCGCCACCAGCGGTAGCGGTCACGACCTCGTCCTCCAATGAGGCCTGCGCCTCCTCCATCTGGCTCTGCAGATCGGCCAGTTGCTTCATGATATTGCCCTGGGGCGCCCCAGGGCGCTCAAAGCGGCGCTTGCCCTTGCTCGCCATATCAGTCCTCCCTCTGCCCGTTCATCGTCACCTGGATGCCCTGAACCCTCCCCCCCTGCCGCTCGAGATCCTTGATGGTCGGGTGGTTCCGAAGATACGCTTCCGCGTCCGGCTGGCCCGCGTCACCCTCAAAGAGGCCTCCATTCCCCGCAGCAGCCCCGCCTGTTACCCGCACGCCCCCGCCACCCTGCGCAGCCGCATCTGGATCCAGGGTGCAACGGATCTGGCACGGACTCCCGAGCACGTCGGCCAGAAGCGTCTCGACATAGCCGCGCTTTTTGTCATCCATGAGCTGCTTGCGTTGGAACTCTCCGCTGCAACCCAGGATAATCTCCTGGCCATTCAGCCGCACGGGATATGCCGATCGCAAGAGCGCTCCTACTTGAGGATCGTGGACCATGGCCTTGTTCTGTATCCGGTTCCAATTGCCCTGCACCCAATCCATGGTCAACAATGCGGCTGCAGGCTCTTCGGACGCCGACGGCACCGCTTTCTCCGGGAGAGGAGCCGGGGCGCCCACCACCGGCGCGGGCCTATCAGCCGCGGGCGCAGGGCCGGGCTCCTCGCGGATCGCACGCCTCGGCATCGCAGCCTCTACAGGCTCATCGGCCTCGGGGCGCTCGCGGCGGCGGGGCGGCTTGGGCGCAGGCGCCTCGCTCGACGCCGGGGCGGCAGCGCCCTCCAGCGACGGCTCGCTGTCGCCGATCGCCAGCACCGACTCGACATAGGCCAGCTCAATAGGCAACTCGGGCCGAGACGCCGTCCGGATCTGGAAGGCCGCGTCCGCAAAGCGGCGCAGTGACCCCACCACGTGCGGCAGCCGCGCTTGGCCGGATGATACCAACTCGCTCAGACGAGCTCGATCGGAATCGGCCAGGGAAACGGCATCGTCACCGCGGCCGACCATGATGAGCATCAGGCCACGCAATACCTCCACCACTTCCGAGAGGAGCTGCCGTGGCTCCGCACCCTGATCCATGGCACTGGCGATGGCCACCAGGCCGGGGCCGAGCTCGCCACGCACCAAGCCCTCGACCAAGCTCAAGACCAGATCGGTCTCCACCGTACCCAACACCGCCTGCACCTGCTCCTCACTGATCTCCTCAACGCCGAAGGAGGAGAGCTGGTCGAGAAGGCTCTCGGCATCGCGAAAGCTGCCGGTCGCTCGCCGCGCCACCAGCGCCAGAGCCCGATCCGAGATGGCGATCCCCTCCCGATCGCAGATGCGCCGCAGCTTGGTGGTGATCGTTGCCACCGACCCCCGCCGGAAATCAAAGCGCTGGCAGCGCGAGAGCACCGTATCGGGCAACCGATGCGGCTCTGTCGTGCACAGGATAAAGATCACGTGAGACGGGGGCTCCTCCAATGTCTTGAGCAAGGCGTTGAACGCTTCGTTGGTGAGCATGTGGACTTCGTCGATCACATAGACCTTGAAGCGCCCCTCGGAAGGGGAAAAGGCCACATTCTCCCTCAAAGCGCGGATCTCGTCGATACCCCGATTGGAGGCGCCATCGATCTCGAACAGGTCGGTCGAGCGGCCCTCGGTGATGGAGCGGCAGATGGGACAGACATTGCATGGAGGTGTGTCGGTTTCGCCGACACAGTTGACCGCCTTGGCCATGATACGGGCAGTCGAGGTTTTGCCGGTTCCACGCAGGCCAGTGAACAGATAGGCATGCGCAATGCGGCCAGCGCGGATCTGGTTCTGTAGAGTGCGAGTGATGTGCTCCTGGCCGAGGATATCAGCGAACGTCTGACTACGCCACCGGTTGTAGAGCGCGCCTCTGCCCATCACACCCATCCTTGCCCCGGCCGATCCATCACGTCCTCGGCGTAAGTCTATCACCGGAGCGGGGGCGGAGCAAGCGATGGGCTACCCGCCGTCAAATACGAGGCCGGGGACACAGGCCGTCAGCGCAGCCAAGGGCGTCTGGCCACGCCGCACCAGCCGCGGGGGATCGGCGGTGAGGTCGACGACGCTAGAGGCCACCCCTTTGGGGCAACGCCCGCCATCCAGTAGCACGGCCACCCGCCCCTCCAATGCCTGCAGCGCCGCCGTCGCATCCACCGCCGGCGGCTCGCCCGAGCGGTTAGCGCTGGTGGCGGCCAAGCAGCCCCCCAGCGCCTGGGCCAAGGCCCGCGGAACGGGATGATCGGGAAGGCGCACAGCGATGGTGTCGCCGCCTGCGCAGAGCATTGCGGGGACGTCCGGCTCTCGCGGCACCACGATGGTTAGCCCGCCCGGCCAGAAGCGGTCGGCGAGCTCATCAAACCCGTCAGGCAAGCAGCGCGCGACCTTGCCAGCCGCCTCGGCGTTGGCGAGCAACACGGGGATAGCCATCCCCTGTGGACGCTCCTTGGCCGCGTACAGCGCCGAGATGGCGTCCGCGCTCCAGGGATTGCAGCCCACGCCGTACACCGTGTCGGTAGGAAAGGCGACCAGCTCGCCACGGCACAACGCAGCGACAGCCAACTCGAGGCCGTGCGGGTCGTCTGCGGAGAACACCAGAGTCTGCATCGTGCACCTCACGCTCTCCAGATAGCAGAAGAGCCGCAGATACGATACCCGCGGCTCCCGACTGTCGGGGCGAGAGGATTTGAACCTCCGACCTCACGGACCC
>CAZUZB010000171.1:0-3861 GCA_964624695.1 uncultured Anaerolineales bacterium | reverse complement strand
AGGGGATCCGCAGCGTCTGATCGACGCTGACCATCTCTTGCTGGAGCAGACGGTTGTTCGCCGCCTCGGTATACATGGGCACGCTGACGGTGAGCATCGACGCCACCACCAGGCCCACCATGAGCCCCACGCTGAGCCAGATATCGCTGCGCAGACGCTTGATCGAGAGCCTGACAAGATTCCACGCCGTATCGATCAGCCGCATACACCCGTCCTTCTCGTCATGCCAGCTCGTAGCGCGGCCAAGCCCGCGCCATCAGAGACGACGCGGGCTTGACACGCGCGCACCCACGAGCCTGGGTTGATTCGTCGCACCACTGGGCGACCCTATGCCTTGATGGCGCCTGACATCAGACCCGAGATAAAGGCTCGCATCGTGAACATGAACAGCACAATCAGTGGCGCCGACGCGATCACATAGCCAGCGAACATCTGGCCCCAGGCCTCCAGCCCCTGAAAGTGCCCGGTGAACTTGACGATGCCCACCGTCACCGTCCACAGGCGGTCGTCGGGCAAGGTCACCAATGGCCAGATATAGTCGTTCCATGTGCCCAGGATATTCATCACGCCGATAGTCACCAAAATCGGCTTGCAGAGCGGCATGGTGATCCGCCAGAACATGTGCCAGTTGCTGGCCCCGTCGATGCGCGCCGATTCGTACAGCTCCTCGGGCAACCCCGCGATAAAGCTGCGCATGATGAAAATGGCAAACACCTGCCCGCCCGAGAGGTATGGCAAGATCAACGCCCACCGCGTGCCGATCAAGCCCAAGTCTCGGATCAGGAGAAAGGCGGGCACCAGCGTCAGAATGCCCGGAATCATCAGCAGGGCCAGAATGCCCAGAAACAGGATCTCGCGGCCGGGAAAGTCGTACCGGGCAAAGGTGTACGCGGCAAAGCTGGCGAGACCCAGCACCGCGATCACCGTCACACCGCTGACGATAAAGCTGTTCACCAGATACGGCCAGATCGAGTTGAACGCATCCTTATAGTTCAGCGGCTGCAGCGGGAACGTCGGCAGCCAGAACTCGTGCTGGAACTGGTACGACGACTTGAACGACGTCTGGACCATAAAGATGAACGGGTAAAAGGTGATGAACCCTGCCAAGAGCAGGATCACATGCTTGTGCCAATCTTGCTTGAGCAACTTGGTGTTCATCAGGCTTAGGCTCCCTCGAACTCGGCGCTGGATTGGACAAAGCGCAGGTTGATGAACGTCAGCCCCATGGTCACGATGAACAAAAAGGTGCCGATAGCGCAAGCATAGCCCATCTTGTTATAGTTCATCGCGTTCTTGTAGAGCCACAGGCCGGGCACCATGGTGGTCGTGCCAGGGCCGCCACCCGTCATCACCAGCGGCCCCTGAAAGCCCTGGATGGCGCCGATCAGCGTCAGAATGACGATCAGCTTGATCTGCGAGGCCACCAGGGGCAGCTCCAGATACCAGAACCGCTTGAGCCCCGACGCGCCGTCGATGGCGGCCGCGTCCAGCAACGATGGTTCGATGCCTTGCAGGCCGGCCAGATAGATCAGCATCGAGGTGCCTGCCACCCACGGGAACCCGATAAAGATCAGGGCATACAGAGCGTACTGAAAGTCTCCCAGCCAGATCCGCGTCGGCAGATTGAGAGCGCGCAGCAGCGCGTTCAGCAGCCCCACCTGGGGGTTATAGATAAAGCGCCAGATCATCAGGGTGACCATGCCCGGCACCACCATGGGCACCACATACATCACCCGGTAGAAATAGGCAAACTTGAGATCCTTCAGATGAAAGATGAGCGCGGCCGCTCCCAGCGGAAACGTGATGCTGATCACCAGACCAAACCCGCTGATGATGAACATGTTCTTGAAGGCGGTCCGCATCACGGCATCCCGAAAGATCTGGATAAAGTTCTGAAGCCCGTACCACTCTTTGAAATTCGCGCCGTTCCACTGGAAAAAGCTATGGTAGAGGGCCGATAAAGCTGGCCAATAGTTGAACGTAGCCAAAAGAGCAAAGGTAGGCAGCAGGAAAAAGTAGCAAAAGCTCCGACGGCGCATGCGTCCGAGTGTCAGCATAAAGCGAGAACGGGGCTGAGTCGCCTCTCCTACGACGGCTTGGCCGACATCACGATCGAGCGTCTGCATGGACGTATCACCTCCCGAAGGCTATCGTTGTCCAGGGCTAACCGCGGATCAGAGGATATGCTGGCTGGCCTAACCAGCACTGGCGGCCCCAGGCCGAGGCCCGGTCCGCCAGTGCCAGCACGTTCGCAACGATCGCGCCTCGCCTAGACGTCGATATCCCAGTCGGGGTTCTCGGCCAACACTTCGGCCGCAGCGGCCTCCATGTCCATCTGAGCCTTGTCCTGGAACGCCTGCTGGGTCATCTCGCCGGCCAGGAACACCTGCAGATCGGCCCAGAGCTGATCCACGAACTCGCGCGTCAGCATGCTGTCGAACGGCTCCATCCGCTCGGTGCCGTACGCCACCATCTGATCGACGTACACCCCGATGTTCGGGTCGGCGCCCTCGGTATCCTTGACGCCCGGCGCGAATCCGCCATGGTCGTTCAGGAGCGGCACCAGGTTGTCCGGGTTGGTAAAGAACCGCAGCCAGTCGATGGCGACGTCGATGGTGCCGCGATCGCGGGCAGCCTCAGACACCGCGTACTGGCCCGCGCCGCCGACGCCGGCCATGGCCGGGAACGGCTTGCCGCCAAACTCGGACGTCTCGGTGGTGATGGTCGGCAGGTTCGGGAAGACGGCCCACTCGAACTCGCGCAGCGGGTCGTTGTATACGGCCTTGGTCTGCCAGCTACCCTGCCAACTGATTGCCGCTTCGCCGGTCACCCACAGGCGATAGACATCGCCCGTATCCACTGCCCAGAAGCCCTCGGGCCAGTAGACGCACCACTCTTTGAGGATGCGGCACATCTCGCCCCACTCGGGGTCCTTGGCGCCATAGCGCCCGTCGCGGATGGCGCGGGCCATGATGGGCTGCTGCAGGTTCTCGCCGGGCTTCCAGGTGCGATCCACCGTGCCGCCCTTGTTGTCGTTGAGGACGCCCATCTTGTGATCATAGAGCACGTCGCAGAGCATGCGGGTGCTCCAGCTTCCCCACAGGCCCACCCCGCCGGGCAGGATCATGCTGATCGAGAACGGGATCACGCCATTCTCGCGAATGGTCGTCTGCACCTGGTCGAACTGGGCCCACGTCTCGGGCACTTCTACGCCGATCTGGCTGAACAGCGTCTTGTTGTAGAACTGGCCCGTGCCGACGATGTCGCAGGTCAGCATGTAGATGTTGCCATCGGGGGCCTTGCCGGCCTCGATGCAGGGCACCTGGAAGATCTCGTACCAGGTGTCATACTTGTCATTGTAGGGGCTCTTCTCGTTCAAGTACGGCGTCAGGTTGGCCAGCCACCCCTTTTTATAGTCGCGGGTGATCCAGCCACGCTGAATCCAAAAGATCTCGGGCGCCGTGCCGGCCACGAGCTGCGTGGTCATCCACTCGTCCTGCCCCTGCCCCGAGGGAACCTCCACGAACTGGATGTCGACATCGGGGAACATGTTCTCGTACTTGGATTCGATCACCCAAAAGTACGTGGGCGGCTCCCACCGGTCCGTCTCCATCCGCTCGCGCGGCATATAGCCCTGCGGCTGGAAGCGGATGGCGGTACGCTCGCCGACCTCTTTGACGACCTCTTTTTCGACCACGCGGGTCTCGACGACGACTTTTTCGACGACTTGCGACTCGCCCTCGACGATGACCGTCTCCTTGACGACCCTTTCCACCGTCTCGTAGACGACCTGCGGCTTGCATGCCGCCGCAACGGTGGCGGCGCCCGCTAGGCCCGCCATGCGCAGAAATGACCGACGAT
>CAZUZB010000170.1:0-3865 GCA_964624695.1 uncultured Anaerolineales bacterium | reverse complement strand
ATGGACGTGGACACCGCCCTGTGCTTTCAGATGCGCGAGCGACACCTGCGCGGCGATGGGAACCGCTTGCGCACCCGCACAAGCTGGTGGAAGGCCGAGATTGCCGAAGGTTGCTTGATGCGGCGCTTTGATGCTTGCGCCTTTTCCACGACCAGGGAACTAGAGTATGTCCAGGGCGTGGTCGGCCGCAGCCACTGCCACATCCAAGTCGTCCCGAACGGCGTGGATTGCGCAAACAACCGCCCGTCAGACGGGCCGCGCACACCGGGTCGGTTGATCTACACTGGAGCCCTGACCTATGACGCCAATTACGATGCCATGCGCCACTTTCTTGACAGCATCTACCCCGAAATTCGACGACAAGAGCCGACGGCATCGCTGGTGATCACTGGATCACACAAGGGCGTGGACCTGAGCCGCCTCTCCCTAGATCCGAGCGTGTGTCTGAGCGGCTATGTGGACGACGTCCGCCCGTGGGTGCGGGCGAGCCGCGTCTGCGTCGTCCCGCTGCGCCAGGGCGGAGGCACCCGTATCAAGATCCTCGAAGCCATGGCGCTGGGCACCCCGGTGGTCGCCACGTCCAAAGGGGTGGAGGGGCTAGACGTCATTCCTGGAGAGCACCTCCTGGTGGCCGACGAGCCAGCCGAGTTCGCGCGACAGACGGTACGGTTGTTACGAGACGATGCCCTGGCCCAGAGCCTGGCCAGGCAGGCACGCACGCTGGTGGAAGAACGCTATGACTGGCGTGCCATCGGCCAAGGCTTTGTCGAAATGGTCGAGACGGCGACAGAGATGCACAAGAGAGACGCGCCATGACCGACCTCTGGCAGCAAGATTCCGAGCGCTACCGCTGGCGAACCATGACGGTGTCGGCAACCACCCTATTCGCCGCCACCCTGCTGGGGATGTACCCGCGACTGCTCTATTTGCTGGCCGCATGCGCCGTGCCCTTGGGCTTGGCCCTGATATGGCAACCCTATTGGGGCTTGGCGCTGCTCATCCTGGCCGCGCTGTTGCTGCCCCTCCAGCTAGGGACCGGCACCGCCGTCGCTATCAATGGCGCGGTGATGATGATCCCCGCGCTCCTCGTGCTATGGGTCGTCGACATGCTGCGGCGGCGCGGCCTGGCCTGGGCGCCCGCCCCCACCCACAAGCCGCTGCTGCTCTTTTTGCTGGCCGGGATCCTCTCTCTCCTGGCGGGCAACATGTTCTGGGATCCGGCCGTTCCTCGGCCCACCAACCTGGCCCTGGTCCAGTGGGCCCAGTGGGGCATCTTTGCTCTCTCTGCCGGCGCCTTTTGGCTGATGGGCAACATGGTCGAGGACGAGACCGCGCTGCGAAGGGTGACATGGGTCTTTTTGGGGCTAGGGGGGGTGCTGGCCCTGATGCGCACCATCCCCTGGTTCTGGCCGCTGGGCTGGTCCATCGGCACCCTGGCCCTGTACCGCGCCCCTTTTTGGATGCTGCTCGCCAGCCTGGCGGGCGGGCAGCTCCTGTTCAACGGCGAGCTCAAGGCCGGGCAGCGCATCTATTTGGCAGCCATACTCGTGACGGCCCTCTACTATGCGGTATTCATGGAGCGCCGCTCCTCGTCGACCTGGCTGGGGATCGCCGTGGCGCTGGGCGTGCTGCTATGGATCCGCTTCCCCCGGCTGGGCTGGGGTGGCCTGGCCCTGCTTTTGGTGCTCTCGCCCATTCTGGGGCCGATGCTCTACGAGTTCGCCGGCGGGGCAGCCAAGTGGGAAGAGAGCGGCGGGTCGCGCCTGGTGCTGATCGGCCGCGTGGTGGGAGTCGCCTTGCGCAACCCGATCACCGGCCTGGGGCCGGCGTCCTACCGGGCCTATGCCGCCGTGGAGCCGCTCAGCTACCAGGGCGCCCTCTGGATCGACCCCCTGGTCAGCTCGCATAACAACTATGCGGACCTGTTCGCCCATGTGGGCCTGCTCGGGCTGGGTCTATTTGGCTGGTTTGTCGCCGCGTTGGCCGTTCTAGGCGCCCGCGTCTGCCGCCGCCTCCGCACCGGCTTTGTCGGGGGCTATGCGCGCAGCATGGTCGCCACGCTGGCCGCCAGCCTCGTCATCATGCTGCTGGCCGATTGGATCCTACCCTTTGTCTACAACATCGGCTTTGAGGGCTTTCAGGCCAGCGTCCTGGTCTGGCTGTTCTGGGGCGGCCTGGTGGCCATCTCCCAGTGGAACCAAGGGGGCGCAACCGTATGACCGACCTATCCATCATCATCGTCAACTGGAACACCAACGCCCTGCTGGAAGCCTGCCTGCGCTCGATCTATGACCATGCTAGCAGCCTCTCGCTCGAGGTGTTGGTGGTGGATAACGGCTCCTCCGATGGCAGCGCCGCCCTGGTGCGGGCACGCTTCCCCAAGGTGTGGCTCATCGCCAACGCCGAGAACGTCGGGTTCGCGCGGGCCAACAACCAGGGCATTCAGGCCAGCAGCGGCCGTTATGTCATGCTGCTCAATAGCGACACCGAGGTGCAGCCCGGAGCGTTGGATACGCTGGTGGGGTTCCTAGAGGACCACCCCGCCGTCGCGGCGGCGGGCCCCTACCTCCTCAACCCGGACGGCTCGTTGCAGCCTTCCTGCCATCCGGTGCTCACGCCCGAGCGCGAGTTCTGGCGGCTGGCGTTTCTCGATGAGCTGCTCCCCCTGGCGACCTATCCCATGGAGCGCTGGGATGCCCACACGCCCCGCCCCGTGGAGGTCATCAAGGGGGCCTGCCTGGTCATCCGTCGCGCGGCGCTGGAGCAGATCGGCCTGCTCGACGAGCGCTATTTCATCTACAGCGAAGAGATGGACCTATGCCTGCGCCTGGCCCGCGCGGGCTGGCAGCTCTACTGGGTGCCCGAGGCGCGGGTGGTTCACCACGGCGCCGCCAGCACCAAGCAGGTGGCCGAAACCATGTACCTGGAGCTGTATCGCAGCAAGCTCCAGTTCCAGGCCAAGTTCTTTGGGAGGTGGGGCGTGCTGCGTTTCAAGGGGCTGGTGGGGCTGGCCTACCTGCCCCGGTGGGCCGTGGCGACCGTTGGCAGCGGGGTGAACCGCTCCTTGGCGCCACGCGCGCGCATCTATCGCCATCTGTTGGCCGCGCTGCCCGGCATGTAGCCGCGGGGAAAGGACCAAGTCTGTGCGCATCTGCTATGCCCTGCTATCGCCGACCTTTGGCATGCACCAGTACACCGCCGATCTGGCGGCCACGCTGGCGCGGGCCGGGCATGCCGTGCAGCTCGCCACCACCGACCGCTATCCCGCCGATCGCTACGATCCGGCCATGCCAGTCATCTGCCCATCGCCGGCCCAAGACACCGGCTACTCGCTCGATGCCGCCCGCCCCGGAGCGTGCGCGCGCATCGTCCGCGCCATCGAGGCGCTCCAGCCCGACGTGGTCCATTTCACCGGCCCGCACATCTGGAATGTGGCCGTCATGCGGGGGCTGGCCCGGCGGGGTATCCCCCTCGTCCACACCTTGCACGACCTGGACCCCCACGCCGGCGGCGCCTATGGCCGCCTGGTCCAACAATGGAACCGTGCGGTGCTGCGCTGGTCCGACCATATTCTGGTGCATGGCAAGTGCTATCGCCAACGCCTGCTGCGGGCGGGGTTGGCGGTCGATCAGGTCTCCTGCACGCCGTTGCTACACCCGTTCGTGGGCCACGCCAGCCTCGCGCAGGCTCAGCGCCACGCCGATTCGCCCGCCTATGAGCCGTTCCTGCTCTTTTTCGGGCGGCTGGAGCCGTACAAGGGCCTCGACCATCTCCTGCGAGCGTGGGAGCAGGTACGACCCGCCGGGGCTAGCCTGGTCGTGGCCGGGCCCGGCGATCTGAGCCGCTGCTGGGAAGGGGCCCTCCC
>CAZUZB010000169.1:0-3883 GCA_964624695.1 uncultured Anaerolineales bacterium | reverse complement strand
CAAGCACTGTAGTTGAACTGGAGAGAGGGAATCTCAATGGAACAGATCTCGGGCATGCCCATGCCGAGAGTCTCGGAGAGAGCTCCTGGCACTGAACACCGCATGACGTTGCTCAGGGCGCTGAAAAAGTACAGGTTCTACTACCTGCTGCTGCTGCCCGGGCTGGTCTACTTGCTGATTTTCAAGTACGGTCCCATGTTTGGGATCGTCATCGCCTTCAAGGATGTCTCACCGTTCTCTGGGATCGACGGGATTCTCTATGATCCTTTTGTCGGTCTGAAGCATTTTAGGGATTTTATCAACTCTTACTTTTTCTGGAACATCCTGGGCAACACGGTCATCATCAGCCTGCTGAAGCTGGTCTGGACGTTTCCCGCGCCCATCATTCTGGCCTTGCTGATCAACGAGGTCGGCAGCACGGTGTTCAAGCGCGGCGTGCAGACCATCTCGTATCTGCCCTACTTTCTCTCGACGGTGGTGGTGGTGGGGTTGCTGCAGATGCTGGTCTCGGTGGACGGCGGCCTGATCAACCAGCTGCTCTACGCCATGGGCCGCCAGAGAATCCCGTTCCTCTCCAATCCCGACACCTATCGCTCCATCCTGGTCGGCATGTCGCTGTGGCAGGGGGTGGGGTGGGGCAGCATCCTGTATCTGGCGGCCATGGCCAATATCAGCCCCGAGCTTTACGAGGCCGCCATGATCGACGGGGCCAACCGCTTCCACCAGATACGCCATATCACGCTGCCGGGCATCAGCCACATCATCGTTTTGCTGCTGATCTTTCAGATTGGTGCCTTGTTGAATGCGGGGTTTGAGCAGGTGCTGTTGACCTACTCGCCTGCCGTGTACTCGGTGGGCGACATCATCGACACGTACGTCTACCGCTCAGGCCTCCAGGCGATGAAATACTCGTACGCTACCGCCGTCGGCGTGTTCAAGTCAGTTGTGGCTACCTTGCTGGTCTTGGGCGCCAACAAGCTGGCTCATCTGGTTGGCCAAGAGGGTATCTGGTAGGGAGCAACAGCATGTATCTTTCGAGAGGCGAAAAGCTCTTTCGGGCGCTCACCTATGTCATGCTAGCCGTGTTCAGCATGGCTTTTCTAGTCCCCATGCTGTTCGTGCTGGGCACGTCGCTGATTGGCGTGGAGGAATGGGCGCGGCGAGGGGCCTTTGTCCTGGTTCCTGAGCGCATCGATCTCGGCGCCTACCGGATGCTCTTGGGGCGTGGCTCGATGGTGCTCAACGCCTATGCGGTGAGCGTCTTTCGCGTGGTGGTGGGCACCCTGCTCAACCTCTTGGTGACCGCTACCTTTGCCTACGCGCTCGCTCGGCGCGACCTCCCAGGACGAACGTTCTTTACCCTGATGGTCTTTGTCACGATGCTCTTTAGCGGCGGTCTGATCCCGACGTTTGTTCTGATCGACACGCTCGGGCTCATGAACTCGCTCTGGGTGCTGATCCTACCGGCTCTGATGAACCCGTGGTGGATGCTGATCATGCGGAACTTTTTCATGGCCATCCCCCAAGAGATCGAGGAGGCCGCCATCATCGATGGCGCCACGCCGCCGCGCATTCTGGTGAGCGTGATTCTGCCGATCTCGCTGCCCTCTCTGGCCACCATCGGGCTGTTCTATGCCGTCTGGCACTGGAACGAGTGGTTCATGGCCGCCATCTATTTGCGAGAGCAGGTCAAATACCCCATCCAGTTGATCCTGCGCGCCGTCTTGATGATGGGGACGCAGTCTTACCGTGGCGAGGTGATGCAGATGATGGAGGCCGACGTGATGCCGCCCGCGCAGACGCTAAAAGCGGCGACTATTATCGTCTCGACGGTGCCCATTCTGGTCGTCTATCCGTTCCTGCAAAAACACTTTGTCAAGGGCGCGACGCTCGGGTCGGTCAAGGGCTAGCTAGCGGCAAGAACCAGCCAGAGTGCGGTGTCGTCGATCATGATCATGTGGTCTAGGAGCGATAACGTGGCAACTTTTCACGGTGTGTGGCCGGCCCTGGTTACGCCGGCTGGTCAGGATGGTGGCGTGGGCGTCGAAGCGTTGCGAGCGCTGGTTCAGTATCAGCTCTCCAAGGGCGTCGATGGGTTCTATGTCTGTGGGGGAACCGGGGAGGGCATCTATCAGTCAACGGACGAGCGCCAGCTTGCGTTGGAGGTGGTGCAGGAGGAGGTGGGCGGTCGCGTCCCTTTGATCGTCCACGTGGGGGCCGTGGCCACACGGGATGCGGTCGCTCTGGCGAGCCATGCGCAGGCGGTGGGAGCGGAAGGCGTGAGCAGCGTCCTGCCTCTCGGAGCCACTTCCATCGAAAGCATCTGCCGTCACTATGAGCTGATCGCCGCTGCGGCGCCCGAGCTCCCGTTCTACCCGTATACCTTTGGGGGGCAGGTGGATGCGGTGGCTTTGATGCGGCGGCTGCTCGATCGGATCCCGAACTTGGCGGGGAGCAAGTATACCGGCCCGGATATGCACGAGCTCTCTCAGCTCGTGGCCCTGCGCGATCATGACTGGACCATCTTTTCGGGAATGGACGAGCAGTGCCTGCCGGCAGCCATGTACGGCGCCGCGGGGTGCATCGGCTCCACCTTGAACTTTATGCCGGGCGTCTATGTCAAGATTCGCGCCTGGTACGCCCAGGGCGAGTGGGCCAGGGCGCTGGAGCTACAGCTCCAGGCCAACCGGGTGACCCAGATCGCCATCGCGGCCGGGCTGCCGGGCGCCATGCGCGAGATCCTGCGCATGCTGAGCATCGATTGCGGCGATCCCCGGTTGCCCAACCTGCCGCTGGCTCTGGAGAAGCGTGCCGGACTGCGTAGCGCGCTCGAAGAGACCGGCTTTGGAGCGTTGGCCGCCCTCTAGTAGCCCAGGAGGTTTCATGATCCAGAAATTCACCATCAGCCGCGATGATAGCATCTATGAGGCGTTTCCTGACGTGGCGCTGACGCCGTCGGGCAAGCTGGTATGCGTCTTTGCCGAGTGTGCCCACCATGTCGATCGCTCTTACACACGCATTATGGTGACCGAATCGACCGACCGCGGTCGCACCTGGGGCGCCAAGAGGCCGCTCACCGAGGCGACCTCCGGTCTGCCTTGGTACAACTGCCCGCGCATCAGCCGCCTGGGCGATGGCCGGTTGGTCGTGCTGGTAGATCGGATCCACGCGCAGGGAGAGGATCAGGCCGAGGAGCACTATCGGAACTGCCTCTACTTTTCCGAGGACGACGGCGCCACTTGGAGTGACGCGGTGGAGACGCCGGCGCTGGGGATCGTGCCCGACAAACTGCTGGAGCTCGCGTCTGGCCGATGGATTTTGGCGTGCCAGCACCGCGATGCCGACTTTGGCTACATAGTACAGCGGCTCTGGTACTCGGACGACCAGGGGGACACCTGGTCAGGCCCCGTGATTGTGGGCCGGCAGGAGGGGCTGAACCTGTGTGAGGTGTCGATCCTGCCGATCACGAACGAGACCCTGGTGGCGTTCCACCGCGAGAACTCGGGGCAGGGATGGGACTGCTACAAGACCATCTCGCACACCTCGGGCGAGTGTTGGTCCGAGCCGATCCGCTTTCCGCTGCCGGGGTGCCACCGTCCTGTGGCTGGGTGGTTGCAGGATGGGCGGATCATGATCACCCATCGCTATATGCAGGGTGGGAGGCGAGGATTCGGCCACTGGACGCAGAACTTTTTCGCGGCTGTCACCGATCGCGATTCGGCGTTGGCGCTCAAGCGTTCCGATGCCTGGGCGCGCATCCTGCCCGTGGATTTCGATCGATCTCCCCAGAGCGACATCGGTTACTCGGGCTGGGCGCAGTACCCCGACGGCGAGATCTATATCGTGAACTATCTGGTGGATGATGCTCCCAAAGGGCAGATCA
>CAZUZB010000168.1:0-3932 GCA_964624695.1 uncultured Anaerolineales bacterium | reverse complement strand
AGTGCGCCAGACCAAAGTCGGTGAGCTTGGCCTGCCCCTCCTCATCAAAGAGGATGTTCCCAGGCTTGACATCGCGGTGGACGACCCCTTGAGCGTGGGCCTGGGCCAACGCAGCGGCGATCTGGAGCACGATCTCGGCAGCCTGACGCCAGGGCATAGGCTGCCCCTGGAGGCGCTCGCGCAAGCTCCCGCCGCGCACCAGCTCCATCACGATATAGCGCTGGTCGCCCTCTTCTCCAGCATCATAGATACCGACGATGTTGGGGTGCTGCAGCCGCTCCAAGGCGCGGGCCTCGCGCACAAAGCGCGCCACCATCTCGGGTTCGGCTCGCTCGCTCAGCACCTTGACCGCCACCTCGATGCCACGTGATCGATCCAGGGCGCGGTAAACCTCGGCCGCTCCACCCAGGCCGAGTAGTTCCAGAATCTCTAGGTTCGCCAGTCTCGGGCCGATCATCGCTAGCTCGCTTGCGGAGGAGATGGGCCGCTGATGGGTCTCCCTCCTTCGGTCTGGCACATCGAGCTCAACATCCCACGCCTAGCCGATCAATTCGTATGGCAGCTTGATGGTGAACGTGGTCCCCTCCCCCAACGCGGTCGCCACACTGATCTCGCCACGATGCCCCTCGACGATGCTCTTGGTCACCGAGAGCCCCAGCCCGATGCCCTTTTCCTTGGTGGTGAAAAAGGGCTCGAACAGCCTATCGAGGTGCTCCTCGCCAATGCCACACCCCGTATCGCTGATGCAGAGCACCACCCATTCGCCGTCGTCATCTTTGGTGGTTAGCGTCAGCGTCCCTCCATCGGGCATAGCCTGCACGGCGTTGCTAATCAGGTTGACCAGCACCTGCTGGATCTGATCCGCATCGGCGCTGATGGGCATCAGCCTGGCTGCGAGCTGCCTGACCACCTCGACGGACTCGGGCATAGGCACGCGCATGAGCGTCTCGCTCACCAGCGCATTGAGATCTAGACGGGACAGATGTCTCGGGCGATTCCGCGAAAAGTACAAGAGGTCGTTGATGATCTTGTTCTGCCGGTCGATCTCGCTATCGAGCTTGGCAAAGTAACGTTTGAGGGTATCGGGGTCATGCCCCTTGTCGCTGGAGACGACACGATCGAGAAAGTAGAGCGCGTTGCGCATGACCATGAGCGGGTTGCGCAGCTCGTGCGCCACACTGGCGGCCAGGCGCCCCACAGCGGCCAGCCGCTCGGCCTGAACCAGTTGATCCTGGGTCTCTCGCAACGTCTCCAGAGCGCTCTGCAGCCGCTCGTTGCTCTGGCGGACGTCCTCCAACAGACGGGCGCCACGAATGGCCATGGCCGCCAGGCTGCCCATAGCGCGAAGCAGCTCCAGCTCTGGCTCGCCAAACGGCCGCTCCGAGATCCGCGTATCCACATAGATAGCGCCCTGCAGCTCGCCGCGGGCCACCAGGGGCACCGCCAGCACCGATCGTATCTGCTGCGCCAAGATGCTGCGGGTGAGCTCAAAGCGTCCATCCTGCTGGATGTTGGTGGTCAAGATCGCCTCGCGCTCTCGCAGCACCCTCTCCACGAGGCTGCTGCTAAAAGCCTCGTCCGTCGCCTCCACCTCGCCAGACGAGAACTTGCGCGCGGCCCCGAACCGATAGGAGCCGTCGGCTTCGCTCAGCACCACGAAGCCGCGGTCCGCGCCCACCAGCACGATGGCGCGATCGATGATCGACTCGAGCAGCTCGGCCAGATCGGTCACAGCCACGAGCTCTTGTGCCACCGCATAGAGCGAGGCCAATTGCTCGCGCTGGCGTTCGGTGTCAGCCACCTGAGCGCGCAGGCTAGAGACCACCCGCTTCATCTCGCGGGCGCTGCTCAGCCCCTTGTCTCCCAGCCGCTCAAATTCGTCGTACAGAACCTCTAGTTGCTCTCTGGCGTCCGTCACCTGTCCCCCTCACGAGATGGTTGCCGAGACATCAACCGCTGAACCGCACGTCGACCAACAACAACGGCAGAAAGGAGGCCACATCCAGCGGCTTGTGAAACACCGCCTCGGCCCCCGCGTCCATCGCGCGTCGCGCCAAGTCTCCCGCCTCAAAGCCTGTAATCATTACCACGCGCAGGTCCGGCGTGATCGTCTTGAGCGCCTCCAGCGTCTCGACGCCATCCATGCCAGGCATGCGGATGTCCAGCAGCGCAACGTCGAACTCTTCTCTGCGACATAGCGCGATGGCGGATGCTCCATCGGGTGCCACCGTCACGTCAAACCCTTCCAGCGTGAGAATGTCGTTCATCGTCTCACGAATGCCAGGGTCGTCATCCACCACGAGAACGCGAGACAGCTTGCGCATCGACACAGAATCTCCTGTTGGCCGAGACTCCCCCTCCCAAGTCTAGCACGGAACCGAACGATAGGCATTAACACCAGCTAAATAGGCGCGGTCCCAGCTATCGTGTGCGCTTGTCACGCGCCGTGGTCGGCGTACAATCACGCAAGCTGCGACGTCGCAATCGAGCACCTCGGTCGAACACGGAGTTGGCATGGTTCGCACCCATCGCTTGATGTGGGCCCTGATCCTGTGCGTGGCCCTCGCTCCTCTTGCCACACACTATACTGCTTTGCGCGCCACTGCCCAAGGCAGCAGCGGGATATTGGACAGCTCCTTGCGCCAGGCCTTTGCCGCCTCTGCCGATGGGACCATCACTTTTATCGTCCGCCTCCAAGAACAAGCCGATCTGTCGGACATTCCCGCAACGCCCGTCGTCGCTCGCCGTACCGCCACGGTCGATCGCCTTCAGCAACACGCCGCGGACACCCAGGCCCCGGTGATCGAGCTAGTACGCAGCCTGCAGCGGCAGGGAGCCGTCACCGCGTACACCCCCTACTGGATCTTTAGCGGGATGGCGGTCCACGGCAACCTTGCCGCCGCCCAAGAGCTCGCCCGTCACCCCTCTGTAGCCTCGGTGCGCGCGAACCAGGTCGTCGTCCTGGATCCCTCGCCTGCAGAGAGCGCCCAACCTGCGACCACTACCGTGCCCTGGGGCCTGCAAAAGATCAGAGCGCCCCAGGTGTGGAGTGGCTATGGCGTGCGCGGCGAGGGGGTCGTCGTCGCCAATATCGATACAGGCGTGGATTGGACCCATCCCGCGCTCTATGCCAGCTACCGCGGCTATGATCCCGTCGCTTCCCAGCACGACTACCATTGGATCGACCTGACGCCCACCGACGCCCCCGCCCAGGCACCCAACGACTTCCACGGCCACGGCACCCACACCATGGGCACCATTGTTGGAGCGGATCCCGAAGCAGGCATCATCGTGGGCGTGGCCCCCGCCGCCCAGTGGGTCGCGGTCAAGGCGTTCTATTGGAATGGGAAGGGCTGGGTATCCGATGAGGCCACGCTGCACAGCGCCCTCCAATGGTGCCTGGCGCCCACCGACCGCAACGGAGAGAACCCTGATCCCTCCCTTGCGCCAGACATCATCAACAACTCTTGGGGGGATGCGGACGGCACCTCGGACGCCTACCTCGACGACGTCCGTGCGCTCAACGCTGCGGGCATCCTGGCCGTCTACTCGGCCGGCAACGATGGGCCAGGGGCGGCCTCCGTCGGAGCTCCCGCCAGCTACCCCGAGGCCTTGGCCGTCGGCGCCACCACCAGCAGCGATGACATCGCCTCCTTCTCCAGCCGCGGCCCCTCGCCCTTTGATGGTAGCCTCAAGCCCGACATAAGCGCGCCCGGCCACCTGGTATATTCGGCTCTGCCCGGCAACCGCTACGGCTACCTCAATGGCACCTCTATGGCCGCGCCGCATGTGGCGGGCCTGGCAGCGTTGCTCTGGTCCGCCGATCGCTCTTACCACGCCGGCCTGTTGTCGGGCGCAATGCATGGCGTTCCAGAGCGCAACCCCACCCTGACGGTAACCAGCACCAAACAGCTCATCAGCGCTACGTCGGT
>CAZUZB010000167.1:0-3944 GCA_964624695.1 uncultured Anaerolineales bacterium | reverse complement strand
GCCCGCTTTGACGAGAACAGCGTGGATATCACCTTTGACCAGCCCACGGGGGACTGGGCGGCCGGGCTGACGCGGCCCACGGTAGATTTCTACCTGTATGATATTCGCGAGAACCTGGAGCTGCGCAACCAAGAGTGGACCGTGGAGCGGCGGCCCGATGGCACCGGCGCCAAGCGCATGGCACCATTGCGATACAGCCTGAGCTATCTGGTGACCGTGTGGACGCAGAACCAGGTGGAGGACGAGCACGCCATCTTGTGGCGGGTGTTGGCGGCCCTGGCGCGGCACCCGACGATGCCCCAGGAACTGCTCCAGGGCGAGATGCGCGGCCAGCCCTATGCCATCCTGGCGCAGACGGCCCAGCCCTCTATGGCCATCGGCAACATGCCCGACCTGTGGGGCGTGATGGAGAACCAGCTCCGGCCGTCGCTCGACTATGTGGTGACGGTGGCTATGGATCGCGACGTGGCCTTTACGGGGCCGCTGGTGCTGACCAAGCGGATCCGCGTGGGGCAGCGAGGCGAGGAGGCTTGGGATCAAGAGATCCTGCAGGTGGCGGGCATGGTGCGCGCCAAGGACGACCCGCAGCGCCCGATGGCGGGCGCCGTGGTGCGGCTGGCGGACTTGGGGCTGGAGACCGAGACCGACGCCTACGGGCGGTATCGGTTCGCCAACGTGCCCGCCGGCGAGCATTCGATGGAGGTGGTGGTGGGCGGGCGCACCGAAAGGCGGAGCATCCAGGTGCCACCGGCCGATCGGTCGGCGCCCTATGTGGATTGGGAGGTGTAGCGGACAAGAGAGCCGTCGCGGATCGGACCGTGGCGCCCTGGACGGCGCCTCACATCGGCCCTAGGGCCCCAGTGCAAAGGAATGCAAGATGGCAAGCTATCAATCTCCAGGCGTCTATATCGTCGAGGAGGACAAGGGCACCAAACCGATCGAATCGGTGGGCACGGCCGTGGCGGCGTTCGTCGGCTATACCGAAAAGGCGGCCCGACGTGACGGCGACGGCGAGGTGAGCTCGGTCCTGGGGCAGGCGGTGGCCGTCACCAACTGGTCGCAATACCTCGACACCTTTGGCGGCTTTGTGGAGGGCGCCTACCTGCCCTATGCCGTATTCGGCTACTTTCAGAACGGCGGCAGCCGCTGCTATGTGATCAGCGTCAAGACGCTGGCCCAGTCGCTGGATCCGCAGCTGGCCAGCCCGGCCAAGGCGCTGCTGCCCGGCGTCGGCGAAAAGGCGGGCGAGGCCCTCGAGATCGAGGCCAAGGCCGGCGGCCCGGCCGGCAACGAGATCAAGGTCACCGTCAAGCCCGAGGAGGAAGAAGAGCTCTTTACGCTGATCATCGAGAGCCCCGCCGGCACAGAGACCTACCCCGGCCTCACGCTGGGCAAGGGCGAGAACAATGTGGAGACGGCCACGGCCCAATCCAAGCTGGTGGTGATCCGTGTGGCCAAGGGCACCGGCACGCTGGCCGAGCGCAAGCCCAAGGAGGGCAGCTATCAGCTCGCCGGCGGCAAGATCGAGACCAAGGCCGTGACGGTGAGCGACTATCGCGGCAAGGCGGCCGAGCGCACCGGCCTGGGCGGGCTGACGGCCATCGACGATGTGACCATGCTGGCCGTGCCGGATCTGATGGCCTCCTACGAGGCCGGCGAGATGTCGATCCAGGACGTGCAAGCGGTGCAGCAGGCGGCCTATGAGCACTGCGAAAGTGTCAAGTACTGCTTTGCCATCCTGGACGCCCCGCCCGACCTGCTGCCGCAGGATATGGCCAACTGGCGGCTCAAGGCCAACTATGACACCAAGTATGGCGCGCTCTACTATCCTTGGCTCGAGGTGGCTGACGCCGTCAAGGGGCGCGGCACGGTGCGCATCCCGCCTTCAGGGCACATCGCGGGCGTGTTCGCGCGCTCCGATGCCGAGCGCGGCGTGCACAAGGCCCCGGCCAACGAGGTGGTGCGCGGCGCGACCGGCCTGCCCATCCAGGTGACCCGGGCCGAGCAGGATATGCTCAACCCCATCGGCGTGAACTGCATCCGGGCTTTCCCAGGCCGCGGGATCCGGGTCTGGGGCGCGCGCACCTTGAGCAGCGACGCGTCGTGGCGTTATGTCAATGTGCGGCGGCTGTTCAACATGGTGGAAGAGTCCATCGAACGCGGCACGCAGTGGGTGGTGTTCGAGCCCAACGACCGCGACCTGTGGGCGCGGGTGCGGCGCGACGTCACTGCCTATCTCAAGACCGTCTGGAGCTCGGGGGCGCTGTTCGGCTCCACGCCGCAGGAGGCGTTCTATGTCAAGTGCGACGACGAGCTGAACCCGCCCGAGGTGCGCGACCTGGGGCAACTGATCGTCGAGATCGGCATCGCCCCGGTCAAGCCGGCCGAGTTTGTGATCTTCCGCATCAGCCAGTGGGCTGGCCCGGCGGCCGAGTAGCGCGCCATGCCTGGCGCACGCTTCCAAGGCTAGCAACGCGCCATCCAAGGCGCCAGCGAAGGAGACAGGAACATGGCAGCGAGAACGGATCCGCTTGTAGGGTTTCATTTCGCCATCGAGATCCAGGGTATCGTCACGGGCTATTTCACCGAGTGCAGCGGCATCGGCTCGGAGCACGAGGTGATCGAGCACAAGGTGGTCGATAGCCGCGGCCGCGAGCTCATCCAAAAGATCCCCGGCCGGCTAAAGTGGGAGAGCGTCACCCTCAAACGCGGCATTACCGACAACATGGACATCTGGGATTGGCGCCAACTCGTCATCGACGGCAAGGTGGACGAGGCGCGCAAGAACGGCTCCATCGTGATGTTCGACCAGGAGCTGCAAGAGCGAGCCCGCTGGAACTTTGAGAACGCCTGGCCGGTCAAGGTCACGGGGCCGTCGGTCAAGGCCGACAGCAACGAGTTCGGCATCGAGGAGCTGGTGATCACCCACGAGGGCCTGAGCAGGGCCAACTGACGCCCCAGCAGAGCTGGGACGCCCCAGCTCGACTGAGGCAGGAGCGTAGGTATGCAGACCGAGTACGCTTTTACCTTGCCGCGCGGCTATCTGGACGGAGAGGGCCAGGTGCATCGGGAGGGCACCATGCGCCTGGCCACCGCCATGGACGAGATCGCGCCGCTGCGGGACCCACGGGTCCGCGCCAACGAGGCCTACCTGACCATCATCCTGCTGTCGCGGGTGATCACACGCCTGGGCGGCCTGGCCGAGGTTACGCCGCACGTGGTGGAGAACCTGTTCTCGGCCGACCTGGCCTACCTGCAGGAGCTGTACCAGCGCATCAACGAGCCCGACGCCAACGTGATGCGGACCACCTGCCCCGAGTGTGGGCACACCTACGACGTGGAGGTGGTGCCGCTGGGGGAATGACGCGCTACCCCCCGGATAGGCTCCACCAGGAGGTAGCGTACATCGCGTATCACTTTCATTGGAGCCGAGACGAGATCTTGTGGCTCGATCATGCCGAGCGGCAGCGTTGGGCCCAGGAGATTGCCAGCATCAACGCCCGGCAGAGTGCCGGCGTTGCGGAGGAGGACTGACGGTGCCCAGGCGAGATGCGGCGCAACAGGCGCACCCGGCGTTCCGCTTTGTGGTGCAGATCGACGGGCTGCCAGGCGCGACCTTTACCCAATGCACCCTGCCCGCGCTGGAGGTGGAGGTGGAGGAGCGCCAGGAGGGCGGCTATAACGACGGCACCCACGTGCTGCCCAAGCGGGTCAAGCGGGGGACCATCACCCTGAAGCGAGGGATGGTGACCAACACCGAGCTGCTGGGCTGGTACCTGGCCGTGATGGCCGGTGAGATATCCGAAAGCCGGCGCCAGGTATCCATCATGCTGCTGGATAGCCTCGGCGAGCAGCTCATGCGGTGGGATTTCATCGGGGCGTACCCGGTCAAGTGGAGCGGTCCCGAGCTGGACGCAGCATCGAACCAGATCGCCATCGAGGCG
>CAZUZB010000166.1:0-3951 GCA_964624695.1 uncultured Anaerolineales bacterium | reverse complement strand
ATCCCTCGCTCGACCCGCCCGTCACTGACGAGGAGATCAGCCTCCTCCTGGCCGAGGGCACCCAGGCCGGCGTGTTCGAGGAGGTCGAGCAGGACATGGTCGAGCGGGTGCTGCTGCTGGACGACCGTCGCGTCAACGCCCTGATGACCCCCCGCCCCGATATCGATTGGCTGAACGTCGCGGATCCGCCCGAGGTCATCCGCCAGCGGATCATCGACAGCTCCTACTCGCGCTTTCCCGTCGCCCGCGCCAGCCTGGACGAGGTGCTGGGCGAGGTGCGCGCCAAGGACGTCTTTCTCGCCCTCGATTGCGGCGGGACGCTGGACCTCACCGCGCACCTGCGCCAGCCGCTCTATGTCCCCGAGATCATGCCGGTTCTCAAGGTGCTGGAGACCCTCAAGAGCGCCGGCACCGAGATGGCCCTGGTGCTCAACGAGTATGGCAACGTCGAGGGGCTGATCACCCTGCGCGACATCCTCGAGGCCATCGTGGGCGACATCCCCTCGGCCGACGAGGACCGCGAGCCCGAGGCCACCCTGCGCGACGACGGCTCCTGGCTGGTGGACGGCCTCCTCCCCACCGACGAGCTCAAGGAGCTCATCGACATCGAGGATCTGCCCGGCGAGGCGGAGGGGCTCTTCCAGACCGTGGCCGGCTTTATGATCGCCCGGCTGGGGCGCTTTCCCAGCGCGTCGGAGCATTTTGCCTGCCGTGGCTGGCGCTTTGAGGTAATGGACATGGACGGCCACCGCGTGGACAAGGTGCTGGTCTCGCGAGAGCCCGAGACGGACGAACCCACCAGCGCAAGCCCGCCCGACGCCGACATCGACGCCTGACGGGCCTGCCGCATCTCTAGAGCAGAGCGCTCACTAGCCGCAGCGCCCCGGCCGCCAACGCCGCCACCCCCACCCACTGCGCCCAGGGCGTAGCGTCATCGCATGCCAGAGGCGCCACCTCGCCGCGGGCATGCGTCTCTCTAAGAATCTTCAAGTACTGGCGCACGTCGGCGACCAGCTCGTCCTGCCCGCGAAAGGGGCGGGAGCGCTCCAGGGCCCCAAGCGCTTGGTACACACTGGCGATCTGCTCCTCGGGCGAACGTACCGTCTTGACCATGGCGCTCCTCCCGCCGGCGTCGCAGACGCCGTGCCTCAGACGATGTTGCATGCATAAACACCTCCCCTCTTGCGCGGTTGCGCGCCCTTGACGCGCCCGGACACAGCACGGTATAGTAGCCCCGTGAGAGGCGTTCGCCAGCGCCCCTGACAGCCAAGGAGGTACCCGCCCATGCTCTGCCCCCACTGCGGCGCCGAGGCGCCGGCAGGCGCTCGCTTCTGCGGGCGCTGTGGCCGCGACATCGGCGCCCAACCGACGCAACTCGCCTGCCCGCATTGCGGCCAACCCGTGGGCCCCGAGGAGAGCTTTTGCCCCCATTGCGGCCGCCCCACGTTGGCTGGCGAGCAGCCCGTCTGGGAGCCGCCCGCCGATCCCAGCGCCGTCATCCCCACCAAGCAGCCGCGCTCCGGCCCCGCCATCCTGGCCTGGGTGCTGGTTGCGTTGGCCCTGCTGGTCATCGCCGTCAGCGGCGTCCTGATCGCCTACGCCATCTCGCCGCGGGCCCAAGCGATGCTGGCCGGGCTGCTGCCCTGGGCGCTAGAGCCAACCCTCACCAGCGCCCCCGCCGAGGTCGAGGAGCCCACCAGCGCGCCCAGCCCCAGCGTGGCAGCATCGCCCAGCGTGGGCGCGACGGCTACCGCGCAAGACGTGGCGCCGCCCACCGCCACCATAGCCCCCACCGTGGACCCGGCGCTCCTGGATAGCGACTATGTGGCGGACGTCACCCTGCCCGATGGCAGCGGCGTGGCCGCGGGCGTGAGCGTGGTCAAGACGTGGCGCGTCCTCAACAGTGGGGCGGTAGCCTGGCCCGCGGCCACCCATCTGCGCCATGTGGAGGGCGAGACCTTTGGCGTCCGATCGGGCGCCTCGATAGGGCCGGTGGAACCGGGCCAGGAGGTCGATCTCTCGCTGACCCTGCAGGCGCCCCGCGAGCCCGGCGAGTATCAGGGCGTCTGGCGCCTGCACGCCGACGAGAGCACCCCCTTTGGCGCCCGGTTGATCGCCCTGGTCACCGTCACGGCGCCTTCGGCCACGGGCACGGGCACGCCATCGCCCACGGCCGCCACGACGCCGACCACCTCTGCCCAGGTGACCCTGATCTACGAGTATGGCTGGACGGGCGGCTGGATGGGCGTCACCAACCAGGGCAAGTGGGCCTATGCCAGCGACGGCCGCGCCTATGGCGCCGAGCTGGGCCTGCTGGATACCCCCACCATGCGCGCAGCCCTGGCGGACATGCTCCCCTACGGCTGGCGGCTCAAGATCATGGTGCGGCCAGAGGTTACGTTCGAGGGCTGGACCTTGGGATGCGCCCAGGACATCTGCCAGGCCCACACCAGTGACGCCGCCCAGCAGCTCATCATCAACCACGTCTACCTGACCGACGCGACCTGGACCTCATTCCTGAATGACTGGCTGGCAGGAGGATCGCAGCGGGTCATCCGCAACGAGCACTATGCGGCATTGCAGGCGGCCGTGTTCGCCCCGCTGGACGAGACGCCCGACGGGGCCTGCCTGGGGTTCCGCTTTGTGGAGGCCAACTAGCCGGTCGGCCCCGCATCCGGCTCGGAGCGTTGCGCGCGCGGCGGCGGCTCGGTCCGCCAGCCCCACCGCATGGCCCACCAGACCAGGCCGATCCAGACCACGGCGATGGCGGGGTACACCAGGCCGTAGGACGAACGCCCCAGCCACCAGCCCAGCAGCGGCGCCAGCAGTAGCTGCGCCCCGCTGTTGGCCACGTTGGTGGTCACGATGCCAAAGGCCTGCTCCTCGGGCACGGCGCTAGCGCCCGCCAACACGTTGGCCGCCGGCGACATGAACCCCAGTCCGATCCCCACCGCCAAGGCGATGGCCACCAGCGGCCACCCCGAAGTTGCCAGCGGCGTCAGCGCCAAAGCCACCGCCGCCAGAATGGCGCCCCCGCCCAGCAACGTCACCGGGCCCAGGCGCCTAGTGGCCGGCCCATAGCCCAGCCGCACCAGCCCGCCCATGGCCTCGCGCCCGGCGATCAGGCTCGCAGCCGCCAGGCTGGTCCACCCCAGCCCCTCGAGGTATACCAAAAAGAACGAGCCTCCCATCACAAAGAGGAGAAACGCGCAGAGCCCCACAAACACCGAGCCCACCCGCACCCGCGGGCGCTGCGAGACCACCCGCCAGAATCGCTGATAGGACTCGGCCACCGCCCGTCCCACGCCCGGGCTGGGCTCGATCGCCGGCCGCCGCACCATCGCCGCCGCCGCCAGCGCACCGATCACCGCGCACACCACCCCGCTCCAAAAGGCCGCCGGAAAGCTCCGCATGCTGAGGTAGCCGCCCAGCAGCGGCCCCCCACAAAAGCCGATGGCCTGGGCCGCCGTCACCCACCCCTGAATGGCGTCCTGCCGCGAGCCGTCGCCCAGGCCAAAGCTGGCAGCCAGCCCGTTGGACCAAAAAGCCGCCGTGGCCAGCCCGAACATCATCTGGGGCACCACCAGCGCCGCCGCCGTGGTCGCCCGGCTCATCAGCCAGCACGCCACGGCGCTCACCACGAACAGGCCGACCAGCGTCTCCCGCCGATAGCCGCCCGTCGCCAGCCGCGCCAACGGCGGCCCGAGAAACACGCCCATCAACGCCGGCGTCGCCTGGATCAGCCCCACGGTGGCCTTTTCAAAGCGCAAACTCGCCATCCAGAGCGGCACCAACGTCTGAGACATGCTCAGCGCAGCCGGAAAGAACGCCATCATCACCAGGATGGCGACCAGATCCCGTCGCCATAGGCCGCGCGTCGCGTGGTTGGTCGATCCGTTCGGGCCTGGCAAAAGGACCTCCAGCGTGGATACAGGCGCCCAGCGAGGGGCC
>CAZUZB010000165.1:0-4052 GCA_964624695.1 uncultured Anaerolineales bacterium | reverse complement strand
GGCAACGCGCCCGAGACGATCCGCCTGACCGGCGCCGAATCGGACGAGCAGGTGGCCGTAGCGCCTGCCACCACCCAACTGGCCGTCCGACCGGGCGCGCTGGGAGAGACCAGCGTCAAGGTGGCCGCCCGCAAAAAGCGGCCCCTCTTTGGGACCACCGAGGCGCTGCCGTACGCCATCCGGGCGGTGACCAGCAGCGGCCAGGCGCTGGAGGCGCGCGCGGCGGTCATGCTCAAGCCGATCTTGCCGATTTGGGCGGCATCGTTGCTGGGCATGCTCCTGCTCATGCTGTGCGCCTTGGGCATGTTCGTATACGCCCAGTGGCAGAATCGCGAGGACCGCCTAGCGACGCAGACCGCGGTGGCCGTGGCAAACGAGACCGACGTGGCCCGGTCCACGGAAGAAACCCTTGCGGCCCTGACTGCCACCGCCCAGGCCGCGCTCGCTCAAGCCGAGGCCGACGCCACCGGTGCCGCTGCCAGCGCCGACCAGACCGCCACCTCCGTGGCAGAGGCTCTGACGGCAACGGCAGCCGCAGCCGCTCTGGCCGAGGCAGAGGAAGAGACGCCGACGCCCGCACCGACCGCTACCGACGAGCCGACGCCAACCACCGAACCAACCGAGACCCCCACGCCGACGATAACGCCGACGCCCAGCATCACGCCAACCCCGTTCGTGCTCAAGGCGATCACCTCGGTGTTTGTGCAGCCGGGGATACTGCTGCCACTCTTGCTGCCCGACTGGAGCGAGACCTTTGACGGGCCGGTGGCGGCCGACTGGACGGCCACAGGCGGCACCTGGACTGTAGCCGGCGGCGAGCTGCGCACCTATGTCGCCAGCGGCTATGCCTACTATACCGAAAAGGAGACCTATACCGACCTGACCTATGCCGGCGTCATCACCATCAAGAGCGGCTATGCCGGGCTGGTGTTCCGCTCCAATGCCAACAGCACCCTGGCCTATGACGTGCTGCTGCACCCCCCCAGCGGGAACGTGCTGCTGCGCAAGCGCACCGCCGCGGGGCCCGCAGTGGTGGCCACGGCCAACGCAGGGGTGGCCCTCAACCAGACCTATAACCTGTGGATCCGGGCGCAGGGCAGCACGCTGGAGGTGACCCTGGACGGCGAGAGGATCATCACCGCCACCGATACCAGCCTGAACAGCGGGCGGATCGGCCTGGTGATCTATGCCGGCGAGGCGGTCTTTGACGACCTGAAGGTGTGGGACTAGACCGCGCCGGGCGGAGCGATTGCCCATTGACATGCACAGGTGCCCTGTTATAATGGGCATAGAGCTACGGAACGATCAACGGAGCCCCAACGCACGTAGCGCGGGCTCCGTTGTTGCTTTTCATGGGCAGGAGCCGCCGGTCGTCGCAGGTGGCGGGGCATGCCCTGGGAACGCAGCGTTGGGCACATACCGAGGAGGGCAACAGATGGCCGAGAAGGGATCCGATGTGGGCATTGGGCACCTCTTGACATGCCCCAAGTGTGGCCGTAGCAACCCACAGGGCACCCGCTACTGCGAGAGCTGCGGCGCTCGACTCACCGGCGAGGCGGTGGCCGCCTCACCAGCCAAGGAGACCAAGAAACAGGGCTTTTTCGCGCGGCTGTTCGGGCGGGAGGACCGCGCCGCCTAGCCGCACCAGACGCTAACCGAACATGACCTGCGCGCCCACCAGCGCGCAACCGCTTGACCCGCGCCCGCGAGGCGACTAGCCTCTGGGCGCGGGCTTGTGTATGCATGAGACCCGCATACGGCACCGTGAGAGCATCGGCACACAAGGAGCATCGAACCGTGAAGATCAAGTCCGTCGAATGCCTGGCGCTGAACCGGCCGCCCCAGCCTGCCAAGTCCGCCCCGCGCCGCGACCCGTGGGTGGTGGACGCCGAGGTGGCCAACCCCATGTCCAAGTTCCCCGAGTTCAAGCGGCATCGCAGCCTGTGGATGCCCAAGTTCGGCGGGTTCTGGGTCAAGGTGACCGCCGAGGACGGCACCTACGGCCTGGCGCCGGGCACCTGCGGCCGCCCCGCCGCCGCCGTCATCCAAGACCACTATGCCCAGATCCTGGTGGGCCAAGAGTGCACCGCCATCGAGCGGCTGTGGGACCTGATGTTCCGCATGTCCAAGCCGTACGGCACCGTGGGGCTGGCGTCGGTGGCCATGAGCGCCGTGGACCTGGCCCTGTGGGACCTGAAGGGCAAGCTGCACGGCGTGCCGGTGTACGAGCTGCTGGGCGGCAAGGTGCGCGACCAGATCTTTTGCTATGCCACCGGCAACGACATCGACTGGTATCGGGAGGTGGGCTTTAGGGCCGTCAAGCTGGCCTGCCCCTATGGCCCGGTGGACGGCCTGGACGGGCTGGCCAAGAACGAGGCCCTGGTGGCCCACACCCGCGAGCTGGTGGGCGACGACTGCGAGATCATGCTGGACTGCTATATGGCGTTCGACGTCGAGTACACGGTGCGGCTGGCCGAGCGGCTGCGCCCGTACCGGCTGAAGTGGATCGAAGAGTACCTGATCCCCGAGGACCTGGACGGCCACGTGGCCGTGCGCGAGCGGCTCCCCTGGCAGACGCTGGCGACGGGCGAGCATATGTACACGCCCTGGCCGTTCCTCTGGATGATCAAGCATGGCGCGGTGGACATCCTCCAGCCCGACATGAACTGGGTGGGCGGACTGACGGCCTGCCGCAAGATCGCCGAGGCGGCCAACACGGCCGGGCTGACGGTGATCCTGCACGGCGGGGCCATGTCGCCCTATGGGACGCACCTGACCTGCGCCATGCCCAACATGCCGTGGGGCGAGTACTTTGTGGGGTCGGCGCCGGGCGTGCCCCTGGCCGAGGCCGCGGGCTACCCCAACGCCGACGTGCCGGTGGATAGCTACCTGACGGTGAGCGAGCGGGTGGGCTTTGGCGTGGATTACCCCGCCGACTGGTTCGCGCCGCTGAGCTGGTAAGACGAGCCGCATCGCGAGACGGGGCCCGGGCGAACATGCGCGCCCGGGCCCCGCTGCCATAGGGGGTACCATGGGCATCACCGTGAACCGATCCACCCACCGCATCCTCCTTGGCGCGCTGGTGATGGCGCTGCTGCTGGGCGGCTGCGGCGGCCCGCCGCGCGAGCTGGCAGGCAGCGCGTTCTACGGGCTGGGCGAGGCGCCTACGCCGGCCGAGGGCGGCGCGGTGCTGCACGTGACCACGCTGGCGGCCGACGGGCCCGGGTCGCTGCGGGCGGCCATCGAGACGCCGGGGCCGCGACGGATCGTGTTCGACGTGGCCGGCTGCATCGCGCTGCGCCAGCCGCTGTACGTGTATCACCCTTATGTCGAGATCGCGGGGGACACCGCGCCGTCGCCGGGCATCACGCTGGTGGGGGCGGGGCTGAGCATCCGCACCCACGACGTGGTGGTGGAGCACCTACGGGTGCGGGTGGGCGATGACCCGCTGGGCCCCGCGCCCGACGACCGCGACGGCATCCAGGTGGTGGGGGTGCGCGGCGCCCCGGCCTATAACATCCTGATCCGCCACTGCTCGGTGAGCTGGGCGGTGGACGAGGGGATCGGCATCTGGGGCGAGGCCGTGTGGGACCTGACGATCCAGGGCTGCCTGATCGCCGAGAACCTGTCGCACTCGATCCACTCGGAGGGCGAGCACTCCAAGGGGATCCTGGTGGGCGACCATGCCCAGCGGGTGGCGGTGGTGGAGAACCTGCTGGCCCACAATGTGGAGCGCAACCCCTTCCTAAAGGGCGATGTGACGGCGGTGGTGGCGAGCAACGTGGTGTACAACCCGGCCGAGCTCTCCATCCACCTGGGGGACCTGGAGGGCAGCGGCCCCAGCCGGGCGACTATCGCGGGGAACGTGCTGGTGCCGGGGCCGGATACGCGGGTGACGGCCTGGGGCGTGGTGCAGCAGCCGGACGGCAACGGCGAGACGCGGGCGGCGCTGTGGGGCAACCGCACGCTGTGGGGCCCGCTGACGCTGCCCTGGCCGTATATCGACCTGCAGCCGTTCACGCGGCAGCGCACCGCGCCGCTGTGGGCCGAGG
>CAZUZB010000164.1:0-4053 GCA_964624695.1 uncultured Anaerolineales bacterium | reverse complement strand
GGCGCCACCAGCACGGCGTGCTCGACCTCGGGGCGCATCTGGGCGGCCCAGCCGGCCATCAGCCCGCCCATGGAGAGGCCGCAGACGGTCAGCCGCCGGCCCAGGCCCACGGCGGTATCCACGGCTTGCGAGGCGGTCTCGACCAGGCTCTCGGGGGTGAGCAGGCGGGTGCGGGTGGCGTCGCGATCGGTATGCCCGTGGTACGCGAAACGCGGGACGAGCACGTTCCAACCCTGGGCGTGCAATGCTTCCCCCAAGACGCGAAACTGCTGCGGGCAACTGCAATACCCGTGATAGAACAAGGCCACCCGCTCCGTGGCGGCGCCGTGGTGCAGCAGCACGCTGCGGCATTCGGGCCAGAGGTCATCGGGCTCGCGGCTGGCCAGGTGTTGGTGGCGCTGCAGCGCGTCCTCAAAGGAGGTACACGGCGCGGGTGTGGATTGGATCGCGGAATTCATCTGGCTGGCTCCCTGTAGCGCCGGCGGCTGGTGAGCTGGGTCGGATCGCGCTATAGTGGGCGCCGACCGTGGGCCGATTCTGTCATGCTCGGGGCCGCCCGTCAACTGGGCGCGGTTCTAGTAGGATCGGGGGATCCAATGAACGCACGTGAACGCTTTCGGGCCTGCATGCGGTTCGAGCCGGTGGACCGTGCGCCCGATTGGGAGATGGGTTACTGGGCGGGCGCCCTGGACCGCTGGCACGCTGAGGGCCTGCCCCGGCGCGCCGATGCGCCAACGGGCCTGCAGCCGGGCGAGGGGGTCAAGGGCGAGGGGTTCCCGTGGCGACGCAGCGAGCCACGCGACACCGCCGTGCACGCGACGTTGGGGCTAGATGCGGGCCTGGAAAAGGTGGACGTGAACTGGGGCCCCTGCCCAGCCTTTGAGGTCAGCGTGCTGGAGGAGGACGAGACCACCATCACGCGGCGCGAGGCCGACGGCACCATCGTGCGGCTGCGCCAGGACAGCGCCAGCCTGCCCCACGCCATCGGCTGGCCGGTGAGCGACTGGGCGAGCTGGGAGCGGTTTCGGGAGGAGCGCTTGCAGCCGAATGCCCCCGGCCGCCTGCCCGCCGATTGGGAGGCTCATCTGGCGCTCTACCGCAGGCGCGACTGGCCGCTGCTGATCGGCGGGCCGTTCGTGGGGGTCTTTTCGGCGCTGCGGACGCTGTTGGGCTTTGAGGGGATGATGTACGCCTTTCACGACACGCCCGACCTGGTGCAGGCCATCCTGGCGCACCTGACGGACCTGTGGCTGGCGCTGTTCGAGGAGGTGCTGGGGCAGGTTGACGTCGATGGCATGTACTATTGGGAGGATATGAGCTACAAGGGCGGGGGGATGGTCTCGCCGCGCGTCTTTCGGGCCTTTATGGCGCCGGTCTATCGGCGGATCAACGGCTTTTTACGAGAACGCGGCGTGGACGTGATCCTGCTGGATACCGACGGCAACGTGTGGGACCTGATCCCGCAGTTTCTGGACGTGGGCGTGACGGGGCTGTACCCGTTCGAGGTGCGGGCGGGCATGGACGTGGCCGAGGTGCGGGCCCGCTACCCGCGCCTGCAGATGCTAGGCGGCATCGACAAGACGGCGCTGGCCGCCGGGCCGGATGCCATCGATGCCGAGTTGGCGCGGATCGCGCCGGTGGTTCGCACGGGCGGGTACGTGCCGGCGTGCGATCACTATGTGCCGCCGGATGTCTCTTGGGAGAGCTTTTGCCACTATCGGCGCAGGCTGCGCGAGCTCCTATAGGCCTTCCCGCAGCTCTTCCAGGGTGGCCTCCACCAGGGGCAACGTGCGATCCAGTATGCGCCGCACGTCGCCGAGAGTTTCGATGGCGCGGTCGGCGTCGCCGTCTCGGGCGGTCTTTTCGAGGCGGGCGGCCACAGCCGCCGGGCCGGTGGCGCCCACGGTGGCGGAGGCGCCCTTGAGGGTGTGCGCCAGGCGATGCAGGGTCTTTAGATCGCCGGTGGCCAGCGCCTCCTCCATGCGACCCAGGTCACGGCGGGCCTGCTCCAGAAACATGACCAGGATCTCGTAGGCCATGGATGTGTCGCCGCTCACCAGATGGAGCAGAGCATCGGCCTGGAACATGCCCTCGGGGGCGTTGGGGGAGGGTGGGGTTGGGGGTGTGGCGAGGTTTTCTACCAATTGGAGCAACTCCTGCTGTCGGATCGGCTTGGGCAAGTAGCCATCCATGCCAGCCTCGAGGCACTTTTCCTTGTCACCGCGCATGGCGTGGGCGGTCATGGCGATGATAGGCACGTGGCCGCCGGTCTCGGCTTCGAGGGCGCGGATGCGGCGGGTGGCCTCCAGGCCGTCCATCTCGGGCATCTCCACATCCATCAGGATCAGGTCATAGCTATCACGCGTGACGCTTTCGAGGGCCTGGGCTCCGGTGGCGGCGATCTCGACCTCATGGCCACGGCGATGCAACACCGTGGCTGCCACGCGTTGGTTGACAGGATTGTCCTCGGCCAGGAGGATGCGCAGCGGACGGGCGGCTTGCTCGGGCTCTGAGCTGGGCGTGGTTGGCCCGTTGGCCCGCTTGGCTGACGACAAGGTGGTCATGAGGCCGTCAAAGAGCTCGGAGCGGGTGGCCGGCTTGCGCAAGCAGGTGCCGATGCCAGCGGCCTGGCAGGCGGCATAGTTGGGATCGGAGCTGACCATCAGGAGGGGCGTCTGGCGCCAGGCGGGACGCTGCCGGAGGGCGCGGACCAGGGCATAGCCATCCATGCCGGGCATGATGGCGTCGACGACGATCAGGTCAAAGGGGACCGCCATCTCCTCGGCCTCTTGCAGCGTGCCGAGGGCGACGGGGCCGTCGGGGGCGGTGATGGCGACCATGCCCCAGGACACCAAGTTCTCGGCCATGATGCGGCGATTGGCGGCGCTATCGTCCACCACCAGGGCGCGCATGCCTCGCAGCGCGTCGCTCATGGCCTCAAGATCGTGGGCCTCGTCGGCCAGCGCCTCTTGGGCGCGCTGGAGGTGGGCCTGGAAGCGAAACGTGCTGCCGCGCCCTAGCTCGCTTTCGACGGTGAGCGCGCCCCCCATGGCCTCGACCAGGCGCTTGCAGATGGGCAGCCCCAACCCTGTGCCGCCGTAGCGGCGCGTGGTCGAGCTATCGGCCTGGACGAACGCATCAAAGACGGCGCTCTGCTTTTCCTTGGGGATGCCGATCCCCGTATCGCTGACGGAAAAGGCCAGCACCAGCTCGTCGTCGCGCTCTGTGGCCAGCTCGCAGGAGAGGACGATCTCGCCCTCTTCGGTGAACTTTATCGCGTTGGATAGCAGGTTGACCAGCACCTGACGTAGGCGGCTAGGGTCGCCGCGGATAGCCTCGGGGGTGCCTGGGGCGATGCGGACGGCCAGTTCCAGCCCCTTGGAGGCGGCGCGCAGCGCCAGCGGCTTGGTGGTGCCGCTGATGAGGTGATCCAGACGAAAGTCGACCTGCTCCAGCTCCAGGCGGCCCGCCTCGATCTTGGAAAAGTCCAGGATGTCGTTGATCAGGTCCAGCAGCGAGATGGCCGAGTCATGGGCCATGGTGAGGTACTCGCGCTGTTCATCGGTGAGCTCGGTGCTGAGGGCGAGCTCGGTCATGCCCAGGACGCCGTTCATGGGCGTGCGGATCTCGTGGCTCATGCTGGCCAGGAACTCGGATTTGGCGCGGTTGGCGTTCTCGGCGGCGGCGCGGGCGCGTTCCAGCTCTTGCTCTGCCAGCCTTTCCATGGTGACATCGCGGACCGTGGCGATGACCTTGTCGGGGCCAAAGGCGACCAGGCGTGCGGCATAGTGATGCGTGCCATCGCCCGATGGCAGGGCATAGTCCAGGCTGACGGTTTTCTGAGAGGAGAGGGCCTGGGGAATCGCTGCGTCGAGCTGTTCCACAAGGACTGGGGGCAGCACCTGGCTATAGTGTTGGTCGATGAACTGCTCAGGCGCGATGTAGAGGGCGTCTCGGTCGGCTTTGGCGTCGATAAAGAGCCCTTGGTCGCTAAAGACAAAGAGCATATCCGGCATGCTCTCGATGAGCGACTCGGCATAGGCCATGCTCTCG
>CAZUZB010000163.1:0-4158 GCA_964624695.1 uncultured Anaerolineales bacterium | reverse complement strand
TGCACGATGCGCTCCAGGCTCTCGCGCACATAGGGGAACGGCGGCACGCCGTGGACCATGTCGGCAATGGTGGCGTTCACCGCGTTGCTCCACGCCAAGGCCCGCCGCAGCTCGGGGTCATCGGTCTCCTCCAGCAGCGCGGCCAACGACTCGTTGCTCAGCGGCAGACCAGAGCTGATAAAGTCGCGGATCGAGGGCGCCTCGGGGATGGCCGCCTTGCGACGTTGCACCTCGGGGCGCTCGCGCAGCAGATCGAACACCTTGATCAGTGCGGGCCAGCGGTTGACGCCGCGCCACTTGCTGTAGAGGTTCACAAACTCGCTGGCCTCGCGCGCGTACTTGCTGACAGCTTGCAGCCCCCAATGCTTGATGATATTGGGGGTAAAGCACTCTTTGTGCTTGATCTCCATGGTATCAAAGACGCAGCCGTCCGAATCGATGCCGACGAAAAAGTCGTGCTCCACCTGCAGTGTGGCCAGTGGGGCAGCGGGTTCAGGAACGCCCGTCATGGTAGCCCTCTCCTCCTGTAGCGTGATGCCATCAACCGAGCCTGCTGGGCGTGCTAGACGCCGCTGTAGGCGCAGAAACCTCCATCCACCGGCACGGTCACGCCGTGCACAAAGGCAGCCCCCGGCGACAGCAGCCAGACCAACGTCCCCAGCAGCTCATCCGGGTCGCCAAAGCGGGCCATGGGCGTCTTGCCCACCACCTTTTGCCCGCGCGGGGTATAGCCGCCCGTGTCCGCGTCCTCCAACAAAAAGCGGTTCTGCTCTGTGAGGTAGAACCCCGGCGCGATGGCGTTCACGCGAATGCCCGTCGCATAGTTCTGCGAGAGATGCACCGCCAACCACTCGGTAAAGTTGCGAATGGCCGCCTTGGCCGCCGAATAGGCCGGAATGTTGGTCAAGGGTTGGAACGAATTGACCGAGGCGATATTCACAATGACGCCCTCGCCGCGGTCCACCATATCGCGCGCAAACACCTGCGTGGTGAGCAGCGCCGTCGTCAGGTTCAAGTCGAACACCCAGCGAAACCCCTCCTCGGGCAGGTCAAAGAACGACTGGTTGGCCGAGGTGGTCGCCTTGGGGCTGTTGCCGCCCGCGCCGTTGATCAAGAAATCGACGGGGCCGTAGGCCTCGAGAACGCGTTCGCGGGCCTTGGCCAGCGAGTCGCGATCGAGACAGTCACACGGGACGGCCAACGCCTCGCCGCCCTGGGCAGTGATCTCATCGACCACGCGCTGGGCGGCCGCCTCGGAGATATCCAGCACCGCCACGCGCACCCCCACCCTGGCCAGGCCATGGCTCATGGCGCCGCAGAGCACGCCGCCGCCGCCCGTGATGGCAGCCACCTTGCCAGAGATTCCGAACCACGCCTGAAGCTGATCGACCATGTGACCTCCCTAATATGCGCGCCTCCGTCGGCGCTCTGTCCATCATGCCGAGTTACGAACCACCAGCTCTGCCTGGATCTGGACCGATGCGGGCGCTGCCTCGGGGTCCCCCACGAGATCGAGCAGCATGCGCATGGCGCGCGCGCCCAACTCGGCCTTGGGCTGACGCATGGTGGTCAGCGCTGGCCACACATAGGCGGTGAACAGCAGGTCATCCCATCCCATGACGGCTAGATCCTCGGGCACCTGCACCTGCAGACGGCGACAGGCCTCCAACGCCCCCAGCGCCACCAGGTCGTTGTACGCCAGCAGGGCTGCTGGGCGCGACGCATCACTCAAGGCCCGCAACGCCGCCGCCAGCCCGCCCTCGAACGTCGGCGCGCACAACACCGAGTGGGCATCCGCCAGGCCCGCCTCTCGCGCGGCCCGCTCGAACCCTTGGCGCCTGAGGGCGGCGCTGCGCGAGCCCTCGGTGCCACTGAGAAAGGTGATGGGCACACGTCCCTTGCCCGCAAGGTAGTGCACGGCCTTCATGGCCGCCGCGATATCATCCACCATGACGCTGCCAACGCCCGGTACCTGGGGACAGCGACGGTTCACCAAGACCGCCGGACGCCAACGCTCGGCCGCCTCGGCCAGGGCATCGTCGTCCAGCCGAGAGCTGACCAGCAGGAGCCCATCCACCTGGTGAGCCACCAACGTGCGCAGCGCCTGCAACTCCCGTTCGGGCTGCTCGTCGGTGTTGCTGAGCAGCACGCTATAGCCCTCGCCATAGGCCACCTCGGACGCGCCCCGCGCCACCTCGGCAAAGAACGGGTTGGCGATGTCCGGCACCACCAGGCCGATGGTCTGCGTATGGCGCGTGCGCAGGCCGCGCGCCAGCGTGTTGGGCCAATAGCCCAGCTCGCGAGCCACGTCCAGCACCTGCTTGCGGGTCTCGGCGCTGATCTCGCCCTTGTCGTTGATGGCCCGCGAGACCGTCTGGCGCGAGACGCCCGCGCGCTCGGCCACATCGCGGATGGTAACCCGTCGCGTCATACCCTTGCTCTCATCATCCTGAATCGATCACGTGATCGTTCACGGGGCTGGCCCAGAGAGAGGACCGCCCCGTCACCGGCGGCCCACCTTGGCTAGATTCTAGCATACCGCTCCGCCCCGAGCAAGCCCTAGAGCTCGTGCTCGCACCGCTCCAGGATGGTCCGGCGAAGCGCGTCGGACAGGTTCCGCCAGTATTCGGAATAGCCCCCCACCCGCACGATCAGGTCGCCGTAAGCCTCTGGGCGCGCTACCGCCTCTTGCAGAGCCCTCTGATCCATCACATTCACCTGGAGCTGCATGCCGCCAAGCCCAAAGTAGGTCTCGAGCAGATCCCAGACCCGGCGGCGGTCCTCGGCGGGGCCAAAAAGGCGTCCCGTCAGGCGAATGTTGGTGACCAACGTTCCTGGCGCCAGCTCTTGCGGCAGACCGGCCACCGAACGGAGCATGGCCGTCGGCCCCGATCGGTCGCGTCCTGCGACCGGACCGATCGAGTCGGCGATAGGCTCTCCCGCACGCCGCCCATCCGGCGTGGCCATCACCGGCGTCCCCGCATCGGCGTAGGTGACAAACATCAGGCACGCGGGCAGGAACCGCCCGCCTCGCCACGGTGTGTGCCGCCCAAAGGCCCGGAAGACATGCTCCGCCACCTCTCGGGCGATCTGGTCCACCCGTGGCTCGTCGTTCCCATAGCGCGTCACCCGTTGCGCCCGCTGCCGCAGCTCCTCGCTCCCCTCCCAATCGCGCTCCAGCGCATCGAGGAAGGCTGCCCCGGTCAGTGCCTGTTCCTCAAAGACCAGTCGCTCCAGCACCGCCAGGCTGTCGGCCACATTGGCGAGCCCACCAACGTTGATGACGCTCCAGTTGTAGCGAGCGCCGCCCGCATTGTACTCGCGTCCCGCATCGAGGCAGTCATCGATCAGCAGGCTGCGCAGAGGCTGCGGCTGCCACCGGGCATGCAGCGCTTGGGCGGCGTTCACCCCGGCGGTCAGCGCGGCCACATGGCCCGAGATCGCCCGTTGCAGAGCTGCCCAGAGATCCGCATAGGAGCCGGCCGTGGCCAGGTGGGCTTGGAGGGTCTCCGCCAGGATGGACGGCAGATTCAGGCCCGCGTCCAGCGAGCCCACGTTGGAGCGGCCATGGACCATCAGCTCGGTGCACCCACCAAAGGCCCACTCGGCACGATCCTCGGGCCGCAGGTCCAGGCCAAAGGCGTCGATGGCTCGGCCATAGCCATCCTCGTGATAGAGGGCGGGCAAGCCGTTGCCGCTGGCCAAGCAGTCCAGCGCCGCCTCACGTACCGGCCCCGGGAGATCGTCGGTCACCCGCAGCGCCAGGTTGGGGCGCCGCAGACCGACGCCCGCCCGCAAGCTCGCCTCGGTCAGGGCGTTGGCGGCGCAGCGGCCGCTGGCGTCGGTTCCGCCCAGGGCCACGTTCCAGCCGTCGTTGGCATCCGCATTGCGCCAGAGAGCGCGCACCAGGGTCACGCCAGTCTCCGCGTCCAGGCGCCCCGCCTCCAGGTCGGCCTCGTACAACGCACCCAGGTCCTGATCAAAGCGGCCCAGGCTGTCGCATCCATCCAGGTAATAGAGCCAGTTGAGGGCCACCAGCCCCTCGTAAAAGGTACGTGCCGGTCGCCAGGGGACGCGCCCGAGGGCGGCCAGGAGCAACTCACGGTTGCGAGCCGCGGCCTCATCTCGCGGCTGCTGAGCCTGAAGGTGAGCAATGCT